>DATKRK010000024.1:0-8169 GCA_035532215.1 Pirellulales bacterium | reverse complement strand
GGTGGTGGTGGTGGTGGCGGTGGCGGTGGCGGAGGAGGATCCCGCGGGCTGTCGATCCTCCCGCTCAATCTCTCAACGCAAACCGGAAGCATCGCACCTTCCTTCAGCTCCACGTCGTCGTCTCCCTCCCTCTCCCTCACGGTCAACGACACCACCATCTCCTTCCGGGATGTCCCCATAACCTCTTGGTTCGCTCCCTTCATCGCTCAACTCGTCACCCAAGGCATTGTCACCGGCTACGAAGACAGAAACGGCCATCCCCTCGGTCTCTTCATTCCTGCAAATCCCGTCACCTACGCCCAAGTCGCCAAGATGGTCATCCTCGGAGCAGGACTCTCTCCCTCCTCGGACACTCCCCAGAACCGCTCCGCCCGCAACCAGTGGTCTGCCGGCTACATCGCAGAGGCCGAAGCCCTCCACCTCGCGCCCTACACGCTCTCCATCAACGTCACCCGTCCGATGTCCAGAGCTGAAGCACTGGAAGCCGTCCTGCAGACTTTCCAGATCCCGATGCAACCCTACAAGGGCGTCTACAAAGACGTTACCTCCTCCACGCCCTACGCCGACGCCATTGCCACCGCCACCAACCTCGGGATCGTCTCCGGAGACACCGACGGAAACGGCAACCCCACCGGCGCCTTCCGCCCCGGTGATCCCATCAACCGTGCGGAGTTCAGTAAGATCCTGACCGAAGTGATGAAGCTGCACCAGGGCCACTGAGCGTGCAGCGCCCTGCTTCCTGAAAACCGCTCCATGAAGCGAAACCCGCAGTCTTCTGCCGATGACGGCAACAGTATCGAGCACCTCGTTGAGAAGCTCGCGGGCGTCGAGTGGGAACTGGCCGGCATCCGGCAAATCCTCGACGCCATCCGCGACGAGCTAGCATGGTGGCAGAAGAATAGCCGCAGCGATGAATGGACGCCGGTCCAGCCGATCACGAGCATGCCGCGCGATCCGACCGCTCCCGATTGGGCGGAGCGCCTCAACCGCTTGTCTTCCAATGACCTGACGTGCCAGAACGCCCCGTCTCCCGCTCCTGCCGTCCCGGCCGGCCGTGAAGGCGAACCGGGATTTTGCTGCGATACGCCCGACCTCCAATGGACCGGCGATCCGCAGTTTCCGGGCGTCGCCTGCCGCAATTGCGGCTACACCGTCGCCGACTGCGGATCGGTCGTCATGCACCCGGCGCCCGGCGCAGATCCCAATCCCGAACCCAAACCGAAAGAGCAGCAGCGCGCATTGTTTGCGGAGGAAGAGCGCTGATTCCTGCGCCCGCTTCGGCGCTCCCCTCGCCTGCGGCGCATCGCGCGCAGCGCGGTTCCGCCCTCTGTCGCGGCTTCTCGCGACGCCGGTTTCTTTCCTTCGACGCTCTGCTCCGGCATCCTTCTTCTCCCTGCTGTCGCAGGGGCGGCACTCGCCGCGTCTTTCACACCTCGGAAGAAGGGAGGGTTCCTGTGGATCCGCAAGTCGTTTGGGAGCAGATGCTCGACGCCTACAGCGACCATGACTGGGACGCTGTCGATGAGCACGCTGCCGCGCTGCTGGAGTGGCTGGAGAAAGGCGGATTTCCGCCGCAGACGGTGCGGCGCCGCCAACTCCGCCCGCCCGCCAATCGCCTGATCGCGCTGGCGACCTGCCGCCTGGCACTGGAGCATTCCGCGAGAGGAGGCATGGCATGACGCATCCCCTGCTGGATCCTCAGCTCCTGTGGGAGCAGATGATCGAAGCGCACGCCGAAGGCGACGGAAAAGCCGGCGAAGAGCACGCGATCGAGCTGCTGCACTGGCTCAAAGCAGGGCGGCTTTCCGCCCAAGCCGCTTGTGCGGCGACGTCTCCGGCCGCATGCCGACCGGTTGATTGCGCTTTCTACCTGCGTCGCCGTGCTGGAGCACCCTCGAGTAATGACGCAGTGACGACGCAAGCGCCGCCACCGTCACCGCTGCACGCGATGCAGCATCCGCCCCATGCCAGACATGGGGCTCTTTTGCACGGCCCCTATCGCCTGCCCTCTGCCGCCCGTTCGATCGACGCACTGCGGCCGGTTCGTTGCCAGAGGAAATCGGCGAAGTACGCCGCTCCGCCGGGATATGGGGCGGCCTGCCACTCTGCCAGCAAGCGATCCCGTTCGTCGGCGGGCAGCGAAAACAGGATGCGCCGTGCCGCCCGCCAGATACGTGCCGCGTGATCGCGGATGCGCCGCCAGTGCGCGACTTGCGCGGCGTCGATCATCCGCACGCGCTCCTCGTGCGCCGGCTGCTGCTGCGCGATTTGTTCGGCAAAAAGCGGACGGCGATCCCGCTCAGTCTGAAGCGCGCGTCGAGCCGCCTGCACGCGGCGCGCGGCCGCAGGTCTGGCGACCGCCTTCGGTAGTGTTTCGTGGCGCGCGGCGAGAGGGTGCCAGACGAGGGAGACGGCGTCCGTCGGCAATTGTTGTCGGTGATCCGCCGGAGCAGGCTCCCCTCGCCTTCCAAACGCAGCCGCGCTACGATGGCGCCCGCACGTATGCGTCCGCGACGGGCACGCACCGGCCCGCTCCCTGCTTTCGTCGAGAGTGCGTCAGACGGCCCTCCGCCGGATCGCCCTGCCGCTGGCAGCCGACCGCGCCGCCAGAAAACCTTCTGCGAATTCTTTGCCGGCATTGGGTTAGTGCGGGAGGGGCTGCGAGTCTCCGGCTGGGATTGCGCATACGCCAACGACATCGACCCGGCCAAACGCCGCATGTACGAAGCTCGCTTCGGAAAATCCAAGGAGTTTCACCTCGGCGACGTTTGGAACACGCAGGAGGTTCTCGCGCGCATTCGGTGCGCCCCGCTCCTGGCCACGGCCTCGTTTCCCTGTATCGACCTTTCGCTCGCGGGAAGCGGTTGCGGCCTGCGCGGCGAGCATTCCTCCGCCTTCTTCGGCTTCGTCGAGGCGCTCCGCTCGCTTGCGGACCGCCGCCCGGCGCTGGTGCTACTGGAAAACGTTCCCGGTTTCATTACGTCCCGCGGCGGCAAGGATTTTGCGACGGCCATGCACGCCCTCGCGGACCTGGGTTACTGGCTCGACGCGTTCGTCCTCGACGCCCGGCACTTCGTTCCCCAAAGCCGGCCCCGCGTGTTCGTGGTGGGACTGCATCGCAGCGAGGTAGCGACCCCGACAACGGCCCCGCTGTCGCCGGAGTCCTTTGCCGACCGCTGGCGTCGTGCCATCGACCGCCAATCCCTCGCGTTGCGCCCGCGCGAACTTTTCCGCCTGATGCAAACTGTCTCGCTTTCGACGGGTTGGATGGGGCTCGACCTCTCGGTCCCATCGCCGCGACGAAAAACCCTCGCAGACGTGATCGACGCGGGCGACGAGCAAGAGTGGTGGGACGCGTCCGCCGTGGCCAGGCACAGCGACATGATGAACGACCTGCACCGAAACCGGCTTGCTCTTCTGCGCGCCCAGGGCGGCACGCACATCGGAACCATGTACCGGCGAACGAGGAACCATGCGATGCGCGCGGAAATCCGCGTCGATGGCATCGCCGGGTGCCTTCGCACGCCGCGCGGCGGCAGCGCACGCCAGATCGTCGTCGTCGTGGATCAGGGGAGGGTGCGCATGCGATGGATGTCGCCACGCGAATACGCCCGGCTGCAGGGTGCCGATGACTTCCCCCTCCTCGAAAACGCCAATCAGAATCTCTTCGGCTTCGGCGACGCCGTCTGCGTGCCCGTTATCACCTGGATCGATCGGCATCTCCTCACTCCGCTCGTTGATTCCCTCCCGAGCCCATCGAGAGCCGCACGCGCGGCAACCTGACACGAGCAAATGGCGCTGGCATCGTCCGCCGACGAATGCGGTACGCGCCGGTCAAGCAAGTGCTCCTTGCGAGCGTTTTACGTGGAGTATGGCCTCCGTCAATTGTCTTCGCTGGCCGCCCGCGGCACGATCCCCTCGCCTGCTTTGGCAGGCATACGGGCAGTCGCTCCCCTCTCTTTCAACCACCGGAGACAATGAAATGCGTGTAGATCGCGTAGACGGCACGTGCCGCATTTGCAAGGGATCGCTGACGATCATCGACGCCGATGACGTGACGATGACCGTCGAATGCGAAGAGTGCGGCGACACCTATGACGTCGAGACCGACGCCTTCGGCGACGGCTGCGTCAAATACTACATCCCCTACATGGCCGCTCGCATGGAAGAGGAGGAAGGCGACTGACGCCCACGCCCCGTGCGATGCACGGGGCTTGTTCTGTAACCCCTACCGAGCGACTCACCAGTTGATCCACAGCGACTCCCGGCGCCGTTGCTTTCGCTTGCTCTGCCCCGCGTTATTCGGCATCTCGAAGTCGAACCGCCGCCAGTTGTGCAGCCAGCGGTCATACTCGTCGCACCGGTAGCCGCTGATCGCGGCCGGCCCCTCGTGCGAGCGAAGCGCCGTGATGAGGCGCAGGTGCTGGAACGGCGTCATTTCAAACGGGCCGTAGGCGGTCTTCGCCGTCCGGGTCTTGGGCATGTAGGGCGGATCCGCGTAGATCAGCCGCTGGATTTTGTCGCGGCTTTCCCAGACCGTTTTCCAGCAGGGGTCGCTTCGCACCTCGACGCCGCGGGCGCGGGCGATGATCTTCGGCAGTTCCTTCTCCCGGAACGTGTGCCAGGCGTTCTCGTCGCCGGGCCGCCCGCCGCGCAGTCGCTCCGACCAGGCAAAATCTTTGCCGAGACCCCCGCGCGAGAAGCGGCAGCGGATGAGGAATCGGGTCGCCTGTTCGATCAGATTTGCGCTCGTCTCCCCCTTCGCCGCCTCGAACGTGTTTTGATCGTAGGCGGCCGCCGCCAGGCGTCGAGAGAGCTCGGCTGCCGGCTCCTTTTGCGAGAGCACCGTCCAGAGCGCGACCACGCCGGGGTTGATGTCGCCGAGAATCTCCCTTTTCATTCGCGGCATCGCGAGGAACACCGACGCCCCGAAGGCGCAGGGCTCCAGATACTCGGTGACTTTCGCGCGGACGTCCAAGAGAATCGGCACGATCTTCGGGGCGAGATAGTATTTGCCGCCGTGGGCTTTGACCGGCGGGCGGATGCGATGCACGTGGCAGCCGTGGAAGGCCGATGCATCGGCAGCCGGCGCCACCGGTTCCTCGCCGAAGAGCGACCGCTGGACCGATCGTTCCTCCCGGCCGGGCACGTCCGATGCACCCATCGGGCAGCATCGTAGAGCGACTCGTGGAGGACGGCAACGTTTGCAGGCGTCGTGTTTGGCGCCGTGCCGGCCATCGGCAAAAGCCGCCCCCTTCCTCGCGAAAGGGGGCGCTGCCCGAGGGCTAAAAGTAGCCGGGATCGTCGATGCTTTCGCCGAGGTGCCGTTCGAGAAACTCGTAGGCGTCCCAAGCGTCGTCGCCAGACTCTTCATCGACGCTCGCCCAGCCGAGCGATTTCGCCACGAGCGGGAATTCCCTGTCGGTCTGGACCAGCCGCGTCGTGCCGTTTTCCGACCGCAGCAGGAACGAAAAACCGGGGCCGGATTCGATCGTGATCTTCATTCGACCCTCCCGGTCATCGTATGCACGTTGCGGTCGCCGGCCGTGCCGCCATAGCGCAGCGTCCGCACGTGTGCTTCCGGTGCCATCCCACGGCAGCGGTCGATCAGTTCCTCCGTATCGGCCGGCTCGATGCCGCGCAGGCTGCCGTTGGCGTAGAGCCAGACTTCTTTGCAGCCAGATTCCAGGAGCGCGAAAACGCCGATCGGCGCGAGCAGCTCCGGGGACAGCATGATCGACCCGACGTGCGGATCCTTTGGGTCCCCCCTATTCCACGCCTCGGCGAGCCGCGGCTCCGGCATGCCGAAGCATTTACCGATGACCTTCCGGCCGTGTTCCGTGACATCGAGCAGCACGCGGTACATGAGCCCGCATGCTTCGCCGGTGAGCACATCAAACCCATACGGCCGCAGGTCGGCCCAGCACGAAATCTTCTTCATCGCACCAGTCTCCTGAAAAGTGAAAGAGCAGCCCTCAAGCAGGAGCACAGTGCCTCGGTGGTCATCCCCTGCGCAATCGGTCTCGAAAAGACCGGCTTGCGTCTTCCTGTCAGTCATCGCGGTACGGCAATCCCGCTGCGCTCCCCTCGCCACCACAAGTCGCCGCCGGCCGTGGGTCAGCTTCGAAACACTGTCGAAGATCGCGAATGGCGGTTGATTTGCTTGCCGATTCAATTCAGGACGCGATAGAATTTGGATATGATCGAACTCAGCCCGGAATTGCAGCAGGCACTGGACGCGCAGGCAGAGACTCCGCCGCGGATCGTCGATCCGCGCACCAACAAGGCTTACGTCCTGCTGGCGGCAGAGCAGTACGAGCGGATCAAGGCGCTTCTGGAGCAGGAAGACGATCTAGCTCAGACGTATCCGGCGCAGATGGAATCGGCGATGCGAGCGGGATGGGGCGACGCCGCCATGGACGACTACGATCGCTACGACGAACTCCGCCGCTGACGATGCCTGTTTCCCGCGGTGACATCGTTCTGGCCGAACTTCCGTACTCCGATGGCAGCGGCGCCAAAGTACGGCCGGCGCTCGTCGTGCAAAACGACGTGAATAACCGCCGGCTGCAGGACGTGATCCTCGCCCTTATCACCAGCACCACGCATCGGGCCTCGCTGGAAGCGACGCAGCTTCTCGTTGACATCACGACGCCCGACGGCCAGCAGGCCGGGCTCCTGCACACGTCCGCCGTCAAGTGCGAGCATTTAATCACGCTCCATCAACGCCTCATCAATCGCGTCATCGGTCGGCTTTCCCCTGCGATGATGCAGCAGATCGACGACTGCCTCAAGGCGTCGCTCGGACTGTAGGATCATTGGTATGTCGGCGACCGGCCGCTCGCAGGGACAGGCACGCCAACGAACCCCTCCTTCTGCTTCCCAAGCACGACCCGAACCGGCAGTCCGACAGCCGATTGGCTGTCTTCGAACAGGCATCGCCTCCGCTGGCAGACCACCGAGCTTGCGCCGGCGAGCGCTCCGGTTCACTCTCTCCTTGCTCCGGCGCTCATTCACACGAAAGGAGAGGTCCATGCAGATCACGCTTGCCTATGCGCACTGGCGCGGGAAGCCCACGTCGTGGTTCCGCATCGTTGCGGAAAACGGCCATTCGATCCTGCTGCAATCGGATTGGGATTATGCCGGCGCGGCGGCAACGTTTGGCTGGGTTCCCTGTCCCTGCAAGCAGACCGATGGCACGGTCCGCTGCGCACACCGCACGGTGCAAGACATGATTTGGGAAGCCTATGAGTTCCTGAAAGATACCGTGGGCAAAACCGTCGAAGACCCTGGATACTTCTAGCTCCAAGCCGCCCGAGCAACACCGCCCCTCTCGCCGAGAGGGGCTTCTTGCAGGAAATCGAATCTCGCCGACACTGCCACCGTGCAGTACGATGGAGCGACGGTCGGCCCGGGTGCAGGTCGTGTCGGGCGACCGTCGCTTCTGGGAGACCGACAGTGAATCGCGTGGCGGCATCGAGCCTCTGCTGCCTGCTCCTGCCCCTCGGCGGCCTCTTGCTGGTCAGCCGGCCGAGCACACTATGTCGCGGCACGCTCGCCGATCTCCAGTCCGATGCCGCTTGCCTTCTGCGCACGTCCGATTGCGTCGAGCGTGTCGAGCAACTGGTCTCCCCGCCCCATCCAACGCATCGCATCATCCACGTCGCCAACATTCATGTCGTCGATTTCGACGACTTCGTCCTCGACGTGCGTGACGAGTACGGCGACACGGTCACCGACGCGGAAATTGCCGCAGATTACGAGGAGTGGCTGGCAATCACGCGGCGGGTGCAGGCCAGCCAGCGAGCGCTGTTGCGCGGCCTGATTCGAGACCACGGCGCAGACCGCGTGTATTGCGAGGGGCTGACCGATGCCGACATGCCGGCCTACGGCGCCATCATTCGGGCCCTATCCAACGGAGCACGCGATCCCAGCACTCCCGCTCTCATGCGGCTCGGGGCCGCCGGGCAGTTGCTTATAGTCGGCGAGCTGCGCGAAGTTCTGCCGGCTGAGGATGAAGCCGCCTATCTAGTGCCTGTCGGGAAACCCGTTATTCGTCGGAAAGCCAAGGCTGGAGAGGCGGGGACCTGGGACGAAGATGTTCGCGGAAGGCGATTCTGCGCATCGGAGCTGCTGCTTTGGGCGCGTTGGATCGCGAATTCCACGCCC
>DATKRK010000023.1:0-7443 GCA_035532215.1 Pirellulales bacterium | reverse complement strand
AGATGAAGTAACTTGCACGTTCGGCCTCCTTGCCGCAGGTTGCCTGGGAAGTTGAATTCACCACAGGTTTACCCGTTTTTGGCACGGAGGCCGATTTCAATTCGACCGAAATTGCCTGGCGAAAACCGCGAAACTTGAACTATGGCAACCACGAGAAATAAGGGGGCACGCCCCCCAGAGAAAAAGATTGGCCCGTTTGCCGGCGGCATTGGAGTCGCCATCTGGATGAATTCGGTCGAGACTGACGCGGGCACCAAAGAGCTTCGGTCGATTACCGTGGCACCCCGCCGCTACTTCGACAAGGAGTCGAACCAGTGGAAGGACGCCCCGTCTTTCCGCCCCAGCGACCTTCCCGCGTTGATCTTCGCGTTGCAGCAGGCACAGGAATACTGCTACACGACGCCGCTCCCCGGCGAGGGCGATCGCGAGCAAGCCGACGACGACCAGGAAACCCCCTACTGATAAGGAAAATCCACCGCTCTCAGACCGCCCCATGCGCAGGCATGGGGCCGTTTTGGCGAGCGTTTGCTCAAAACCACTGCGCCATCGTTCTCAGCAGGCGCAAGAAAAACTATCGTCCGCCCTCTCGGCGCTCTGGTCCTTATCCAGTATCCTGCCGCCATGTAACGTGCAGAGCATTCAAGCGGGACATAGATGCTTGCCGACGTCCACCGGGAGGAGGTTCACCGCATGGATCGGCGCATCGGCCACTGGCTTGCCGGCATCGTGAGCAGCGTTGAGAGCGGGACGTCCGCCCCGTGCATCGCGAACTGGCGGCGGTGGAACGGCAACTGGAGCGGCTCACGTCGGAGGCGATTCTCGACCGCTGATTCGCCTACGATGATCTCATTCGCGCCGCCCCGCGATGGAACCTCGCAATGCGAGTCCGCCATGGCGCAATCAGTTTGAAATCAATCCCTACAATTCTTTGAGCCTGTCTTTATGCATCTGACTCGCTTTTACGTAAAGAAGCCGATTAGTACCGCCCACATTCGCGGCCTCCGCGATCTTTTGGGCAGCTCGTTCTCTTGGGCTTTCTCCTACGCAAACTATTGCATTTATTACGAATCCGAATACTACTCCGTTTATGACATGGCAGAGGTTGATTCAATCGTTGTGAAAAAAGGGCAGCCACTGAACATGTGGATCGCACTCAATTCTGAGTCGGGGGAAATGTTTCAGCTTGAGACACGCACCAATGATCGCATTTCAATCAGTATCGACAAGAGTCAGCAGCCCGAGCAGATTCTCGATGCCTTGGCAACTCTGTTATCCTTGGAGCCGCTGACCTTGAACAGCTCGAGTCGCCTCCTCCTCAGCGCGTTTATTGCCCACGGTTTCACGGACGATGGAACCGCATACGCCAACGAGCTCGCGCGATTTCTTGGTCTGCTCGGGATTCGTTCCCAATCGGGCCGGGCATTCTCTCCGTCGAGCGTCTCTGACAAAGTGAAATCTCGTCTTGCGGCTCACGACTTGTTTTTCGCGATCGTGACCCCACAGCAAGATTTCACATGGATCACGCAAGAGTTGGCGACGGCCGCCGCGCTTAGAAAACAGCTCTTCATTCTCCTGCAGGAAGCTGTCGCGCTGAAGGAGGGGCTGCTCGCGGACCACGAATATATTCCGTTTCCGCCGAGCCAGTTCCCACGAACCTTTTTGCCGATCTTGGAAGGGCTCAACGACCTCTTTCATGTTGAAGGCGGTCTGTGCCTTCGCCCCGCATCGCTTGCCTTGCCGACAGCGACCTCTCATTACCTCTAATGCCATTCTGTCGGCACCACCGCATGAAACCGGCCCGTCCGAGCTCTCGTCAGAGACCGATCGAATCCACCGCAAAGATCGGCTGGCGTTGACCACACAGCACGCACTGATGATCGGCCGCGTGATGCAACTATTCGGCATTCCCGAATGGTTCAAACCTCGCTTCGTCCGAGTCGCCGACGGGTGGTGGACTTTCCACAACCATGACGCCATAATGCCGGCTCAACCAGCTTCCCCCCTCATGGAGCGGCGGGGGTGCTTCCAGCCCAGCCGATCCAAAGGTCACCCGCAAATCCCGAGAAACGGATCGTGGGCAGCGATGGGATCACCAGCAGATAAGCAGTGCGCGGCCGGCTTCTTCCGACTTTCCCGTCCATCCGCCAGTCCCGCTGCGCGCCGGGAGCCTCCCTCGCCATGAACTCAACCCACGAACAACTCAAGGCGCTCAGCATCCGCCAGCCGTGGGCGGAATTGATCGTGCGCGGCGAGAAAACCGTCGAATACCGCTCGCACCCGACCAAGAGGCGCGGCCGCGTGTACATCTACGCTTCCCTCGGCAGCGCCGACCTCGACGACGCGGAAATCACGCGATTGCTAGGATCGCCGCTCGTCCACGTCCCCCGCGGCATGATCGTCGGCACGGTAGAGATCGTGGATTGCGTCGGCAGCGACGGCGAGTACGAGTGGCGCCTGGCAAACCCCGTGCGGCTGGATCCGCCGCTCGCGCCACGCGAGCAGCCGCAGCCGGTCTGGTTTCATCCGTTCGGGCGACCGGAAGATGCCTTTGAAGGGCCGCACGATCCCGACCCCGGCACAGCAACCGACGATGCCGGCTTTGACGCACAGCCTACCGCGACCCGCTTTTCCCCGGTGATCGAAGCGGCAGCGACGCCGCCGTTCACCGCCTATCACTCCAAATACCTCGCGTACGAACTCACGAAAAAAGTCGGGGCCGACCAGGCGGACAAGCTGGCTCAATCGCTCAGCAACGCGACCGTTGATCTCAACCCGCATCAGGTGGATGCAGCCCTCTTCGCCTTCCGCTCTCCCCTCTCGCGCGGCGCGATTCTCGCCGATGAGGTAGGGCTGGGAAAGACCATCGAGGCCGGCATCATCATCAGCCAACTGTGGGCCGAAAAGAAACGGCGCATCCTCGTGATCGTTCCCGCGTCGCTGCGCAAGCAGTGGAGCCAGGAACTCGCCGAGAAATTCTTCATTCCATCGGTCATCTTGGAGTCGAAGAACTTCCGTGAACTCTCCCGGAAATCGCCGTCGCCGTTTCAGCAGCAAAACCAGGTCGTCATCTGCTCCTATCACTTCGCCCGCGCCAAGGCCGCCGACGTGGCGGCCATCCCGTGGGATTTGGTCGTCATCGACGAAGCCCACCGGCTCCGCAACGTGTATAAGAAGGATAACAAGATCGCCCGAGCGCTGCGCGACGCCATCCGCGGCCGGCCGAAGGTGCTGCTCACCGCGACGCCCTTGCAGAATTCGCTGATGGAACTCTACGGCCTCGTGACCTTCGTCGACGAGCACGTCTTCGGCAGCGAGGATTCATTCCGGGATCTCTACGGCAAAAAGTCCGACACGCTGACGGCCGGCACGCTCGCGAACCTGCGGGCGAGGCTGGCCCCGATCTGCCAGCGCACGTTGCGTAAGCAGGTCGTCGAATACGTCCGCTACACGCGCCGCATCCCCATCACTGAAGACTTCACGCCGTCGCGCGACGAACAGCAGCTCTACGAACTCGTCTCCGCCTACCTGCAGCGCGAGAACCTGCATGCGCTTCCGAACAGCCAGCGCCAGCTCATCGAGTTGGTGCTCCGCAAGATTTTGGCGTCGTCGTCGTTCGCCATCGCCGCGACCCTCGACACGATGATCGGCCGGCTGAGGAAGCTGGAGACCGCCGCCCAGGCCGAGAACAGTGAGCACGTTGCCGAGGTGATCGGTGACGACTTCGAGCAGACGGAAGCGATTGAGGACGAATGGGCGGAGACGGACCAGCCCGGCACCGACGTGTCGGCGACTCCCGAGGCGCCTGTCTCGCCGCCGGCCGACCTCCTCAAAAGCCTCCGCGCCGAAGCGCAGGAACTGGCCGGTTATAAGACGCTCGCGCAGTCGATCCAGCAGAACGCCAAGGGCGAATCCCTGCTCAAAGCGCTGCGCCTCGGGTTTGCGAAGGCGGTCGAGCTCGGGGCGAAGCCCAAAGCGCTGATCTTCACCGAATCGCGCCGCACGCAGACCTACTTGCGTGGCTTGCTCGAAGCCAACGGCTATGCCGGCAGCATCGTCCTCTTCAACGGCACGAACACCGATCCGGATTCCAAACGCACCTATCAGGAGTGGCTGAAGCGGCACGACGGCCAGGAGTGCGTCAGCGGCTCCCCCACCGCCGACATGCGCTCGGCGCTCGTGGAAGAATTTGCCGATCGCTCGTCGATCATGATTGCCACGGAGTCCGCCGCGGAAGGCGTCAACCTCCAGTTCTGCTCGCTCGTCGTGAACTACGATCTGCCGTGGAACCCGCAGCGCATCGAACAGCGGATCGGCCGCTGCCATCGCTACGGGCAGAAGCACGACGTGGTGGTCATCAACTTCGTGAACCGCGCCAACGAAGCGGACCAGCGGGTCTTTGAATTGCTCAATGAAAAGTTCAAACTCTTCGACGGCGTGTTCGGTGCGTCGGACGAAGTGCTCGGCGCACTGGAATCGGGCATCGACATCGAGAAGCGCATCAACGACATTTACAAGCGGTGCCGCAGCGCCGACGACATCGAGAAAGCGTTCGATCAGCTCCAGCGCGACCTCGACGAGCAAATTTCCGCCACCCTGCGGGAGGCGCGCACGAAACTACTCGAAAACTTCGACGAGGACGTGCATCACAAATTGCGGCTCCGCCAGACCGAAACCCGGCAGCGCCTCGACCGGTACGAGGACTGGCTCTGGGCCTTGACCGCAACCGAACTCGACGGGCATGCGGACTTCGACGTCAGCAACCATCGCTTTACGCTCAACCGCCTCCCGGATGGACTGCCGCCCGTCGGCATTGCACTGGGTCGCTACCGGCTCCAGCCGCCCCAGGAGCGCGAACGCGATGGAGAGCAGGATGGGGATTTTCACTACCGCCCCGGCCACCCGCTCGCAGAGAGCCTGATAAACCAGGCGAAGACGCGATCCCTCCCGCCGCGGGAGCTGCACCTCGACTATGCCCGCCGTGGTGCGCGTATCACGCTCGTTGAGCGACTGCGCGGCCAGTCCGGGTGGCTGCGCGCCGAGCAACTCACCGTGGCCTCGCTCGATACCGAGGAAACGATCCTTCTCACCGGCGTCACCGACGACGGCCTCATCCTCGACCGCGAAACGTGCGAAAAGCTCCTGACCATTCCGGCAGACGTGGGAAGCGAGGTGTCTCTCGACGATGCCCACGAGGCCCGGCTTGATGCGGCCCTCACGTCGCAGGCCGGTCGCATCCTCGCGCCGACACGCAGGTGCGCAACGAGACGTTCTTCGACGCCGAGTCCGACAAGCTCGACCGGTGGGCGGACGATTTGAAGGAGAATCTGGAGCGCGAGCTCAAGTCGATCGAGATCGAGATTCGCGAGGCGAAGAAGGCCAAGCGACTCGCCGGCGATCTGCAGAGCAAGGTCGCCGCCCAGAAGCGGGTCAATGAGCTGGAGCAGCAGCGCAACCACCAGAAGCGCACACTCTTCAACGCCCAAGACGACATTGAGCAACGCAAGGATTCATTGATCGCCGACGTGGAAGCCAAGCTCCAGCAGCAGACGTCCCGGCAGCATCTCTTCACGTTCCGCTGGAGGCTCGCGTAGACTATGTCCCGCCCGATGCCCTCCACCCCCTGTCCGACGGCCGGCTGCGCCGAGCGCCCGCAACCTCTCGTACGCCTGCACAATGCGCAACGGCGCACGCCTTTCTTGCGGCAGAATTGCTCATCCGGCACGGCCGAAATGCCGATACGTCCCTTGCCAGCGCGCCCATCGTCCGCTAGTATTGGGTTATCACACCCGTCGCACCGCTCCCTTCTTCGGAAGGTGACGTGCATCAAGGACGGGTTCTTTTTTTGCGCCCGTCCGGCTTGGCCGGGGAAGGTTGCAGCATGAGCACGCAACCGCCCGCCCAGCGGCCCTCGTATCAGAAGCCCTGGCTGTCCCACGCCGATCAGGTGGCCAAGCTCCGGTCGCGCGGCCTCACCGTCGCCGACCCGGCCGCGGCCGAGCGGTTCCTGTCGCACGTCAATTACTACCGCTTCAGCGGGTACTGTCTGGCCTTCGAGCAGCCGCGGCATTCCTTTCCCCAGGGCGTCACGTTCGAGGACATCACCGGCGCCTACGCGTTCGACGTGGCGCTCCGCGACCTGCTCACCGAGGCGCTTGAAGTCATTGAAATCGACGTCCGGGCGTGGCTCGCGTACCACTTCGGGCAGACGCACGGCGCTTTCGGGCATACCGACGCTGCCAACTTCTTCGGTCGCTTCGACCACGCCGACTTCATGGTCCGTCTTCGAGAAGAGGCCGACCGTTCCAGCGAACTCTTCATTAAGCACTTCCGCGCGAACTATGCCGAGTATCCGGACCTCCCCATCTGGATGCTCACCGAGGTCATGTCCTTCGGCATGCTCGTCCGCATGTTCCGGGGAATGCATCGCCGCGACCAGCAGGCCATCTCGTCACGATACCGCCTGCAAGCGGTCGCCTTCGGCACGATCCTGCTGCACCTGGTCTACGTCCGCAATCTCTGCGCCCACCATGCGCGGCTCTGGGATCGGGTGTGGGCGATGAAGGCCACGCTGCCGCAGGGCAAGGCATGGCAGCCGCCGCTGATGCCCGGCAACGACCGACTGTTCTCGACGCTCTGCGTCATGCAGCAGCTCTTGAATGCATGTCCGGCCACCGGCGGGTTTGCCGACGACTGGCAGGATCGCCTGCACGCACTGCTCAGGGCACCACCGAACGCGCCCCATTCACTCGCGTGCATGGGCATGCCACAGGACTGGGACCAGCACCCCGTTTGGCACTGACGTCAGAGAAAGGATGGCGGTCTCAAGGGGCGGGGGGATAAGATCACACGGAACACTATGGCCAAAACGAAATTGGAACTCACCTGGATCGGCAAGGAGAACCGGCCGAAGTTGGAGCCGCGCATTCTGCTGGAAGACCCCGGCAAGTCGTATCACGCCGCGCAGCGGGTGACCGACCATGACGTGTTCGATAACCGGCTGATCTTCGGCGACAACCTGCTTGCACTGAAGGCGTTAGAGCAGGAGTTCACGGGCAAGGTTAAATGCGTTTTTATCGATCCTCCGTACAACACGGGGTCAGCATTCACCCATTACGAAGATGGGATCGAGCACTCGCTTTGGCTTTCATTGATGCGAGACCGGCTCGAACTGTTACGTAACCTCCTAAGAAGTGACGGCTCTTTGTGGATCGCCATCGACGATAACGAATGCCATTATCTCAAAGTCCTTGGTTGCAACTCGCCCACCTCTTGCCACAAGTCATTGAGCAGCAATGCATTGCACGGCGAGTGCTAGCATGAAAAGAAGCGACCTCCGCAGTAGGATGAGAGGTAGTGAAAAATCACCCATCCATCCACGGAGGTCCATGTCATGATCGCGCAAATGGAATCGATTGGCAAGGCGGAAGCCGTGTTTCAGAACAT
>DATKRK010000022.1:0-19100 GCA_035532215.1 Pirellulales bacterium | reverse complement strand
CACGATTCAGACGCCGGGTCTTCGGGCGAGCGTCCATTCTCGCATCCTCCTACTTTGGTCAGCAGAAGGATGACGAATCAGGCGTTCACTGAAAACCCGGCTTTTTCAAGTCACACCCGCAATCCGATAGAGTCAGGAATTATCAAGCCGGTCGCCGAGCGGTACTGCATTCCCGTTACGTCGGGCCGCGGGTTTGCGTCTTTGCCGCCGCGGGCCGATATGGTCCGTCGGTATCTGGCGAGCGGCAAGGAAAAGCTCATCGTGCTCATCATCAGCGACCACGACCCGGACGGCGAGGCGATTGCTCACTCTTTCGCGCGGAGTCTACGCGACGATTTTGGCGTTGGGTCGGTACACGCCGTCAGGGTGGCGCTGACCGCCGAGCAAGTCGAGCGGTATGCCTTGCCGCCGGCGCTCAAAGCCAAGCAAGGGTCGGCGACCTACGCGACGTTCGTCGAGCGGCACGGCGAAAACGTCTATGAGGTCGAGGCGCTGTCGCCGGCGACATTGCAAAGCGAGCTGGAGGCAGCCATCGACAGCGTGCTTGACATCGCGGCGTTCGATGGTGAGCTGGACCGCGAGCGGGAAGACGCCACCTACCTAGAGGGCAAGCGCCGGACGGTCACAAATGCGCTCCAAGGACTGATCGACGCCGCATAAACTAAGCGAAAGAGGTAACGCAATGAACGACCAACAGTTTCGCGCAATGGCATCCGACCCGGCGGCCTTTCAGGCCTCGCTGCTGATCGACACGCCACGCGGCAAGCGGCCGTTCTGCGAAGTCATGGCGGACTTCCAGCGCGAACGGTTCGCTGCGATCAATCCGGCGCTGCTGGCCGTGGCCCGCGGCGAGAAACCAGCGATCGGCCGCTACTGGTGGGAGGCCACCAAGGGCTCAAGCAAAGATTCCGACCTGGCTGTCTGCTTGCTGTGGCTCGCGGCGTTTTGCTCGCGGCTGTTGACGATCCAAGTGGGCGCCGTCGATCAGGATCAGGCGGACGAGCTGCGCAAGGCCGCCCGGAAGCTGATCCACGACAATCCTTGGCTCGGCGAGTTCGTTGAAATCCAAACGATGGCCATTTTGAGCAAGCGGCCGGGTGGCGGCCCGCGGGTGGATATCATTGCGGCCGATGCGCCGGGCTCGCATGGCGCACGCCCTGACGTGCTGGTGATCAACGAGTTGACTCATCATAAGAATCGCGAGTTCGCAGAAACCTTGATGGACAATGCGTCCAAAGTGCCCAATGGACTCGTGGTCATCGCGACGAACTCCGGCCACGTCCGGACCTGGCAAGAGCAATGGCGCCAGATTGCCCTTGATGATCCCAGCCGCTGGAGCGTGCATATTTTCACTCAGCCCGCGCCGTGGCTGGACGAACGGGAGATTGCGGCGGCCCGCAAGCGGAACAGCCGGGAGCGGTTTGCCCGGCTGTGGGGCGGCCAGTGGGTGAGCGCCACCGGGCAGGGCATTCCGCCCGCGGATATCGACGCTGCGATCCGGCCGAAGCAGAAGCCGGTCAAGCGTCCGAAGCCGGGTTGGATTTTCGTCGCCGGATTGGATCTATCGACATCGCGGGACACGACCGGACTGGTGGTGATCGGAAAACACGTTGGCTGCAATCAGGTGATCGAAAAGGAAATCCAGCACGAACCGGAGTCGCGGGCCTTCGCCGCCATGCGGGAACTCGACATGCTGCCGGCCCGCCCGGAAATCGAAGAGACGGTGATCAGCATCGCCGGCACGGGCAAGCTGCGGCTCGCTTGCGTGCGGCATTGGGTGCCGACGCCCGGCAAGAAGCTGAAGCTATCGCACGTCGAGGCCGCCGTGCTGGAAATCCATGAGCGGCTCGGGTTGTCGGCCGTGGCCTTCGATCCGTGGGAGGCCGCCTTGATGGCCGAGCGGCTGGAGAACGCCGGGCTCAATATGGTGCAAACCAACTTCAGCGGCAGCAATCTCGTGGCGATGGCGAGCGCGATGCTGGAAGAGTTCGCGGACAACAACGTGGAACTGTTCGCGCACGAGCAACTGATCGCCGACCTGCGCCGCATGTCGATCGTGGAGAAGTCCTACGGCATGCGGCTGGCCGCCAAGCGCAGCAACACCGAAGGCCATGCCGACTTGGGGACGGCGCTCGCGCTGGCCGTGCTGGCGTCTCGCGAGTTCAAGCAGCCGTTGGGCGACGACTGGCTAGACGATGCCGACGGGCCGTTGATTTGGAATTGAATCAACTTCCGAATTTCGGAAGTCGGTTCGCGTCTCCAACTGCGGTATTACCGCAGTTGATTTAAAGACTGTCTTCCTATCTTTCCCAGTTCTCCCGGATGACTGCGGTAATACCGAAGTCGATTCGCGATAGCGTCACAAGCCAACGACACGCCATACTACATCCTGGCGCGACGGTGTTAATTTCGGCCGTCGCGCCTTCTGCGGCTTTCTATGCCGCGCGTGGTAGGTGGAGTGGCGTCTACGGCAGCCGGGTAAGTCGACGACCTACTCGGCTGTTTTTTTGCGCGCTGTTGGCGTGCCAAGCCAGTGACTTGCTACCATACCAGCACACCGCCACTCCTTGCCGGCTGTCATGGGACTGCCAGGCCAGAATTACAAAACGACTACATACGACCACGAGATAGCTCCCGCAGCGCGGTTTCTGCTCCGCGCTGCACCGCGTCACCTTTCCGCGGAGAGCGTCCTGTGTACTCGGTCGGCGTCCTTCGTCGCCGGCCGAGTGAAAACACTAACCGGAGTGGGTGAGCATGACGATTCGAGAGTACGCGGTGGCAAATTGGGGCATGTCTCAAGACGCATCGAACGAAGCGTTCGGCGAGTTGGCCCGCAAGCAGCTACGCCGCGGCGCCATCACCCGCGAAAAGCTGTTGGAGTTGCACGCCGAGGGTAAGCCGGAGCGCGAAGCGCACGCGGCCGAATTCCGCAAGATGCTGACCGATGCTGGCGTGCCGGCCGACAAGATCGCAGCCCTCGCGACAGGCGAACAACCGGCGCCTCCGACCGCAACCAAATCAACGGGCACCACTCCCACTCAAAGTTCAAACTCTCTTCCAAAGGAAAATCAAATGGACAAGTCGGCTATCGCTGCCGCGGCCTTCGGTGGCGGCGGCCAAGTTGACGTGAAAGCCCCCAGTGCTCGCTACGCGAACAAGAGCTACGCAGCGAAAAACAAGCACGGCGAACTCGTGTATCGCAATGGCGCCGCCATCGAGACGATGAGCGAGCGAGACGCCGCTTTGGCCGGGGCGTGGTTCAAGGCCAAGATGATTGCCGGCTGTCCGGGCATCGGGCAGTTAAGCGAGCACGAGGAAGAACTTCTCAAAGAGCTGGCCAACGACCACCAGTGGGTCGGCGCGACGCAGGACGGCACGTATCACACCAGGGGCGTGAGGCTTTCGAGCGCGCTGCGAACGAAAGGTACCGATTTTATCGCTGATTCAACGAGCGGCGGTTCATCGATGGTGCCGTACTGGTTCGACTCGGAGGTAGTCAGTTTTCCGCTCTTGAGCGGCGAACTGGCGCCGATGGTCGATATGCGGGACATGCCCGCCAGCAACGACGTGCATCTCACGACTATGGGGAACGTGTCCGCCACCTGGCAGGGCGCGCCGTCGGAAGGCTCGGGCGCCTCGGTCTCGCTGGACACGACCGACTCGCTCGTGGGCCTGTTGGACAATGCGGTGTTCGATCTCGTTATGGCCATCACGGTCGGCCGCAATCTGATCGCCGATTCGCCGGTGAACGTCGGTCGCGAGATCACCCAACGAATGGGGATGAAGCACGCGGAGCAGGTGGACTATGCGATTGCCAACGGCAACGGCACGAGTCAGCCCAAGGGGCTGGCCAACAGCACCGGCATGAACACGGTGTCCGCCGTCAGCGGTAGCGCCGGCCCGTTCACGACGGCGGATATCACGAACCTGATTTCCGCCGTCCCTAAGCAGTATCGCCAGGCGAACGACCCGAAGCTGGCGTTCGTGTTCAATGATGCGACTTGGTTCCGTCTAAGGAACCTCGAAGTCAACAAGACCACGGGCGACCAGCGTCTGATCCTCGGGTACAACTTCAAGGATTACATGTTGGGCGACTACCCGGTGAAGGTGAATAATTTCCTTCCAGCCACGTCTGTATTTTTCGGCAAGCTTGACCTGTACCGCCTTTGGCGCCGGATGGGCCTGCAAATCGAAAGCTCGTGGCAAGGTAAGGCTTTGATGCTCAATCACGAGGTCTTGTTCACCGCCCGCGCACGGTATGCGGGAGTGCTGTCCAACGGCGCCGGCATCGCCTACATGGCCAATGCGCCGCTTCACTAAGCTTTCAAAGCGTTCGCCCGCCGCGGTTTGGTGTTAGGCCGCGGCGGGCGTCGTTTTTTCTTCTCTTTGCTATCGCGAATACACAGGACTGATAAGCATGAAAAGCAATACCTTGGAAGTCGCCTTCGACTTGCCGCACGATGGCAACCTCTTCTTCGTACCGGCCGGGATGAGCCTCCGCGGGCGGCGAGACTTCATGAGGATGGCCGCGCACCAGCCTAGCGCGGTGATGCTGCACACGGAATTTCCGCGGGGCATTCCTAGTACGCTGTTGCGTCTCGACCTGGACGAAAAGACGGCCACGCTGGTCGAGCCGCTGCGCACGGACGAATGGATTCCCGAGGCTGAGAAATTCCGGGCCAAGGGCATTGATATTCCGCAGCACATCGAATTCAAGCACGTCCACTTGGGCGACTGGTTGCACGAGGTCAAGCGAGCGATCGACGCTGGCTATGCCCAGATCGTCAAAGGCGAATTGCCCCGCGACTTGGGCGAAGAGAGCCGCAAGGCCGCGCCCACGTCCGAACAGAAGTCGCAAGACCGCATCGAAAAGCTCTGCGATCTTGTCGAGCAACTGGTCTCTGGCCTCGCCGGCGTGATGAAAGCCGCGGGCGGCAAGTAGCGCTCCGGCGCCGTCTCTCACGCGCCGAAACGCAACAGCACTGCCTCCCGACGCGAGGATCCGCGATGACGGTTTACGAAGCCTGGTTCCGCGAAATCGCCGAAGTCATCGAAGAGGTCTGCCGCGAAATCGAAACTCGCGGCGCGGCCGGGGTCTTGGTGGGGATGGGCCGATGAACTGGGTGGGCCAATGAACGTTGCCATCGTCTCCGCGCCGCCGAACCAATGTCTTTGCGATAAGCTGGCCTGGGTCGCCGACGGCTTTCGGCAAGCGGGCCACGACGTGCGCCGTTGCCATACGCTGACGGAAGTTCGGGCGGCCGACCGCGAGTGCGACTTGCTCGTGTTCGACCACAAGAATGCCGGCGTTTGCCATAACTCGCTGGTCGAGATGGCGCCGTGGCGCCGGGCGAAGTGGGTCCAATGGTGGCGCGACTTGATCGCCTTGGAACCCATGGCGCCGCTCTGCGAACAGCCGTATATGCAGAGCTTTCTGCGGCTGATGCAGGCGATGGATCTTGTGCTGGTCAAAGAGCGATCCTTGCTCAAGGGCTATGCCGAGCTGGGCATTCACGCCCGCTGGTTCGACCAAGCTTGCCCGGAAGAGATGCCCCCGTGCGAACATCACGAGCGGCCGGAATGGGACGTGCTGGTCTTGGGTTCGACGTACCCGCAACGGCGGCAGGACGCGCGGGCGCTGGCCGACGCCGGGTTCCGCGTACTTTGGGCCGGACTGGCGAACTCGATTCCGCCGGGAGTCGAGGGCCATCCGTGGGTGCATCCGCTGGAGTTGCCCGAACTGGTCAGCCGCTGCGGCGTGGTCTTGGGAGTTGATTGGCGTTGCGATTTGCCGGGCTACACGAGCGATCGGACCTACTTGGCGGCCGGCATGGGGGCCTGCTACATCGCCCGCAGTATCGATTATGGGATCGATTCCGCGCCCAGCACGCCGGCGGGCGAGTTCGCATCGTGGATTTACTTCGATCAGGGCTCGCTCGTTTCTGCGGTTCGCACGGCGCTGGCCGACCGTGACGAACGCGAGCGGCGCGGCCTGGCTGCCCGCGAAAAGATCATGGCGGCCCACACGTACAAGCATCGCGCCGAGCAACTGCTGGCGCTCATCGACAAGGAACTCCAGCCATGCGGCGTTTTGCAAAGTTCGTAGCCAGAATCTTTTCCCGCTGGGCGACCGCGGCTAACAAGTTGCGCATCGCCGAACTGGAAGCGAAGCTGGCCGACACCGAGGCCGAGCTGCGCGTGGCGCAGTCCGAAAATCGGCTGGTCGCGGAAATTCACGAAGCGGACATTTCCCGCAGACGTCGGGAACGATCGATTTATGACCGCGACAGGGCTCAAGCAGTAGCCGCCGTGAATGCACTGGTTCAGCCGGACGAAAGCGAAGTGTAAAAACATGCGGTTCACGAGTTCACTCGATGACGTGCGGCGCTCTGCGGAAGGCGACTATCAGCATTGTCTCAAAGCCGTTTCGGCCGGCGGCGGCGGCGCGCTGAGCATCTTCGCGGGAAGCGGCATCGCGCACGCGCAGATCGAAGCCGATTCGCGGCAAAGGGTGTTCGACTCGCGGGAGCAACTGAGGCACTTTCGCAACCAAGTTTTTACATCGATTCGGCCGATTGCGCAGCGCATCGCGGGCCAGCCTTTCCGGCTGGCCAAAATCTCCCGGCCGACCAAGAGCCGCCGGCAGCGCGTGACCGAGACGCGGCAGTTTGAATTGCCATCGTGGCTCAAGAGCATGGCGACGGGCATGAAGGCCAACGAAAGTTTTGAAGTTGTCGATCAGCACCCGATTCTCGACGCCTTCAGCCACCCGGCGCCGAGCCTGCCCGGCTGGCAAGACTGGTCTCTTAAGTACGTGACGGTCGCGAGCTTGGAACTGACCGGCTACGCATATTGGTGGCTATTGCCGGTCGGCGGCCGAACGGAAATCTGGCACGTGCCATCCTCTTGGATGAGACCACGGCATTCTCAAACCAAGCTTTTCGTCGGCTGGGATTTTTTGCCGGAGAGCTTCGAAGAGCCGATCCCATTGGATCGCTCGGAAGTCGTGCCGTTTTGGTACCCGGACCCGCGCAATACCTTCAACGGGCTGGGTCCGCTGGAAGCCGGCGCCCAAACGATCATGGTCGATGAGTGCGTGATCGAAGCGCAGAAACTGGCATTTCAACTCGGCATCCATCCATCGGCGCTCATCAAACTCTCGAAAGGCAGCGATAATCAGGGAAAGGCCCGTGGCGCCAGGGTCCGCGAGTTCCAACGGGAGCAAGCTCGCAACGCGCTCCATCGGCACTACCGCGGCATGCTGCGCTACGGCGAGCCGATGATTCTCGATGGCCGCGTGGAATCGGTCGAACCCTACGGCAACAAACCGTCGGATATGGACTTCGGCACGAATGCCGACGGGGCCAAGGCCCGCGTTGAACAAATTTTCGGCACGAACCCCTACGTCGCCGGCGGCGCCGGGCTGAGCAGCCGCGCGGAATCTGCCGAGAGCGACAGACATTTTGTCGCGAGCACGGTCAACCCGAAGATCGAACTGCTGTCCCGCGTGCTAACGCTGTGGGTCTTGCCGCAGTTCGATCGCTCCGGGCAGTACGTGCTGTTCATCGAGCCGGCCCGGCCCAATGACGCAGAGATGCAACAGGCCGAATGGGCTCAGGGACTCAAGAGCGGTTGCGTTACCGTCAACGAATACCGCACGCATGTTCTCCGCCAGACGCCGATCCCCGGCGGCGACACGGCCTTGGTGCCGATCAATACCACTTACGTCAAGATCGGCGACACCGTTCCGCACCCGCTGCCCAACGGCGGCACGCTGGCGCCGAGCAAGCCCGTCCAGCAAACTCCGGATCCCGATGACCAAGACCCGGACTCGCAAGACGCCGCGGAGGCTGAAGGCCAAGAACCGAACAAGGCGCCGCGATTGCGACTCACGACGAAGGCCGTCGATGATTCGTTCTACGACGACCTCGCCGAGCGCTGGCTGAAGAGCCACGACGCGAACGAAACGAACATGCAGGGCGCCGTGCTCGAGTTCTTCACCGCGCAGGGCGAGGCGGTTGCCGAAAAACTGGCTACTGCGCTGGGCGACGAAAACACGCAAACGGCCGACGCCGATGCGATCTTAATGAGCGTTTTCCAGCCGAGCAATTGGGTTGACAAGTTCGCGACTGCCATCTCGGCCGCCTTCGCCTACGCCGTAGCGTCTGGAGCCAGCCACGAGCTTTCGGCATTCAGCGATTGGTCTGGCAAACCGCTGCCGGCGCCCGCCGACGCGCCGACTGCGCGCGGGAAGTCAGCCGGCAACGACCGGAAGGATAAGCTGACGCTCGGCTACGATTTTGGCGTCGATTTTCCGCCCGACATGCTGCGGGCCATCAACTCCGCGGTAGACGATGCCTTGTCGAAAGACTATTGGGCCGAGATCCAAGAGACCACGAAAGACGCGCTGGCCGACTCGCTGAAGGCCGGCATCGACGCTGGCGAAGATATGCGGAAAATTACCAAGCGCGTCAAAAACGACGTGTTCGGCGGCGACGTGGCGAAAGAGCGGGCGCGAAATATCGCCAGAACAGAAACGACCGGAGCCATTAACGCCGGCCAAGACGTGGCCCGGCGACAGTTGGCCAGCGAGGGCATCGTCACGGGCAAGGAGTGGTTCGCAACCTACGACGGCCTGACGCGGCCCACGCACTTCGCGGCGAACGGGCAGGTCAAGGGCGTCGATGAAGACTTCGACGTCGGCGGCCACCCGGCGAAGTATCCGGGTGACCCGAACTTGCCGGCCAAGGAGCGATGTTCCTGCCGCTGCATCGGCTCAAGCGTGACCGTGTTCAGCAAGCGCACGCGGGCGCCGCACGTCAAGAGCTTTTCGAGCCGCGGCTGTGAGATTCACGGGAAAGCGGCGTAGGCAATCCACTTCGGAAGTTTCGAATGATCTTGTCCGGCCACAATAAATGCGTAAATCTGGCATGCGCCGGTGGTTCCGAGAACGCACCAAGCGAACGCAACTCGTGTCATATCAGTGAGTTATGCGTTATTGCCAACATTTGAGTCACCGTTTTTCCTAGCAATGTTAGTTGACTGCAAGCCGATTTGCCGATACCTTTGTTTAAAGAAATAACCCGCTCGGCGAAACGTCTCCGGAATGGTGGCGTGCTTTCCGCAAGGAGAGCTAGTCAGTGGGTTTTTTCTTGCGCTTATGGCCATAAATGCACGTCCATCTCGCGTCTTTGAATCAGCGATCGGAATCGGCCGTCGCCGGTGCTGTGGGAACGAGAAACGGCACCGCAAATCATGTCGGCCAACTGGACCAGATCGTTTCCAGCCGAGTTGGATAACTTTGCTCGCTTGACCCGTTTCTGCCCTTCCGGGTACTTGGTCACTTCGGCAATGTGCCGAGTCATTTGCCGACCAAAGTCTTCTCCGCCGGTCTTGTCGATCTCGAGGTACGCGGCCTCCAGGTGCGGCTTCATGAACTCGAAGGCGAATCCAACGACGTACTGATAAAACGATCGCTTGATTCGAAGATCCCGTCCCGTCAGGCGTCGCTTGTCGAATACGGCCGACATATAGAAAAAATCGTGGGCCGCGACGGATTCGAGGAAATACTCGCGAAACTTGTTGCTGGTCTTGGTGAACTTGAACTCCGCAGCCGCCGGCAGGCGAAGCTCTCCGCGGATTGCTTTGATTCGATTCCGGCACGCTTCAGCGCTTTCCTCGCTGTGAAACATGACGCCTGTCACCACGAACAACTGAGAAGCCCCGCGTTCCACGTCCATTCCAGCATCGCCCGATTCGTCGACAAACACCAGCATCTTGCCGCCTCGCATTCACACTTAGTCAAGATCCTCGACCTTGCCTTGCCTCCGAATCATCCACATTTCGGTTGGCACTGCAAATAGTCCGTCGTCTCAGGGGTGCTAGATGCCACCAATACAGCGTCGGTGCCGATCCGACGGTGCCTGCGTAAATCAAGCTATAATTCTGTCCGGTTTGCACGAGGCGTGGCCGCGAGAGATACAGGGGATTTCTCGTCAGGGCTGGGCGGTCTACTCGGGCGGTCTGCCGTTCGGCGCGGGCGGCTACGCCGGGCCGATGTTTCCGGGCTCGATTACGCAGCACTTCAACCTGAGCTTGCCCAACATCTATAGCCGAGAGAACGCGGTTCAGATCTTGGAAGCCGTCGAATCCGCAGCCAGGCAGCGCGGCTACAACATGACCGGACGCGGGATGATCGGCGCCATGCCGGCGGCGGCGGCCCGCACGATGGCTTATCCGCGGTAAATCGACTTCGCAAAAAGTGAAGTTGATTCCCAACTCGGCCCGGTCAAGCTTTCGCGCCAAGCCAGCGCGGCCGTAAATTCTCTCCAACGGCATCAGAAATAACAGAACACGGCTGGCCGCCGAGCCTCTAGGCGTTCTGATTGCCAAATCCTTCGCCAAATGTGCCGGCGGCCCTGGCTGGCAGGCGGCACAGGGAATCGCTGATAATCACGTCGATCGTGGCGCTGGTCGCCGCAGCCCTTGGCGCTGGCGCCACGTTGATCGCGGTTCGGATCGGCGGCTAGCCGAGGTCACAAGTCTGCCGCCGAGCCCTGCCGGTCAATCGCTGGCATGGCTTTTTCATGCGCTGGGCGTCTCGAAATTGACGCGCTGCATTATCTCTTGGATTGCTGGAAGCCACTTCTCCCACGATTCTTTGAGCGCGAATTGGGCTGGCTCTCTGGCGCCGTCTTCGCCCCATGACGGAAACTCCGATTGGATCAACTTCAACAACCCATCGAACGAGAGAAGCTTGCGTCCGTCAACCCTTGCGACCGAGTGCAGTCCCTCGCTTTTTGAGGTGTCGTCGAATCGGATGTTGAAGTATCCGCCGCCAGCGTGCTCGATGTTAGTGATTGCATCGATCATCGTCTCGCCTGCCTTTCATCAAGAGCCTGGCGCGGCGGTGTGCGCGCCCCCGAGACGTTGTACAGCATGGCGGCCCGATTGCAACGATTTCGCGAGACCGTCGAGTTAGGCTGTCATTAGGCTGTCAAACGGGTCTTTGGCTGTCGGTCGAATCGTCGTAAGTCGAGCGGAGGGCATGGGATTCGAACCCACAACCCCTTTCGGGGCACCTGATTTCGAGTCAGGCCGCTGGCCAATTCGCTTACCCTCCAACGGTCTTTACGAATTTAATGCCCAAGCGGCCAGTTGGCAAGAATGCGAGGCGTAAGCTAGCGTCCAATCGCGGCGGCGTAAACCGCCGAGAGGCGGCGCCGCGCAAAATCGAAAGGATCGACATGGATCGATTAGACGCGTTGCTCTGGCGCTCAATATAAGGATTCTTGCGAATTGCCCCGCAAAGCCTAGCTTGCCGAAATGCTTGCGCTGCGTTTCATCGTCCGGCCGATACGATGCATAGCAGCGGGGCGGCAATTCCATTTGGGCGCCAGGACCGATCGAGCTATGGCCAAAGACGTGATTCGAGTCGTAACGCGCGGGACCGACGGCAAGCTGCGCATCAAGGACTACAGCAAGCCGGATACGCTGCAGAAGATGCACACGCAGGTGGGCATCGACGATTGCAGCACCGACCTGGGACTGCGCGGCTTGCCGGTCTTCCGCGGGTTGATCGGCCCCATGCCGGAAGGCAAGAACGTCGTACGCTACGAGTCGCCCGAAGTCTTCGAAACTCTGACCAAGGAGTGGAGCACGACGAAGGCGACGCGCCGTTCGCGGACCTCCGGCTCGAACAACGCCCCGAGCTGCGAACCCCACGGCGCCGCCTAGCCCGTCGAGCCTGCGATTCGCGCTTGCGACTCGAATCGCCGGCTGGCCCCGCGCAGCGATCCCGCCCCAGGCCAAAATTTGGCAATCGACGGGACATCCGGCCGCGCACTCGTTAAAATGCTTGAACGAGAGGGACCGTAGCTCAACGGTTAGAGCAGGGGACTTGAGCGGGACGACCTAAACATGGTTTGCACGGTCGCGCCCGAATGGGTTGCTGTCGTTTTCGCGAGAGCGAGGACTTCAGTAGAATCTGTCAAATTCGGGGAAGGCTAAATCTCGTCGAGAGACATGTTGATCCCGAGCCAAGCCGCCCGAAACGCGGCGGAAGGTGTAGAGACCAGACGGCAGACGCGTAAAGCGAAGGTATGGTCCAGACCACGAACCCGAAAGGGGCGGCGAAAGCCGAAGTGGCAAGCATAATCCCTTGGTTGCAGGTTCGAATCCTGCCGGTCCTATTGGCACGAATCGTGTAGGGCACGCCCTCCGTGGCGTGCCAAGAAGGACGGAAAGGGCGCCGATTCGCACGATCGCGGAACGCCACGGAGGACGTTCCCTACAGCATCTGCCGAACGACTTCGTATTTACGCGTCGACGAGCCGGCCCGGAGGAACCGTGCCGAGTTGGAACGGCGCTTCGGCGAACAGTTCTTTGCCGCGCGACAGGAAAACTCGGACGCGCACGCACCAGCGGATCTTGACGATCAGGCCTTCATAGCTCAGCGGGCTGCGAGGCAGCGAAACGCTGAACCGTTGCGGCCGGCGGAGATCGACTTCGGGCCGCTCATCGCGGTCCAATCGTTCGAAATAGTGCACGGCTAAATCTTCGTCCCCCTGCCCCTCGGTGTGCCAGACGACGGAGACCTCGATCGCGGCCGGTTCGGACAGCGAGAGCGATTCGAGATGATACTCGCCGGAGAGGGTTTCGCCCGGCTGGTAGACGGTGCGTCGTCCGTCGAGTTGCACGTAAACCTCGGCGCCGATCATGCCGCGTCGCCTCCCGAGGCCGGCGGATAAACGTGCAGGCGGAAGCTGCGTTCGAAGGCCGGCCGCCGCGCCGCCTTGCCTTTGACGATCAACCGCCACTGAATCCGGTTGTGGTCGGCGCGAAACGAGTGCATGGCGCCGGGCGGCACGTCGAGCGGCGCCTTCGTCTCGAAGGGCTCGCCTTGAGACAGGTCGAGCGATTCGTGGCGCAGCACTCGCTGTTGGCAAACTCGCCGCAGAGCGGTCCGAGTGTCGGTGCCTTGGCGATAAGACGCCTCTTCCTCGCAGACCAGCAGCACCTCGAACGATTCCAGCTTCAGCCGGCTGTTCTGCGAAATGAACAATTCATATTGCCGGCCCGGATAGAGCGGGTGTCCGGAAATCTCGACGATCGTCGAGCCAACGCCCGTGTCGATCAAGAGCTGCCGCACGATCATCGCGATCAATCCGCAGCCGATCAGGGCAAAAGGAATCAGGAACAAGGTTTGGAACCAGTCGGGCTTTCCTGCCAGGTGACTGCCGATGGCCTTGACGACCCAGAATGCGACGACCAGGTTCCAGAGCAGCGCCACGATCGACAGCAGCAGCAAGTTCCAGCCCGCGGTCGCCACCGGCAGGCGGAAGGCCAATCGCGTGCCCGGGCTATCGGTCAGCACCGCGTCGCTGGGCACGTAGGGGAATTGCGATTCGACGCCTCCGGCCTCGTCGAACAGGTCATGCCGCGCCGGCCGCTTGGCCTCGACGGCGCGGCGCTCGGCTGATTTTCCCCAATTCCAAACCACGTAAAACAGCCCGCCGCCCCCGATCGCGAGAAACGGGACGGGAAACAGCAGCATCAGCCAAGCGAACCAAGTATAGCCGCGTTTCAAGACCGCGCGCTGTGGGTCGCGAGGATCGTACCAGCAAGGGTACTCGCCGCCGATCTCGAATTGCTCGAGGATCGCCTCGCTGCGCGCCCGATCGCTGGTGTGGATGTCGGTGATTTCATAGCTGGCCCAGGGGGCATAGGCCTTGCCGCCGGCGGTATATTCCACGCGGAATTCCGGGGCGTACACGGGGCCGTCTTGATGCTCGTCCTCGTCGATGCGCCGATCGACGAGGCGGCAGGTCGTCTCGATAAAGTCGCGATTCACTCGCAGTTCGGGAATGGTGAACTGCACCAGGATCATCAGCAAAGCGCCGCAGCCGGCCAGGAAAAATACGGCCCAGAAGCAGCCCGCTCCGGCGCTGCGCAATTGGCTCGACCCGGTGCGCCGGTCGCCGCGTTTTTTTCCGTAAAAGTTGAACGAATAACGGGCCAAGGAAACTCGCTCCCGGCGGTCGGTCCAGTGAAGCCCGGTTAGTGAAGCCTTGTCATGAGTTATGCGTTATGGCCGAGCGCTAAGCAAGCCCGCCGTGCGGGCCAGGTTTTGCGCTCGGTTGTCCGGTCGCGCGTGTTATACCGTGTGCGGCCACGAATGAGACGTTCGGCCAGAACTTTTAATTAGCCCAGGCATTTATGCCTGGGATCCATACGGCGCCGCACACGTTTTCTGCAATCGGCGCCTCGCGGGCCGCCGCCGGCGGCCCGCGAGGCGCCGATCGGGGGCGGAAGGTTGAAATGGTTCGCGGATCCCAGGCATAAATGCCTGGGCTACGTAAAAAACAGCCGCGGCGCCGTCTTGCAGCCCCGGGCAGCTTTAGTAGGTCACTTGTGTAGAACAACGAGGGACAAGCCCCGTCGTGGCGGGAGGCGGTCCACACGAATGTCGAAATATCTCATTCGTGACCGCGTGAAGTATATATTGATCGGTACGGTTTGCCGGCCGTGCGACCGTTAGACCCCCGCTGAGCGAGACTTGGGAATGATTTGCCGAGCGATAGCGTGTTGGATCTGCACTTTGGGTTTGCTGGCGGCGGGCCCCGGCTGCGGTCAAGGGCGCGCCGCGCCGCAAGGCAATTCGCGGGCGTCAAACGCCGGTTCCAACGCGGCGCAAGTGCGGGCCAGCGAGCGTTTGGCCGCTCGTCCGGCGACTCCGCTCGAACCGGGCCAGTCTTGGCCCGGCTGGCGCGGGCCCGGCGGCCAAGGCGTCGCCGGCAAAACGCAACTGCCCGAGACTTGGCCTGAAGAGGCGCCGAGCCCGTTTTGGCGAGCTGCGCTTGGAACCGGCTGGTCCTCGCCGGTCGTCGCCGGGGGCCGCGTCGTCATCACCGATCGCCAGGACGGCACGGAACGCACATTGGCCTTCGACGCTGAGACGGGCGAGCTCGTCTGGGAGCGGACGCACCCGGTCGATTTCGATCCGCACGAAGTCGGCGCCCGGCACGGAAACGGCCCCAAATCGACGCCGCTCGTGCGCGACGACCGCGTTTACTGCCTGGGCATCGCCGGCTGGCTCGAATGCCTCGACTTGAAGGACGGAAGCGTCATTTGGCAGGTCAATTTGCCCGCCCAGTTCGGCGCTCGGCAGGCGCTTCGAGGCGGCCGCGCTTACGTCAACGGCACGGAAAACGTCATCGTGCCGGTGGGTGAAGGCCAAGGAGCGCCGGTTCCGCTATTTGGATATACCGGCTCGCCGACGTTCGTCGACGATTTGCTGGTCTGCAGCGTGGGGGGCGCCTCGGGCGGAACGATCATGGCCTTTCACGCCAAGACGGGCGAAGTTGCCTGGAAGTCGCTCCGCGAGAACGTCTCGTATTCGTCGCCCATTGTGGCCGAAGTGGCCGGCAAGCGGCAGATCGTGGTCATGACCGGCCCGCACGTGGTCGGTCTCGATCCGGCCGACGGACGCCCGCTGTGGAAGCACCCGTTTCAGATTCAATACGACGAGAGCATCGGCACGCCGGTGGCGCACGGGGAGTTCGTGCTGTTCACTGCCACCAGCCGGCCGCTCACGGCGTTGCGCATTTCGCGCGAAGGGGATGGATGGCGAAAGCAAGTCGCCTGGGAGAATCTCGAACTGACCAGCTATCTCTCGTCGATGCTGATTCACGAGGGCCACGTGTATGGGATGAACGACGGCGGCGAATTCGCTTGCGTGCGCCTGGCCGACGGCAAGACCGTCTGGGTCGAAGGACATCACGGCTATTACTGCACGCCGGTGCTGGCCGGCTCGCGATTGTTATGTCTCAACGAGCGCGGCCAGTTGCTGCTCGTCGCCGCCAGCCCGGAGGGCTATCGCGAATTGGGCCAAAGCAAACTGACCGACGGCCCGACGTGGACGTCGCCCGCGGTCGTCGGCAGCCGGCTTTACATTCGCAGCGACAAAGAGCTGCGGGCGTTCGACTTTGGGCGATAGCGCCTCGCCACGCCCAAGCGGGCCACGGCGTGCTTGGCGGCAAAGCGGACGGTCGCTAGGCGGATCGTGAACGGCGCGGGCATTCTACGCGGGGTGATGCCGCTTGCGAGGATCGGGAATCTGGGTGAAAAACTGCGGCCAGCGATTCCAAACGCACCATGAGAGACCACCTTGCAGAATTCCCCCCAATCAGACTCTGCGCCCTCTGAGACCCTCGTCATACGGCGCCCGCCGTTCCTCAGTTCGCAAAACTAACCTTGCAGTGCTCCTGCAGCGTCGCCGGGCTTGCTGGCTTTCATTTTGCACGCCGAGTATATTCTATGCTGGGCGTTCACTCGTTCCTTACTGCAGGATTCAGGGGGGTGTTCCATGACGGGTCCGCTCTCGTTGTGCATGGCCTTGTTTTACGTAGGGCAGTTGGCCGCGCCATCTCAGACGCCAGAAGAGGAGACGAAGTCGGCGCTGCAAGCTCGTCGACTTGAGCTTTTTCAGCATGAAGCGGCCGACTACCGCATCTTTCGCGACGCGGAACATGCTGTCGAGCTCAAGTTTCGCGACGAGCCCGTGTTCCTCTGGACAAATCCGACTCGCTATCACGGGCAGGAAGGCGCTACGCACGGCGCGGTATTCGCGTGGACCCATCGCGGGTGCGCCGAAGTCATCGGCACGATTTTCGTGCATCCGGAGAAAGGCCGCCTAGTGGTATCTCACGAATTCCACTCGTTATCGCCCGTCGTTCTCGAACCCGTGCGTACAAGCGGCAGCGCCAACCGCTGGTCGCCGCGAGGGCATCTTCCGCGGCTAGTCGTCGAAGGAGTTGATCCTCCCGCCCCTTCGCCGAGCGCCCGCCTGGTCCAACTGCGGTCGATTGCCCGCCGGTTTACGGCGCACAGCGTGACGCTGCGGGGCGAGCGCTGGGATTTGCGCTTGCTGCCGCAACCGGCGTATCGGTATCAAAGCGATAATCTCGAGTTGATCGACGGCGCCGTATTCATCTTCGCTTCGTCCGCGGGGACCGACCCTGAAGTGATTCTTGTGGTCGAGGCGGCGAAAATGGCCGACGAGGCGCAGTGGCAATATGGAGTCGCGCGCTTTTCAGACGCCAATCTCTACATCGAGTATGACGCAAAGCAAGTTTGGACCTCCGTCCGCGGCGGCGAAAACACGCACGACCATAATCCGAGCTACACCTTTCGCTACTATCGAGACAAAGTTGTCGACGCCCTGTCCGATGGCGAAGGAGAAGAGACCGACCGCAAGCAGCGGAGCCGGCAGGCAGAGGGAGAATAATTGCGAGGCCAGAAGGCGCAGCCGGCTCCCGACAGTGAAGGAATCCTGATGACAGTCCTGATTGAACTTAAACTCCGATGTCAGGCACGCGCAAGCTTCATCGTCGCCTCGATCCTTCCTTGGCTGCTGGCGTCGGGGGCGCGCGGCGCAGAGCCGCCGGCCAAGCCCAACGTGGTGATCATCTTCGCCGATGATCTTGGGTACGGCGATCTGGGCTGTTACGGCTCGCCGACCATTCGCACTCCGCACCTCGATCGCATGGCGGCCGAGGGATTGCGATTTACTGATTTCTATTCGGCTGCGGAGGTCTGCACGCCCAGTCGAGCTGCGCTGTTGACCGGCCGTTATCCGATGCGCAACGGCATGTGCGGCTACCGACGAGTGTTGTTTCCGGATTCGGAAGGCGGATTACCGCCCCAAGAAGTCACGATCGCCGAGGCGCTCGGCGAACAAGGCTATGCGACCGCGCAGATTGGCAAATGGCATCTGGGCATTCACGAGGGCTCGCGGCCGCTCGACCAAGGCTTCGATCAAAGCTTCGGCCTGCCGTATTCAAATGACATGGATGCTCTGCCGGGAGCGAACGAGCACTCCCCGACGCCGCCCGAGGACGGCTGGAACGTGCCCCTGCTGCGCAACGGCAAGGTCGTTGAACGGCCCGTCGATCAAACGACGCTGACCAAGCGATATGCGGCCGAGGCCGTAAAATTCATCCGCGAAAATAAGACTTCGCCGTTCTTCTTGTATTTCGCTCACACTTTCCCACATACACCGTTGTTTGCGTCGTCGAGTTTCAAAGGGAAAAGTCGAGCAGGCGTCTACGGCGATGCGGTCGAAGAGTTGGACTGGAGCGTCGGCCAGGTGCTCGATGCGCTGCGCAGCGAAGGGCTCGCCGAACGGACGTTCGTGTTTTTCACCAGTGACAACGGCCCATGGCTGATCATGGGCGACCAAGGCGGCAGCGCGGGACTGCTGCGCGACGGCAAAGGGAGCACTTGGGAAGGAGGCATGCGCGAGCCGGGCATTGCCTGGTGGCCCGGCCGCATAGAGCCAGCGGTGACGAGCGAATTAGCCAACACGATGGATCTCTTTTCCACGGCCCTGGCGCTAGCCGGCGCGCCGTTGCCAAAAGGCGTGACTATCGATGGTCGAGATTTGTCGCCAGTGTTGTTCGAGCGAATGGCGCTTGTGGAAACGCCTTTCTTTTACTACCGCGGTAACGACCTGGCCGCCTGCCGCCTTGGTCCCTGGAAGGCGCATTTCTTCACCCAGACGGGATACGGCCAGGCGAAGCCCGAGCGGCACAATCCGCCCTTGTTGTTCCATCTCGGCCGCGATCCTTCTGAGAAACGCAATGTGGCCGCCGAACACCGCGACGTCCTCGCCCGCATTCAAGCCGCCGTAAAAACGCATGCGGCCGGCGTCACCCGGGCAGAACCGCAATTGGATTAGTTCGCGTTGCGAGCGCTTTGTCCAATCGCAAGCAAAGCTTAAACGGGTGTAAGATGGCGACTCAATTCTCGGCCATGGCCTGGCACTCGTCTAAATCCTGGCGGCTGGTAGCCGCCGAATCGTGGAATCCTTAACCTCCACAGGTCCGGCGCACCCGCGTAGATTCTGGCGTCCGTGGACGTGCGCCTCGCGTCAAACCGATGGACGCGCCGACGCGAAGTTTATACGTCACGCGGCCAAGAATGAGGCCGGGTTGAAGGTCTGGAAATTATGGGTCATCAGGGATTGCAGTTGCTCTCGGTGCTCGGTGGGAATCTTTGCCAAGCAACCATCAATGGCCGCTTGGAATTCTTGGAAAGTT
>DATKRK010000021.1:0-3763 GCA_035532215.1 Pirellulales bacterium | reverse complement strand
CCTGGCGCCCTTCACGCTGCGCTGGACGAGCGACGCCTGGCGTGCGGTTCATGACGCCGAGGGGCAGGACTCTGGCCTCGGCGTCTGGTACGTCGACTTGCCGACCCGCGATCTATCGCTCGGCGCCGCGGTCGAATTCACTTTCTACTGGCCCCAGGCCGATCGCTGGGAAGGGGCGAATTTTTCGGTGGCGGTCGCCGAAGGATAGCGCGGCTTCGTATCTCAGACTTTCCAGCGAGCGAGTAGGTCAGCCTTTCAAGGCTGACAAAATCGACGCGTCGTTGGCAACTCCGCGCGCTCCAGCCCGGGAGTCTGCCTGGAAAGGCGGACCTGCGGATGCGCCTGCGGCTCGCCATTGCGGCGGCGCCGCCAAGGAAATCGCTTCAAAATGTCCCTTTGTTCGTCAGTTGACGGGGATACCAGAAGCCGGCGACGTCGATCACTTTCTGTAGCCACCGCGCGGCGGAGAGCGCGAGCGGCCCCAAGTTCCCCTTGGGCTGTGTGGCCTGGACGGGCTGTATGAAACGATAGGGGACATAGTTGTCCAAAACGTTGGGCGGTCGGCGAAAACAGCCCAACAGACGCTCGTCTTCGCGACGTACGTAGTATCGATTGAGCCCGTCGCTGGCGGCGAACAGGTAATCCGCTTCCAGCAGCCGCGGCTCCCACTGGAGGTGAGGGCCGTCGCCGTCATCGAGCGTCGGGGACTCGACCACCACGATTCGCGGTCGCCAGCGGCGCCAGTCGCCGCCCGCGATCACCTCGGGTTCATGTCCTTCGACATCGATCTTCAGAAAATCGATCGTGCCCTGGACGTATTTTTCGCAAACGCCCGCCAGCGTCGCGACGACCGCGGTTCGCTCGACACATGGCAGGTTCTGATGCGCAGGAACGTACGCCGACAGGGTAGACAAGCCGTCGCAGTCGGGAAACTCGTAAAACGTGCATTCTCCTTCCCGGTCCGAAAGCGCGATCTGCAAATTAATATCGCGCGATCGCGCCAGAGTCAACTTGTCGAAGACCCGGCCGGGCTCGATGTTGATGCCGCAGAATCCGCGATCGTAGAAGAATTTCGTGACCGAGTCGGCGACCGGATCGTTGGCGCCGACGTCGATGTAGAACCCGCGGGTCTGCCCTTTGAAAGCGCGCGCGAGGAGCACGTCTTCGCCGTTTTGAGCATAGGAAATCATCGGGCCGTCTTGAGCATGGGAAACCTCCGGCTCGTGCGGGCGATCGCCCCAGAGCCAGCGTTCCACGAACCTCAAGGATGCATCGAACAGACGGAACGGTCGCATGGGTGCCTTCCTGATGGAACGGAACGATCGGAATGGCCCGGCCGGAAGGGTCGAGCTTGTAGCAGAACTCGCGCGCGAAGATCAACGCTGTCGGCGCAAGCCTTCGATTTTTCCCGGCCTCAAAGGCAAACGCCTGAGTCGATCGCGCAGCGGCAGAAGCCGAGAAGTGAGAAGAGACGCAAACCCAGCGCGCCCCGCGAATCCCGCGAATCCAGACACCCAGGTTTTAGCCCGAAGCGATCCTGCCAAAATCATTCCCGCCGGGCGGCGCTACGAATCGCGTCGGCAAATCCCCGGCCATCGCGAATGCGAAGGATGGGAGGCTGGGATTTGGGCTGAACGTCGGAGCCCGCATGTTGGCGCTTCAACCACAAGACTCGCGACATCGGGCGCGGCAAGACGTTGCGCGTCGAAGCCCTGGCGCCCTTCACGCTGCGCTGGACGAGCGACGGCTGGCGCTCGCTGCATGAGTCGGACGGGCAGGACTCTGGCCTCGGCGTCTGGTACGTCGACTTGCCGACCCGCGCTCTATCGCTTGGCGCCGCGGTCGAATTCACTTTCTACTGGCCCCAGGCCGATCGCTGGGAAGGGGCGAATTTTTCGGTGGCGGTCGCCCAGGCGTAGCTTCGGCGAACATTCGCCCCGCATCGCGGTTACGACTGCACGTCGGCATGAAGCCTTGCATGCCTCTCGTAATACTTGCGGATGGCCGCCTCGGCCTCGGCGCGGATGACGATCGTCGGCCGCACAGCTCGCAACTGCGCGATGCACTGTTCGGCGCTTTCGGCCAACGCCTGGTCGGCCAGGTATGCCGCCACGACCGCGGCGCTGCGCGAATAGCCGATCTTGCAATGCACATAAACGACGCCCCGCGCGGCCCGGTCGCGGATGAACGCGACCGCGCGATCCAACTGCTCGTCGGTCGGCGCCGTCAAATCGAGGATCGGCACGTTCAGATAATCGCACGAGCGAAACGCCGCGGCTTCGGAAAACTCCGCGGTCAGATCCAGCACGGCGGTCACGCCGGCGGCGACCGCTTTTCGCGCCTCGGCCTCGCCGAGCACTCTGCCGATCCAGACGCCCGGGCACGCCTCGTCCCAAGCGCGGCACTGCCGCCGGTAATGCCACAGCGACAGTCGCTGGCCAGCCAAAACCGGCGCCAGCACCAACCGCGTACTCCAGAGCAGCCGGCCGCCGCTTTTGCGGTAGATGCCGGGGCCGACGCCAAAATAGGCCATGGCGACCAAGGCGCAGCTCGCGGCCGGCCACAGCAGCAGCGTCCAGGCGGCCGAGCCAAAGGCGGCCAGGCCTGCCGCGGTCGCAGCCGGCGCGAAATAGTAAACGCCCACGCGCGGGTTTGGCGTCACCGGCTCGCGATGCCGCAGCAAGGGCACGAGATAAAAGCAGCCGATGGCCAGCACGAAGCCGCCCAGCACGTCGACGACGTGGTGCTGGTACGTGAGCAGCGTCGAAAAGCCGATCAGGCTGAACCAGAGCTGCGCCGAGACATGGACCAGGCCGCGGGTATGCCGGGCATACGAGTCTGACAGCAGCGTGCGCAGCGCAATGTGCAGCGAAGGGAACAAGTTGTATGGCTGATCCATGGCGAAGAACCAGCCGAACGCCAGACCGATCCAGCCCTCCAGCTTCGGTCGTTCGACGGCCAGCTTCAATGGCATCGCCAGGAAAAAGGCGCTCGCGACCAGAATGGCCAGCGCCACGCGCTGTGCGAACACGACCAACTCGCGGCGCTCGCGCATCAAGAACGGCGCCGCCACGAAAAACAAGTCGATCGACATATAAGGCAGGACCATCCACGGCAGGAACGGAATCCAGCGTTCCCACTCGTAACGCCACACTCCCACGTCGCTGCGCAGCGAGGTCAGCCAGTTCGTTCCGCTGTAGACGAGAACGAACAGCAGCGATAAGCCGATCGACGCGCCCGCCTTCAGGGCGAAACGCGGCGGGCCATCGACACCGTGAAGATGCCCCATCGATCGATCTCCTGTCGCAGTTTTTCGAAGCCCGCCTCGCGCACCAATTCATCCATCTCCGCTTGCGTTCGGCGCCGCATGATCCAAGGCCGGCCCTCGCGATTCGTCAGCACCCGGGCAATGAACTCGACCTGCGGATGCCACGGCTGATTGGTGTAGATCAACAGCCCGCCCGGCTCAATCGCGTCGGCCAGCCCAGCCAGCGAGCGGCGGATCGGATCGTTCATGGGAAAAAGTTCGTACAAGCCCGAGACCACGGCGATCGTCGGTTTGGGAGACAATGTGGCGAGCGATTCGCGGTCGAAGGCATCGCCGTGGACGATTTCGACCGACTTTATACGTCACGCGGCCAAGAATGAGGCCGGGTTGAAGGTCTGGAAATTATGGGTCATCAGGGATTGCAGTTGCTCTCGGTGCTCGGTGGGAATCTTTGCCAAGCAACCATCAATGGCCGCTTGGAATTCTTGGAAAGTT
>DATKRK010000020.1:0-5682 GCA_035532215.1 Pirellulales bacterium | reverse complement strand
TACACCCCAGAGGGCTCGAACCTCTAACCTTCGGTTCCGTAGACCGATGCTCTATCCAATTGAGCTAGGGGTGCGCGTGCGATTTTTCCTTTTGGCAGCAAGCACTTAGATGATTTCCTAAGAGCTTGCGGCACTTTCTTTCGGCACTAAATCAGGCCGCTGCCGCACGGCAGGGATTCTACACCATTCCCGCTCAGGGTAAAGGCGTGACCGCCAAAATCGGACGTCGGAAAGGCAGCCGCAACAAGGGGTTCTTCTACCGCCAAGGGCGCGGCCGATTCACCAAGCAACCTCGCCTGCGGCAAGCGGCCTACGCCCGCTGCTTGGCCGCCCAATCGACAACCGAGATGGCGCCGCGACATGGACGAGGGCGTCGAAGTCGGGCTCATGTGCGCGAAGACGACCGACGCAAACGTCACCAGCGCGAACATGCATAGTTAGCGTGAAGCGGCGCTTCATCGTCCGAACGTATCGGCTGCAAGGCCACCCGGATCGCTTCCAGATCGGCCGCCGAAGGGGGCGGCAGAATCAGGGCGGGCGGCGGCGGCCGACGCTTGGGCGGTTCGATGGCGAACGACTCGTGCTCGCGCGTCGGTTCGTGGGCGTCATCTGAAACAGGACTGCATTATAGCGATTCCAAACCCCGCCCAGCGACATCCGGGGATGCACAACGCAGCCTTACGGCTTTGCCAGTGGCGGCTGCCTACATTTGATGTTGGGCGACATCGGCGCCATCTCGGCGTTGAGGGCAATAAACGGGCGCCAGTCTACGGGCACTTCCTCTTCGTGAAAGATCGCCTCGACAGGGCATTCCGGCGCGCAGGCCCCGCAATCGGTGCACTCGTCGGGATGGATGTAGAGCATTCGTTCGCCTTCGTAAAAGCAGTCCATCGGGCAGACGACGACGCAATCGGTGTATTTGCAGCCAAAGCACGGTTGCGTTACGACGTGGGCCATCGCTCGGTCCTCCTGGAAAGATGGAACTTAAAATCGCCGTACTACGAGGCCGATCGCCTCTCCCGGTTTACATCCCCTCTTGCTGCTCCGAGCGGCCAACCGAGCTGAAAAGAAGTTTGCAGCCATCGAAAACGGCAAGCCGAGCGGCGAAGCGTTGCGCGTAAAATTCCAAACGTGAAGGTCGTTCCCCAAACGACTAGAATGAGACGTTCATTGCCGACTTTTCGGCGTTGAAGATTAGGGTCTGGCCTCCTAAAAAGCCGGCTGTTGAAAAGCCCAATGCCAAGCACCGACCGCGATTCTCGCCTGCCCGACGAGTCACAAACGCTGTTCGACCGCTTTCGCGCGGGCGACGAACGGGCGGCCGCGGCCATCTACGACCGCTACGCCGAGAAACTGTTGGCCTTTGCCCGGCGGCGGCTGTCGCGAAAAGTCGCCGCGCGCATCGACCCGGACGACGTCGTGCAGTCGGCTTACCGCAGCTTTTTTCTGCGGGCCCAAGAGGGCGAATATAGGCTGGGTCGCAACGGCGACTTGTGGCGATTGCTGGCCAGCATCGCCTTGCACAAATTACTGAAACAAGTCCGCCGGCACACGGCTGGCCGCCGCGCGGTCGCGCGTGAAACGGCCTGCGACGCCTTATCGCTCGGCGCCTCGGAACTCGCTTGCCGCGAGCCGACGCCCGAACAAGCGGCTTCGCTCGCCGACGAGTTGGCGCAGGTGTTCTCTGGCTTGCAGGCGGCGCAACGGACCATCTTCGAGCTGCGCTTGCAAGGCTACGAATTGCGAGAAATCGCCGCCCAGACCGGCAAATCCGAACGCACCGTACGGCGATGCCTGGCGGAGATTAAACGGCGATTAACCGAGCGGCGAACCGAGTTGGACGGGTCTGAGCCGATGCGCTCGACAGAACGTCGCCCCACAGTACGCCGCTCGACGGCACCACCGCCTGGCGCCGATGCCCCGTTGCGCTTCGACGATTACTTGCTCCAGAGGCTGATCGGAGCGGGCGGTATGGGCAAAGCGTATGCCGCCCTCGAGAAACGCGCGCAGCGGCCCGTCTGTGTCAAAGTGTTACACAAAAGCCGCCTGACCAATCCGCGCGCCGTCGCGAGGTTCGTGGACGAAGCGCGTATCGTCGCTCGGCTGCGGCGACCGAACATCGTCGCGGTCCACGGCCTCGGGCGGTTGCCCGACGGCGGATATTTCATGGTCTTCGACCTGATCGACGGCCAGGACTTGATGCAAACTATCCGCCAGCGGCAATTGCCGATCGAAGAGGCGCGGGCCATTGCGCTCTGCGTGGCGGACGCGATCGAGCACGCCCACAGCCAAGGCATCGTGCATTGCGACTTGAAGCCCTCGAACGTACTCGTCGATGGCGACGGGCGGATTGCCGTGGCCGATTTCGGGCTGGCTCGGGTGACGGGAAGCGGAAACTCGGCGGCCGAAGATCCCGACTATATCGCCGGCACGGCGGCGTACATGGCGCCCGAGCAGGCCGACCGGCGTTTCGGGCCGATCGACGAACGAACGGACGTCTACGGCCTGGGAGCGTTACTCTATGCCTTGCTCACCGGACGACCGCCGCTCGCAGCGGCAACAGCCGCCGAAGCGTTACGGCAACTCGTTTCGCCGACGGCCCAACCGCCGCGGCCGAGCGAACTGCGTCCGGAAACTCCCGACGAATTGAACGAGTTTTGCCTGCGGTGCTTGAGCCAGCGACCCGCCTTGCGATTCGCCAGCGTCCGAGAGGCGGCCGAGGCGCTCAGCCTTCGCCACCCATGTCGCGAGTCATCGCCTCTTGAATGAGCGCCATTTCGCGATGGTTGTGGTCGTTGAGATGATCCAGCAGCGAAAGCAGTTCCTGGCACGCGTCGCCGAACGCCACGGCGTCGTCCGATTCGAGGTGCCGCAGATTGTACAGTACGCCGCGCACGCGACGGCGCATCTGGTCGTGCTCTTCCCGCAAGGCCGCGGTCTTTTCGTGCAGGTGCGGATGCGATTCGGTGACAACGGCCATGTAGCCGTCGTACTCTTCCAGGTCGAACACGTGCTCCACGTGCCGCTGGAACGACTCGCCGATGAACCGCAGGCTGGCCAGCTTGCGCGAGAGATCTTCGCCGGAGAGCTTCCATTCCATCGTCGCGCGCAGGGCGCCGGCGATGTGCTTGAGCATTTCGTGCTCGATGTAAGCTTGTTGGGCGACTTCGTCTTGAACCATGTTCGTTCTCCCTCTGCGGCATGGGAATGATGGCTGGCCCTGCGCCGCTTACTTAATTTTTGGCCGCCCGAGATGAAAGGCAAGCCGCCGCCGCTCGAACAGGCGAGCCCGAACTAGTTTACGATCTTTTTCGGGCCCGTGCGACGCGCTCTGCGGCGGGCCTGCCAAGAGAGTGAGATCGGCGGCCGTGTGCAGCCCGGCCGGCGCCATGAGGGAGTTCGGCGAGAATAATCCGGGCTAGCGATTCTCGTTCGACAGCAGTTCGGGCAGCGGGTGTAACGCCACGCTGGCCGGATCGAGCGACTCGACGCGCGAATCCTCGTGCGACGATTGCGGCGCGGCTTCCGGCGCTTCGGCCGGGAAGGCGGGCGCCGGGACGGGAAGCCGCGGATCGAGCTGCGGCGGCGAGACCGGCGTCGAACGCGGCGGAACGGGAACGAGTGCCGGCTCGCCTTCGTCGTAGGGCGCCGGAACGACGACGCCGGCCGCGCGACGCGGGACGCGCACCGGAATGCGCTCGACTTTTTCCTCATATACCGTGCGGCAGACCGTGACGGGCACGCGCTGGACGATCTCTTGCTCGACCATCCGGCAAACCCTTTGCGGAACTTTGCGAGTCCGCCGCTCCTCGACAAAACGGACTTGCTCGAGCGGGACTTTCCGTACGTGGACGCGCGGCGCGTAGGTCGTCGTCGGAACCTGGGTTTCGACCAGCTTCGGACGCCACACGCGCCGCGTCTCGACCCGCGGCGGACGCGCGACTTGTACCGGCCGCAACATCGGCGGCTTCCAATAATTGTGCCCGGTCTGAGCGTCGGCGGTCCAACCGCCGGGAATCCACTTCAACCGCGTCGCCGGCTTGCGCGGGCTGACCACTTGCTCCTCGACGAACTGGCCCTGATCGATGGTTTGCGGCTGGTGGACCGTCACCGGTTCGAAGAGCGTGTACCGTTCTTCGCGCAGCGCCGTTTCGACCAGCGGCTTGCGGACCGTGTAGGTTTCCTCGCGCCATTGCGTTTCCCAAACCGGCCGCAGCACCTTGGTCCGCGTCTCCTGCTCGGTCGTTTCCCAGACCGGACGAGCCACGCGATAACGCCGCTCGCGGAATTCCGTCTGCCAGGCGGCGACGTCGGGCGCGGGCGTCGGCGTAGCAGCGGGCGCCGCAACGCCGTCGCCAGCTTCCGCCCGATGAGGACCCAAACTCAGGCACGCGAGCAAAACCGCGGCGGTCAGAAATCGAGAGAGCTTCACGCCCGTATCCTCCTTGGCAGCCAAGACTCCTCATCGCCAGCCGCTCGGCAAAAAGTTCGCGAGCCGCGATGCTGCAGTCTCAATCTGCGAATCGCGTGCCCGAAATGCAAAAGCAAGACCCGAGGCGGCGGACGCGCGGTTGCCGCGGGTTTTTCGGGCCGCTCGCGCCCGAAAACCCTTCGCAGCCGGCGCCCGCGGCGCGGGGGGGAATTGTAAATCTTACAAAAGCCCGATCAGCCCGGCGGCTCGCTGCGAAGCTGGACCTGCAACGCGCCGAGCATGCGGGTGATGGCTTGCTCTTTGCGCTCGATGAAGGGCACGTTGTCCAAGATAATCGCCCGCCGCTCGTTGCTGGGCTGCAAGATCAGCCGCCCCGAGTGCAGCAGCAGGTACTCGAACACGTCGCCGATCTCTTTGTCGATCCGCAGGTGCGGCGCCGAGAACCGCTCCAGGTTGCTCAAGAAGCCGTGGTGGTGCAGCAATTCGTTTGGGCGGACTTCCCAGTAGTCGAAGTGAACCACGGCGTAGGCGACGGCGAAGATCGCGCCCAGGATGCCCGCCAGCGACCAGTAAAAGGAAGCATTGGCCAGCGGGCGGAACTTTTCGAGCACGGCCGTAATGCGCGGCAGCATTTCCGGGTAGTATTCGAACAGCAGAATCAGGCTCATCACGATCGCGGCGCCGAGGAAAAACAGCGTCAGCGAAGTGGTCCGCGGGAAATCGAAGCCCAGCACCACGAGGTTGATCGCCAGCACGGCCAAAAACAAGATCGAAGCCGTCGATTGCCCGCGAGCCGCGGCGTCGACCACGGGACCCGCAAAACTTAAATAGATCGCCGCCGCGACCGCCGCCAGAAACGTGGGATAGAGAAACACGATCTTGGGGTAGGAAATCAAGATAATGCTCGACGGCGCCTCGTCGGCGGCTTTAACCGCCGGGCGAGAGGCGGGGCGTTCTTCTTGGGACGCGGCGTTCGAAGGCTCGGCCATGGTGCGATGCGTCTCGACTTTTCAGGGAAAGGAAACGGGGGTGGCGTAGGGCTTCAGGATAGCGAACTCTGGTTCGCGAGGCTAACGGGTATTCGGCGGCGGCGACCGATTCTTGATCGGCGGGCGTAAGTAGGGGTTCGTGCGGTTGATTCTGTAGACAAAATGGTTGGACCAGTCGCCCGCGTCTGGCGCGGATTACCTTTGAAATCAGGGGGTAATCCTTTTTCTCAGGCAGTGCCGCAACGAGAGGACTGGTCCAAT
>DATKRK010000019.1:0-11202 GCA_035532215.1 Pirellulales bacterium | reverse complement strand
ATTGGACCAGTCCTCTCGTTGCGGCACTGCCTGAGAAAAAGGATTACCCCCTGATTTCAAAGGTAATCCGCGCCAGACGCGGGCGACTGGTCCAACCATTTTGTCTACAGAATCAACCGCACGAACCCCTACTTACGCCCGGCCGCAGCAACCACCTCGTGCAAGTCGCGGGCCGCACGCGTCGTAATCGCCCGAGTCGCGTTGTGCCGTGCGGCGGTCGAGGGCTATAATCCCCGCCAAACCGAGGGAGACGGATGCGGGATTTCATGAAAGGCGGACTGTTCTGCCTGTTCATTGCCGGACTTGGCACGTGCGGGCTGGCGGCGATCAGCGGCGCCGTGGTGATGCTCGTCGAGTCGCCGCTGTTCGGTACGCACCAGTTGGAATTGCTGTTTGCCATGGGCACGGTGTTTGGCGCCGGTCTGGCGACCTCTGTGCTGAGCGCTATTGCTTACGCAGCCCTCGATTACGTCGACCACAAGTTCCCGGCGCCGCGGCGGCTCAAGTCTCTCTCGGACGACGAGCCCCGCGCGTAAGCGGCCGCCAACGGCTCGCCGGCCGGCGCCGGGCGTTCGAAAAGCGAAAAACTCGTGTTCTTAAACTCGGCGCCCTGCGGCATAATGCGCCAAAAGCGGTCCACGACGGGCCGCGATCGAACCGCCATGCTTCCCAAGGAGGGGTCATTATCATGTCGCGGCGTTGCACTTTGTTGGTCATTTGGTGTTTGGCGTTCATCCTGGCCGATCGACCGCTGGCCGCGCAGGAAGAAGACTGGATCGGCGTTAAAGTGCTCGAAAGCCGCCCCGGCGTGACGCTCAAGTCGGGCAAGCGCGCGGTGGGCAAAATGTCGGACCTGGGCGCGACCCCGCTCGTTCTGGAAACGCAAGACGACTGGCTGCGCGTCGGCTCGGACGCGCGGTCGGGCTGGGTTCATGTGCGCGACGTCGTGGCCATCGACGAAGCCGTCGAGTATTTCACCCGCGCGATCAAGGCCGAACCCAAGCGAAGCTGGGCCTACAATCTGCGCGGCATCGCCCTACAGGAGGAAGGCCGTTACGACGAGGCCCTGAAAGACTATTCGATCGCGGTTCGACTGAATCCGCGCGACGCGGCGGCGCTCAACAACCGGGCCTGGATTCTGGCGACCTGCCCCGACGATCAGCAGCGCGACGGCCAATTGGCGGTGACATCCGCCCAGCAGGCCTGCAAACTGACGAACTTCCGGCAGCCGATCTACCTCGACACGTTGGCAGCGGCCTACGCGGCGGCCGGCGATTTCAAATCGGCCTATAACTGGCAAGCCAAGGCGATCAAGCAACTGCCGCACGACGAAGACTTTCAACGCGAGGCGCGCGAGCGCCTGGAGCTGTACGCTTCCGGCGCTTCGTTCGAGCCAACCACGACGGAAGAGGTGCGCTCGATCGAAACGGAACCCGCCGAGCTTGACACGGCCGAGGCCCCCTCCGGCGCCCGTCGGCGCCGACGCTAGTCCGGCCAAAGCCTGTAGGGCACGCCCTCTGTGGCGTGCCGTACACCCGGGAATCGCGCCGATTCGCGCTATCGCGGAACGCCGCGGAGGGCGTTCCCTACAGTATCAACCGCGCGAACCCGTTCTTACGCCATCCGGCGAAAAATGGGCGGCGCAGCTAATCCGTGAGGCGCGAATTGGCCGAAAGTAAGTTTACGGACTTGCTCATTTGCGCCAGCGGCGGCTCGATTCACGATTGCAAGGAGACGATTCCTCATGGCCAAGTTGTTGTCGATGGCGGCGATTGCACTAGCCTTGGGTTGGATGACGCCTCGTGCTGCGTTGGCGGGTTGCCCGTGCGACCAGGCGCCGCGGGCCGCGGCCGCGCCGTCTTCGGCGCCGACGCCGGCCAATCCGCAAGCGACGGCCCAAACGCAACGAAATCGGCGTTACTCCTACTCGCCCTCGTCGAATTCCTCCGGGTCGAATCGCGGTTCGCTGGGCGCCCGAAACGCCCCGCAGCCGGGTTACAGCCGCAATTTCTGGCGCGCCGACCGCAAGGTCCGCGGCCTGTAAACCGCCGCGGAGGCGCGTTACCCGTAGGTCAGGCTTTCCAGCCTGACAGGCCCCCCGTGCAAGTCAGGCTAGTAGGTCAGGCTTTCCAGCCTGACAGGCCCCGTGCAAGTCAGGCTAGAAAGCCTGACCTACGATCTCCAGCCGGCCGAGCAGGCGGAGCAAGCCGTCGAGAATCGTCCAAGGGTGCGGCGGACAGCCGGGGACGTACAGATCGACCGGCACCACGCTGTCGGCGCCGTTGTTGGCCAAAGCATGGCCGATGTACGGACCGCCGGAAATCGCGCAGGCGCCCAGGGCGATCACGATTTTCGGCGCGGGCACGGCTTCGTAGGTCAGCTCCAACGCCCGCTTCATATTTTCGGTCACCGGGCCGGTGATCAGCAGCCCGTCGGCGTGCCGCGGCGAAGCGACGAAGTCGATGCCGAATCGCCCCAGGTCGAAGACCAGCGTGGTGAGCACGTTGACGTCGGCTTCGCAGGCATTGCAACCGCCGGCGCTCACCTGGCGCAGCTTGAGCGAACGCCCGAACAGCCGCCGCGTGCGATCTTCCAAAGCGCGGGCCAGTTCGAGGCCCTGGCCTTCCAGCAGCAAATCCTCTCGATTGCGGACCGCCAAGCGGTAATCGGTCGTGTATTCCACGGCGCCGCTGGGACAAGCCTGGCTGCAATCGACGCAGAACAGGCACTTGCCCAAATCGAACTGCAAGCGGCCCTCGCTCGCCACGATCGCCCCGGTCGGACAGGCCTCGGCGCAGGCGCGGCAGCCGTCGTCGCACTTGCTCGCGTCGAGTTTCGGCAAGCCGCGAAAGCGATCGGGTACTTCCGGCGCCGTAAGCGGGTAAGTCGAGGTGCGATGTTTCTGGCGCAGCCGTTCGGCGATGATGCTCAGCATGGACGCTCGCGTTCGAGCGGGCTTACAGGTCGTGCCCGCAATAGGAAAGGTTGAAGCTCTTGTTGCACAGCGGAAAGTCGGAAATCTGCTGCTCGCGAAGCGACATCGCCAGGCCGATCCAGTTGTGAAACGACGGATCGACGACCTTGTAATGAGCCAGGCGGCCGCCGGCGTCGGTGATCGCCACGTGGCAGATCTCGCCGCGCCAGCCTTCGACCAGCGAGACGGCGATGCAATCGGGCGCCAGCGGGCCCAAGGGCGCGCGCAACGGCCCGTCGCCGAGCATCTTGAGCTGTTCGAGAAGGAAAGCGCCCGAGCGCTGAATTTCCAAGCCGCGAACGTAAGCCCGGGCGAACACGTCGCCCGTCTCGCAGACCGACACCGGAATTTGATGGAAGCAAAAGATCCCGTGCGGAAAATCTCGCCGCACGTCGCGGTTCGTTCCGCAGGCCCGGGCCGCCGGACCCACGAGCCCCAACGCATCGCAGGTTTTCCGCGAAACCCGGCCCGTGTTCTCGAAGCGGGCTTGCACCGAGAGCGAATTCCAGAGCAGGCGGTTCGAGCCGTCGACTTCGCCGAGCGCGGTTTCGATGCGTTCCGCGAGCGTTTGCGCGCGGGCGGCGTCGAGGCCGAACGACACGCCCCCGGGCCGCACCAGGCCGCGGCCGAAACGGCTGCCGCAGACCAAGGCCGTGGCATTCAGAAAGTCGCCTCGCAAACGCCCGTTGAACGAAGCCGTCGGCAAGAAACCGACGTCGCCCGCCAAGGCGCCCAAATCGCCCGTGTGGCAGGCCAGCCGTTCCAGTTCCAGCGCCATTCCGCGAATCGCTTCGGCGGCCAGCGGCGGCTGGCAGTTGGCCAGCGCCTCCAGGGCCTGGCAATAAGCGGTGGCGTGTCCAATGCTCGTATCGCCGGCCAGCGTTTCGATGTAATGGATCGTGCGCGCGTTCGGTCCGCCGACCAGCGCCCGCTCGACGCCGCGATGCTGATACCCGAGCGAAATCTCCAGGTGCAGCACCTGCTCGCCGTAGCACTGGAAGCGAAAGTGGCCCGGTTCGATCACGCCGGCGTGAACCGGCCCGACGGCGACCTCGTGAATCTCCGGGCCCTCGACGCGAAAGAAATCGGTCACGCCGGGCAAGATCGTTTCGCCGACGGCGCGCGACCAGGCGTCGTGCGGCGGCCGGTACGAGGCATGGAAGCGGATCGGCTTCAGCCAGGGATGGCCCTCGGGGGTCACGCCCCATTGCTCGGCGATCTCGCGCTCGAACCAGTGGGCCTGCGGGCAGTCGGGCGTGAGCGCCGGATAGCAATCGCCGACCTCGGACGTCAACAGCGAGAGCAAGCCGTTCTCGCGATCGGCCAGCACGGCGTAAAGCCGCACGCGGGCGGCGTCGATCGGCCGGCCGAACAGCGCCGCCAACGACTGGCCGACGGCGACGGCATCGAACACCGCCTGGCGAAACTCGGAGATTTCCACGGACGGTGCGTCCTGAACGCGGACCGTCTCGCCCGGGCGGAAGCAGGCGGCGTCGACCGTGGCCATCAAGCGCTCCTCGACTTGCGCCCGTGCGAGCCGCCGTTGCCGTTCGCCGCCGCGTTCTGACAGCGCACCGCGGCGCCGACGATCTCATCCGCCGTCGCCTTGCGCCGCACGAGTTGTCGAAACTCCTCCCCGCGCAGCGCCGCAGCCAGTTGCGAGAGCACTTTCAAATGGCTGCGAACCGTGGGAGACACGAGCACGAACAGCGTGTCGACCGGCTTGCCGTCGGCCGCCGCGAAGTCGATCGGATGCGATAGAAAGCAAAGCGTCGCCGAGGTCGAAGGAACCGACAACACGACCGGATATCGCGGATGCGGGATCGCAATGCCGTCGCCCACCGCCGTCGAGCCCTGAGCCTCGCGATGGAGAAACAGGTCCAGCAGCCGGCGGCGATCGAAACCGTCGGGCAACCGCAGGCGCTCGACGACGGCCGACAGCGCCGCCCGGCGATCGCCGCCCGGCACGTCGAACAACACGCCGCCAGCGGTCAAAGCGCCGGCCAGACTCTCCGAATCGCAGTGCGCCTGGCCCTGTTCGACCAGCAACTCTTCGGGCACGGCCAGCCTCTGCTGCGAAGCCCACTCGAACAGCTCCGAGGGATTGAAGCGGTACTGGCCCCCGACCAGCCGTGCGGGGAGCGATTCGTCCTGAACCCAGCGATGGACCGTTCTCTCGGGAACTTGCATCAACCGCGCAATATCGCGAAGCGTTAACTGCATCGATCTCTATTCCCTTGCCGTGGCCGTCGGGCGCCAGTCGCGGCGGGCGTTCGCATTTTCCGTGCGATTTTATCCAAGCTCCGTCTCGATCGCCTCGTGTTCGCCGTTCGGCGAGTGGCCGGCCGCCTCGCGGGCCGCGCCCGCCGTCGAGCCAACCGTCGAGCCAGCCTGCAGGTGGCTGGCCACTTCAACCGCCAGACGGTTGAAGTCGCGAGGGTTCGTCGGCGCGTATGCCAGGTTGGTGACGGCGTCCACCGAGCGCGACGATTGCAAGGGCGTACTCACCTTATGAGTATACAGGTTATAGACGCCGTACAGTACCTCGATTTCCCATTTGCCGGCCCGCTCCACCTCTTGGTGGAGATTGTACGCGGACTGGGCTGCATTCAAACACACGGCCGTTTCGATCAGCGCTTCGCGATAGCCGGGCTGCTGGCGGGCGTCGGGACCCCAAACCCGCTCCAAGCCGTTGGCCGCCTCGCGGACGGCGACGAAGATGCGCTGCACGATCGCCCGCAGGTTCGGCGAGATCGACTTCGACCAGAACTTGAGCGGCTGCAAATAGGCGTCGACGGCGCCCGTCACGGCGCCGCAGCCGCTGTGGCCCAGCATGACCACCACCTTGACGCTCTCGCTGAGCGAATTCAGGGCGAAATCGATGCTGCCCAGGCACTCGTCGCCCAGCACGTTGCCGGCCACGCGGATCACGAACAAATCGTTGAAGCCCTGGCCGAACGCCATTTCGGTCGGCACGCGCGCGTCGGAGCAGCCCACCACCACGGCGAACGGCGACGGCTTGGGCATCGTCCCCTGGCTGCGCACCATGCCCACTTCCAGGCCGTTGCAGGGCACGACGTAGCGCGGCTCGCCCGTCGAGATGGCGCTGGTGCGGCAGCTTTCCATCCATTGCGAAAACATCCGATTGCCCTCTTCCAGCGTGCGCCGGGCGGCTTCGGCGTCGGGCGGCATCGACTTGGCCGTCGGATTCTGAGGGTCGAAGCGATAGATGTAGTCGATCGTGTTCATGAGCCGTCTCTCCGCCTCTTTGACTTAGCCCAGGCATTCATGCTAGATATACCGCACGCGGGCGCCAACGAGACGCTTGGGCGGCATGTGGGGCGGCCTTCCAGGCCGTCAATGGCCGGCGGCCTGGAAGGCCGCCCCACGACCAACACACGCCTCATTCTTAGCCGGGCACAGTATAAAAGTTTTCCGGACTGGATCATCGAACGAAAGAAGCTGTGTAGAACAACGAGGCGTGAAAACCGCAATCAACTCGCGCTTCACGCAGCCTCCACGCTCGGCGGCACGGACTCGATCAGTTCGGCGGACAGCCCCAGTTGAATGGCGCTGGGGTGACTCGACAACGGTTTGAGCTGCTCCCAGTTTACCAGCTCCATGGGCAATTGCCGCGAATTGTAATCTTCGACGTAATGGAACAGCAATTCCGCCGTGGTATGGTCGACCAGTGGAACCAGCTTCGTGAAGTGCAGCTTGACCGCCTTGGCCTCGGCCGGAATCTGCTGCAACTCGCGGAGCACGTGAAACAAGTTGAAGCAAACCAGCGGCCGCGTCAGGTACAGTTCGTAGACTCCCTCGGAAAACTCGCGATCGTCGACCGGGTTGCGGAACAAGCTGGCGATTTGTGTCAGGCGGCCCGGCGTCGGGCGGCCGTTGCCGCCCAGGCGATAGGCCAGGCCCAGGTACCAGAGGTTCAGCGCCAATTTCAAAGCGATGCCGGCGCCGATGCCGATCAATAAGTCGGTCGTCACGGTGACCAGCACCGTGAAGGCGAAGATCACGAATTGCTCCGTGCCGATGTGGGCCACGTGCGCCCAGACCTTCGGCCGGCAGAGCTTGAATCCGACGAACGTCAAGATCGAGGCCAGGACCACATAAGGAACCATGTTGATCAGGCCCCGCGCCAACAACAGGAAAGTCAACAGGAAGCAGGCGTTGTAGAAGTTGGCCCACTGCGTGCGGCCGCCCCCCATGATGTTGGCCGTACTCTTGACGATGCCCGGAATGATGGTCAGCCCGCCCAGCACGCTCGAGGCGACGTTCGACACGCCCATCGACAGCAGCGTGCGGTCGGGGCTCGAACGCCGGCGGTACGGATCGAGCTTGTCGACGGCCATGATCGTCGCCAGCGACTCCGTGCCGTCGACCAGCAACAGCAGGAACACCAGATACGCGGCGTGCCCCCAGAGTTGCGAATTGCCGAATAGCTCGCCGAATTGCGGCAAGACGATGCCGTGCTCGAGCGGGTCGGGCACGTCGATCAAGAAACGCTTGTCGAGGTGCAGAAACTGGCTTGAAATGACCGTGCCGATGACGAACACCCACACCGGCGGCGGCATGATCTTGAGCAATCGCGCGGGAATCGACGCCATCAGAAACAACAGCGCCAGGCATCCCACGCCGAGGCCCAGCACCTGGAACGTTTCACTGTCCAGGCCGTTCAGCTTGTGCGGAACTTCCCCGAGCATCTCCCAAAACTCGTGCGCCTCGAACTTCTGACCCAGGAAAAGAGGGAGCTGCTTGACGATGATCAGCAACCCGATCGCCGCCAGCATGCCCTCGATGGCGGCGGCGGGGAAAATCGCGCTCAGCCGCGCGATTTTCAATTTGGCGAGCACGACCTGCAGCACGCCCGCGAAGAAAATGGCGACCAGCACCAGCGGATAGCCGGCCGCCATGATTTCGTCGAAAGACGCGCCGGCGCCCAGGTACGACGCACCCAACGCCGCAATGCCCCCATAGATCGCCGGCGCCAGACCCGCGGCGGGCCCGCTGATCGTGACGTACGACCCGCCCAAAAACGGCAGCACGAACCCGGCGATGATCGCCGACACGATTCCGCAAATCGGCGGGGCGCCCGAGGTGATCGCGATGCCCATCGAGAACGGCAGCGAAATCATCGCCACCATCAATCCGGAACGCAGATCGTATTGCCAGTGCTTTAAACCAGCGAAGCCGTTCTCGGGAGCTTTGACGCGAGCGGAATCTGTAGCGTACGACACGGGGGTAGGCTCAGTTTTGGAGGGGGGCTGCACGTTCCGCCGTCAGGAAGTCTGACGTCAGGAACTCGGGGGCCAGGAAGCTGCCGACAAGGCTGTTTCGAGGCCGGGTTTTGCGAAAACGGCGAGGCGTGTGCGAGCTGTGCGGCGCCATTTTGGGATCGCCATTTCGGGATCATTGTTGAACCGCCATTTGCGCATCCGAACTTTCGAACCGGGCGGCCCCAAGCATAACCGTTCGGGAATCGGTTTCCAAATGGTCCAGATTATCAACTCGATTCGGGGCCGTGCATAGCGCCTGTTTGCTTACAATTCGGAAAGCTTGGCGTCGAAGGCGGGCCAGGGGACGCCGAGCCCCACCAGCTAAAGCTGGTGGCAAACACGGATGGGGCCAAGCTCGTTCTTCCAATTCGCCCTTTTTCCTTGACATGCTCGCAAACGGTATCAGTACCTGTGGGCGCACAGGTTCGATCCGCCCTGTATACTGACCGCATGCCCTCTCGTCTCCAATTCTCGCTGCGCATGTTGTGGTTCGCGACGACGTTGGCCTGTCTGGCGGCGGCATCGGCGGCGCCGCTACCCCTTCCCCCAGGAAGACCGGTGCTTGGCGGCGGCGTCGGTTGGAGTTGGAGCGACATGGGCTTCGCCATTCACGCCCAGGCCCTGCTGCGATCGGCCGCCTGCCTGGTCTTTCCCGCCGCGCTCATCGCGGGCGCCGTCGCGCAAGACGGCGCCGCTCGGTGTTTTTGTTTGGGCGCGGTTTTTCCCGCGACCGTACCACTGGCAATGCTCTGCTCCGAGGCGGCGGAGTCCGCTTGGTACGTGGTCGCCGATGCGCGCCTCGCCGATGCGGCCAGCACGCTGGGGATGAGTTCGTACCATTTCAGAGACAAAATCACGGCCCTCTGGATATGTGCGCCGTGCAGCGGCTTCGCCTGCGCGCTGTACGGTTCGTTTTTGCGGCGAGGCCAGAATACCGTCGCGTTCAGTGGCCGAAGCTTCGCGACGCGCTGGCTGGCGCCGGCGATGGCGATGGCCGCGTTGGCCGCGCTGATGATCCAGTTGCCAACCCCCGACAAGCAGAGCGGCTTCGCCGCCCGCGTTCCCCTCAGGACGGCGTTATGCACATTCGTTCCCGGCGCGCTGAGTGTGGGCGCGATCGAAGGCCGCGGCCGCTTCCGCGTCTTCTCAGCCGGCGCCGCCATTCTCGTTCTGATGCCGCTGGTATTTGCGTGGGGCGCGTGGGGCGCCAGGGTCTGGGAGCATGACGGGCCATGGGAGGTCTATGGGATGTCTGTTGCGCGACAGTTCATCGTCGGCACGTGGGTCTTAGCGGCCTGTTTCGGCCTAGTCTGCGTTTTCTTCCACTGGCTGTTCCAGCCCGGCGCGGCGAAGGCATTAGGTCGCGGCGATCCAACTGAGAAGCGCGGCTGAAGCTAAAGCTGCCGGCAATGAGAAATGTACGACGACACGCCGACGGAATTGCGCCAGTAACGTCTGCCGCCAGCTTTAGCTGGCGGTGACTAAGCCGACCATCAAACGTCGTCCTGTTTTTTACGCGACGTTTTCCGCAGTGAATTCCGACCCCGAAGGGGTCCGATTCGATAGCCCTGGGCTATCGAATGACGCACCTTCGGTGCTACGGCGGCCTGCGTCCTTCCGCTTGTAGACCGGTTGGCCGTCGAAGCGAACGCGGCGATACTTGGGGGCGGCTTGAGGGCGAGCTTTGAAAACGGGCCTGGAAAAGGTGTCAGGAACCTTTGTTTAGCTTCCTGGGGCGGCCGCGGGGGCGGAGGGTCGATTCCAAGCCGAGTTGGCCAAGGGCGCGCTGGGTCCACTTCTCGCCGCCCAGGGGGCTGCCGCGCTCGAGGCTGCGGCGAATGGCCGCCAGTTCCGCCTCGCTTTGCGGCGCGTTCACGTGCTCGACCCAGCCGGCTTTGCGCGCCAGCGGCCAGGCGGCCAGCGACGGCTTGTCTTCGGCCGGGCCGCGCAGCCAGCGGTACAGGCTCGACCAACGCCAGGCTTCGGCGCGACGGACCAGCCCGCCGCGCAAGGCGTTGCGCTCGACGTATCGCGCCAGCGTGAGGAAGTGTTCGTCGCCTTGAACCGGAAACGATTTGAAGCGGCCTTGATAGACGTGCCCGGAGCCGGCCGAATGCCGGTGCGCATGCCAACGCTGGGTGTGCGTCAGCGTCAGCCAGCCGACGAACCGCGACAACTCGCCGTCGCGCCGGGGCCAGACGACGAGATGCCAATGGTTGGGCATCAGGCAATACGCCAACAGCCGCATTTCGCTGCGCTCGGCGGCTTCGGCCAGGAGCTGCTCGAAAGCGTCGTAATCGCGCTGGTCGTCGAACACGCTCATCCGCGCGTTGCCGCGGTTCAGCACATGATAAACGTACCCGCCCTCTGCGGCTCGATGCGGCCTTCCCATGCAGGCAAGCTAGCCGATCTCGGTCCTCGCGTCAATATAAAGGTTCCTGACACCTTTTATTCGGCCATCCACTCTTCGGCCGTTTGCCGGTTCAGCTGGTCGTAAGTGAAATCCCGAACCCGGCCGTCGCGGTCGGTTTCTGCGATCGACAATCAATGGTTCCTGACACCTTTTCACCCGTTCATCGGTCTGCGTGCCATCGACCTGCGCGGCGTAGAACAAGGGCGCCGGGTTCGTCTGCGTGCCCACGCCCGTCGAAGTATCGACGATCCCCTGATCGTCGGGCGTGCTGAAAAGCTGATATGTGCCATCGGGGTTCGTGATCTTCGTCACCGCCCGCCACTTGTCGTAGGAGAACGTTTTCGTGCCGCTGGCGTCGGTGATCGTGGCCAAAAGGCCGGTCGTCCCATCGGTAACCGTTCACGGATTTTAACCGATGCCCTGGTGAACGGGCGCGCAGAACCAGAGGACCGCAGGTCGGAAAGGCTGATGGTGGGGCAAAACGCAATCGCTCAAGAAGTATCCGGCGCCAGACTCGGCGCGGCGGCGCC
>DATKRK010000018.1:0-14747 GCA_035532215.1 Pirellulales bacterium | reverse complement strand
TGGGAAATCGACGCCGTTTTTGCGACGGCCTCTCGCGGCGATCGTTTCTGAAGATCGGCTCGTTGGCCGCCGGCGGACTGAGTCTGCCAGGGCTGCTTAGAGCCGAAGAAGCAGCCGGCGTGCGACGATCGCACAAAGCCGTCATCATGGTCTACCTCACGGGCGGCCTGGCGCATCAAGATTCGTTCGATCTGAAGCCCGAGGCGCCCGATGAAGTTCGCGGCGAGTTCAAGCCGATCGATACCAAGCTGCCGGGCGTGCAAATCTGCGAATTGATGCCGAAGCTGGCCGGCATGATGGACAAGCTGGCCGTGCTCCGTTCGATCGTCGGTCTGCGCGACGAACACTCCAGCTTCCAGAACCTGACCGGCTACTCGATGAACGAGGCGAACCGCGACGGACGGCCGAATTTCGGCTCGTTCGTCGCCCGGGTGCAAGGCCCGAATTCCGTCGAAGTGCCGCCGTTCGTCGATCTGTTCCCCGTCATGCAGCACCGGCCTTACAACAGCCCTGGCCCCGGCACGCTGGGCAGCGCCTACGGCGGCGTGACCGCGCACGGCGAAGACGTGGCCAACATGAAATTGCGCGACATCTCGCTCGAACACCTCGCCGGTCGCCGCCGGTTGCTGGAGGAGTTCGACCGCTTTCGCCGAGACGTCGACAGCCTGGAAGTCGACAAGCTCGACACGGCCTATCGCCGGGCCTTCGACGTGCTCACTTCGAGCAAGCTGCTCGAGGCCATGAATCTCGACCGCGAAGACGCCGCCGTACGCGAACGCTACGGCCACGGCTCGCCCAAGCACCAGGGCGACGGCGCCCCGCTGTTCAACGATCACCTGCTGATGGCGCGGCGGCTGGTCGAAGCGGGCGTGCGCTGCGTCACGGTCGGCTACGGCTTCTGGGACACGCACGGCAACAACTTCGGCCACCTGAAGGGCAACTTGCCGCAGTACGACCAGGGCATTTCAGCGCTCGTCGAGGACATTCACGACCGCGGCCTCGACCGCGACGTATTGGTCGTCGTCTGGGGCGAGTTCGGCCGCACGCCGAAAATCAACAAGCAGGCTGGCCGCGATCACTGGGCGCCCGTCAATTCGGCGCTGTTGGCCGGCGGCGGGTTGCGAACCGGGCAAGTCATCGGCTCGACCGACAAGCTCGGCGCCTACGCCGTCGCCCGGCCGGTCCACTACCTGGACGTGCTGGCGACCGCCTATCATCAGCTCGGCATCGACCCGCACAGCTTCGTCAAAGACCGCTTCGATCGGCCGGTGGCGATCTTGCCTTCGACGGCATCGCCAATTCGGGAGCTGGTCTAACGAGTAGGGAGGGCCGGGCGCCCTCGACCGGCTCGGCGATTACGGAGGGCCGGGCGCCCTCGCCCGGCGGCGCTCAGGCCCTGGCGCCCTCGACCATCGAGAGAACGGGCGATAAATTGCCAGAAACGCGTGGCTGCTTTTCCGGGCGAGGGCGCCCGGGCCGTAATTTTTGAACGGGCGAGGGCGCCCGGGCCTCCATGTTTTGAACGGGCGAGGGCGCCCGGGCCTCCATAATTGGAAAAGATTCGGATGTCAGCGGAAAACCAACCAGCGACGATTCTCGGCTTCGGCGAAATCATGATGCGCGTGGCGCCGCCTGGCCATTTGCGCTTCCGCCAGGCGATGCCGGGCAGCGTCGATATCACGTTCGCCGGCGCCGAGGCCAACGTCTGCGTTTCGCTGGCGATGTACGGCATGCAGAGTCGTTATCTCACGGCGCTGCCCAAAAACCCGATCGCCGACAGCGTCGTGGCCGTGCTCAGGCAATTGGGCGTCGACACGAGCCCGATCTTGCGCCGCGATAGCGGGCGCCTGGGCGTGTATTTCGTCGAGACGGGCGCCAACCAGCGCAGCTCGGCCGTAGTCTACGACCGCGACCACAGCGCGATCAGCCTGGCGGCGCCGGCGGAATACGACTTCGCCGCGGCGCTCGACGGCGCGACGTGGGTTCACGTCACCGGCATCACGCCTTCGCTGAGCGAGAACGGTTTCGCCTCGACGCTCGAACTGGTCCGCATGGCGAAGCAACGCAATCTGGGCGTGTCGTGCGATTTGAACTTTCGCAACAAGCTGTGGCGCTGGCGGCCGGGGTTTGGCGCCAAGCAACTGGCGCACGAGTGCATGTCGCAGATCCTGCCGCACGTCGATCTGCTGGTCGCCAACGAAGAGGACGCCGCCGACGTGCTGGGCATCCATGCCGAAGGCACGGCCATCGAGCACGGCCGCATCCACGCCCGGGCCTATCATCGCGTGGCCGAGACCATCGCCGAGCAATTTCCGAACCTCTCGAAAGTGGCGATCACACTGCGCGAAAGCCTTTCGGCCGACCACAACAACTGGGGCGCGATGCTGCTGGACGTGCCGACCGGCCGCGCCATCTTCGCCCCGGTCGACGAGCAGGACGAGTACCGGCCCTATGAAATCCGCCACATCGTCGATCGCGTCGGCGCCGGCGACGCCTTCGGCGGCGGGCTGCTCTACGCCCTGCACTCGCAGGAATACGCCGCGCCCGAGCAGGCCTTGCACTTCGCCGTGGCCGCCAGTTGCCTGAAGCACTCGATCAAGGGCGATTTTAACTACGTCACCAAAGAAGAAGTCGCCTCGCTCGTCGCCGGCATGACTTCCGGCCGCGTGCGAAGATAGAGTCTGGAGGGCCGGGCGCCCTCGCCCGACGGAGAATATGGAGGGCCGGGCGCCCTCGCCCGGCTAACTCGCCTTGGAGCGAAGCCATGTGCGAAGATCCCGAATTCGAATAAGACGGCTCGCCCGACTTTTGTGATACGCCGGAACTTCAAGCCGCGTGGGGGCGGGTCGAGGCGTTTGACGCCTCACAGCCAGTCTCCGAAAAACTCGCCCATCTGGCCGCGATGCTTGCACGTATGGCCGAGATCATCGATGCCGAAGACTCGGCGTCGTTGAACTGGGCGCGGGCTCAATTGGAAGTATTGCGTGAGCGCGTGCGCGATATGCCGCCTCCGACGTCGCGCGCCGAGTTCGAATTGCTTGACAAAGAGACGCTATCGTTCATTCTCGGCGAGCCCACACTTCACGCGGCTTATGACGTAGCGACCGGTATGGAAACCTTGGAGATCTTTGCGCCTCAACTCGAAACGTTGCGAGCCCAAGGCGAGCGAAGACTCCTTTCGGACGACGAACTTCGGCACACGGCGGTGCTCGAAGAACTGCGGGCAACGCTTGATGATGAAATCCGCAGCGGACTACGCCGCTTACGTTCCCTTGATTGAACGGCGTAATCGCGGGGGAACTGTTGCAATGGCAGCTCTTGGCTCACGCGGAGGCGCGGAGCCGCCGAGACAAGCATGTAGAAGAGTTTCTCTCCGCGGCTCCGCGCCTCCGCGTGAGATCCTTCAAAGGGATGACCGCCGCATGCAGTGACTCTGCGCCTCAGCGCACGAAGATGAACTCTTTCACGTTCAACAGCACGTGGCACAAATCGGCCCAGGGGCGGGAATCGTCGGCCGAAGCGGCATAGCGAACGGCTTGCTCGGCCAGAAAGGCCAGCGCGTCGGCGCTTTCGGCCGATGTCGGCGGGCGGCCGAAGGCGGCGAGATAGAGCCGCTCGATGCGCTCGGCGGCGCTGGCGGCGGGTGTGGCCAAGTCCCGTTCGGCCCAGCGGCGGGCCTCGGCGACGACGAACGGGCTGTTCATCATCGTCAGCGCTTGCGCCGGCACGTTCGAAACGGTGCGGCGGCCGGTCGACGTGAAGGGCGTCGGATAGTCGAACGCCAAAAACATCGTGTTCATGAAGTTCCGCCGCACGTTGATATAAACGCTCCGCCGCCCGGCGCCGTCCAAGGGACCGCTGGCCGGCTTGCCGCGCCCTTCCATGAACGGCGTCAGAAAAACCGGCACGCTCGGCCCGAACATCCGCTCGTCGAGCCGTCCGGAAACGGCCAAAATGGCGTCGCGAATGGCTTCCGCCTCCAAACGCTTGAGTTGCATGTGTTGCCAGAGCAAATTGCGCGGATCGCGAGCGAGCGACTCGCGCGAGGGCGCGCTCGACATCTGGTACGTCCGCGAGAGCATCAGCGAGCGAATTAGCCGTTTGATCGACCAGCCGTCGCGAACGAACTCGTCGGCCAGGTAATCGAGCAGTTCGGGGTGCGTGGGCCGTTCGCCGAGCACGCCGAAATTGTCGACCGAAGCCACGATGCCGCGGCCGAACAAGTGCTGCCAGACGCGGTTGACGATCACCCGGGCCACCAGCGGATGTTTTTCGACGTCGGTCATGCGGCGGGCCAGTTCCAGGCGACCGCTGCCGCGCGAGGGCGGCGGCTGATCGGCGCCGGCCAGGGCTTCGAGCAATCGCCGCGGCGCTACGGCGCCCGGCGTCTTGGGATTGCCGCGCAACAGCACGCACTCGTCGACGCCGCTGCCATCGAGCAGCGCCGGCGCCAACGCCGACTCGCGCGGCAAACTTGCGGCCAGCGCCGCCTGCTCGTCCAAGATCGGCTTGGCGACGGCGGCCAAGGCCGCTCGATCCGCACTCTCGTGCGGCGAGGTCAGTTCGGGCCGCGAGAACAACCAATCGGCCAACGCGGCGTCGGCCTGCCGATCGGCCGAGATCGCTAGCGCGCAGGCGCCGAAACGCTCGGCCAAGCCCAAGAACACTTGTTGATAGACGCCGGCTGCGGCTTCCGCCGATGTCGGACTCTGGCGCGAAAGCGCTTGCAACAACCCAGCGTGCGGCCGCTCGAGCGAGCCAGGCGCCTTCTCGGCCTCAACGACCATCGCCACCGACAGCAGGCCCGACTCACCGGCGCCGATCTCCTCCGCCGGCCGAGGGCTGAACTCGATGTGTACGCGGCGTCCGGCGTAGGCCGTGAGATCGTGTTCGATCCATTGCGGCTTGTCGCCGGCCTTCCACTGCCGGATCAAGGCGGCATGCAGCGGGCCGTTGTTCATGCGGTGCGAATCGACGGCCGCATAGGCATAGCCCGAGCCGCGGACCAGGTAATACAACTTTCCGCCGCCGAGCTTGAAGGAAGGCGTTCGCAGCATGCGGCCCGATTGCAGCCAGTTCAAGCGGCCGTTCTCGCGCTCGGCGCCCGCGGCCGGCTGTGGCGCCAGATTCTGCCAGGCTGAAACAGCCGCCGCGCGATCGTAGATGCCGGCGATCGGCCGCGAAGGGTCGGCGCCGAGGCGGATCTCGCCGGGTTGGACCGGCGCCAGGCCGAACGTGAAACCGTCTTCGAGCCAATCGGCCGGCTCGCAGGTCGCATAATCGAGCATCACGCGGGCGCCGTCGAGCGCAGGCTCGGCCGCTCGTTGTTGCTGCCGCCAAACGGCGAGCGAGGCTTCCATCGCCGCCGCGCGCTGCGCGTCGTCGGTTTTGCCTAGCGTTGCCGCCCAGGGCGCGAGCGGCGAATGCGGTTCGCTGGCGGCGCGGCGCAGTTCGTCGACCCAGGCCGCGAGCACGGCCGGCGGCAGTTGGCGCTCGCCGGCAACCGAATCGACCCGCCGCTGCCAGGCTTCGGCTTGGGAAGCATTGGTTGCAGCCCCGGCGTCGGCCGCTGTATTCTCGCCCGCCGCAACCGCGGCCAGCGGGCCAGCTTCGAGCGCTTCGCGGGCGGCCAGCAGCAGTTCGGCCGTGCGCTGCAAGGCGGGCTTTGCCGAAGTGGCGACGGCGGCGGCAAGCTTGGGCTGGGCCGCCGCGCGCCGAGCCGCCATTTCGCCGATCACGCGGCGGTGCGAGTCCAGCGTTTCGAACGGCGCCTGTCGATAGCTGGAACTGGCGATGTAGCCCGCCAAGGCGTAATAGTCCTTGGTCGAAATCGCGTCGAACTTGTGGTCGTGGCAGCGGGCGCAGGCGACCGTCAGTCCGAGAAACGTCTTGGAGAATACGTCGAGCTTATTGTCGGTGCGATCGGTCTCGTCGAGTCGCGTATCGACCGGCGAATGGACCTCTTCGCCCAAAAACCAAAACCCGGCGCCGAGAATCGACTCATTAAAGCCTCGCTCGGGGTTCAGCCGCGGCGGCTCGACCAGGTCGCCGGCGATTTGCTCGGTGAGAAACTGATCGTAGGGCAAGTCGGCGTTGAAGGCCCGGATGACGTAGTCGCGGTACTGATAGGCGTTCGGGATTGAGTAGTCGAACTCGTGGCCGCGGCTCTCTGCATAGCGCACCAGGTCGAGCCAGTGCCGGCCCCAGCGTTCGCCGAAATGCGGCGAGCCGAGCAGGCGGTCGATCGCGCCCTCCCAGGCTTGCGACGAATTGTCGGCCAGAAAGGCCGCGATTTCCTCGGGCGTCGGCGGCAGGCCGACCAGAGCGAAACTCGCTCGCCGCAGCAAGGTCGCTTTATCTGCCGGCGCGGCGGGCGAAAGTTCGGCCGCTTCGAGCCGCGATAAAATGAAGCGATCGACGGGCGTAACGGGCCACGCCTCATCTTTCACCGCCGGCGGCGCATGATCGATCCAGCCTTGAAAGGCCCACTGCTTGGCTCGTTCGGCCAGGTCGAACTCGCCCGACTTCTTGGCCGCCGCGGGACCTGCTTCTTTCGGCCACGGGGCGCCCAGTTCGACCCAGCGGCGGAGCGTATCCAGATCGGCGGCCGGCAGCTTGCCGCTGGGCGGCATCTGGTAGAGATCGCCGTAGGCCACCGCATCGAGCAGCAGCCCCTCGTCCGTTTTGCCCGGCACGACGGCCGGCCCCGAGTCGCCGCCGGCCAACACGCCGGCGCGAGAATCGAGCCGCAAACCGCCTTTTTGTTCTTCCGCGCCGTGGCACTTATGGCAGTGCATGACCAACAGCGGCCGCACGCGCTTCTCGAAGAATTCGAGCGCCTCGGCCGTCGGCGGGGCGGCGTTATCGGCGGGCGGTTCCGCGGCCGACGCGACGGAGCAAGCCCACGCCCACAACAGGGCGATCGAAGACGCAAGTCGCGAGATTCTCCGGGCAACCATCGGAATAGGCGTTTCCAACAAGACTCGACAGGCGAGGGGCTTTCCAAGTGGTTCGCCGCGACCGAACCACCCGCGGGACCGACCACTCCATCGTATCTGCATTGGCTGATTGGTTCAACGAGAGCGTCGGTTCATGATTGATACTCATGAGAGTTTATATCGCCGAGCGCGATTGCAAATTTGGGCGCGATCCATTCCGAAGTTTTCCGGCAATTCCAGCGTGATGGAGGCGTGCAAACCGCCACGGCGGCGCCAAAACAGGAGCGTTTCATGTCTAATATTGCCTGGCAAGAGGCGGTTTGCGGGCCAATTTCGCCCTCGCCGCGGATTCTCTCGCTGCGGAGAAATGGCTTGTTTTCTCGAGCGACGGCTGTTTTTCGTCTCACGCGACGATCGATCTTCGGAGCGAGCCTATAAATCGTGCCTGGCGGAGCTTTCCTCTCGCTCTGAGCGAAGTGGGGCCAGGGTTGGTCTGCACGCGGACGCAGTTCAACTCCGCTCAAGGGCGTGCGAACCTTGAGGATATTCCGCGCAAAAGCGGCGCTTGTTCGCTCGGCATGGGCGCAGCGATCCGCGACTCTACGACCGCGGCGGCTTGAGTTCAAGCGATCGCGTTGCGCGGTAGCGTCCCAACAAAAAGGTGCTGACTGACGGGGAGTTTTGCCGCATTAAAAAAGCCGCCGCAGGGGGGCTCTCTGCCCTTGGCCTGATTTAGGCCGAAACGCGCTCGAATAGCTCGGCGAAACTCCACGGCTTGAGCGTCAGCCCTGCCATCATGCAAGGCGTTTGGCAGGGACTTAGATTACCAACCGTTATCCGTGATCGTAGAGCGTGAAGTCACGATCCAAAAACAGGATGTGGAATACTCGCTTTACACGATATCCAACCATCGGCGCATTCCCATAGAAGCGAAACGCTAAGAGGTTCACGTCAGGCGTGACGTGTGCTGGAAGCTCGACACTAAGAGCATTTCGAGCAATTTTTTCGTACCCCATTCCCTTTCTGTTGGCGACCGAAATCTCCTTCCACGTCATCTTGCACAAGCGGTGCATTCGATCGGAAAGAGCCGCCTTCTCCTCGTCATTGCAACGTGAGAGGCAGTATCGCCCGCCAAGATAGTGCAAGCAAAAGACCGGAGTTTGATTTTGCGGGTCGGGCTCAGAAGGGGCAATAGGGGCGGAGATATTCTTGCCCCTATTCTTCTCGCCAACCTTAAGGTTCTTCCCCTTCACCATCGACAATTCTTGTTTTGAAGAATATTGATAGCGCGTTGCGCGATATGGCGCCTCCCTGCTGAGTTTCCGCCCACGGAGGTTCGGCGTGCGTCATTTCCCTGAGTTTCCAACCGGAAAATTGGCCATAAACCTTGTAGACTTCATCGAGCAATTCGGCAGTGTGATCTGGAATCCGATCTAGATCGATTTCAGCGGGCATTGGAAGCGGTCCAGCGCCGTGCTGCTTAAAGCGATGATAGACGTCTGGAACGACCGGGCCGTGAGTCCATGCTTCAATCCGCTCGTTAAACAGCGGCTTGTCGTTGAGTGCCAAGTAAAACCCCTGCGCGTAATACAGGAGTTTTTGAAGGGTCATGTTGGAAATCGGGTCGCCTGCCTCTTCATCAGCGCGCGAAACGGCCAAGAAGTAGTCGGCTACATCGTGGCAGCTAAGCATGTTCGTCCGCCTATCGTAAAAGCGCAAAAATAAAGCCGCACCGACGCGCGGCTATCGCCATCAATCCCTTAAAACCGCCGCCACAATTATCATCCGGCCATCGTTGGCATCGGTTAGGCGAGCCCCGCCGGTCTATTTTTTTCACAAACATACCACGGTTGTGGGATTCTAACCTCAGATTTGGCGGCGTCAATTAGCAATATTGGATCGTTTTGTCAATATCAATTGCATCGTTTCTTCCTTTGTTTTCGGAATCGATGGCTGGAATAAATTGGGCGATCGCGACGTGGATAGAGGCACTCGGCAGAAGTGTCAAGATGATTTTTCAATAAAAGACAAGCCGACACGCGAGGTGCAACATTATTAAATCAAATGAGTTACGACTTACAATTCGGCATGAAATTGAATGTAGGTTGATTGGGGACTTGAAGCCTTCTGCGAAAGGCCGTAGAATCCGTGCGTCTTTGGTAGTCTGCATAACAGGAGGATTCGTCGTGTCAGAGCACGTCTCCAAAACAATTGAATTGGTGAATAATCAAATTCGCGAACTTGAAGAACAAGTGGCCGCGAAGAAACAGCTAGTAAACAACCTTTGCGGCTTGGCGGGAATAGATGCCTACTATCCTGATGAACAGTTAGCCGCAAGCGGCTCTTTTGGCCCCCTTCCTGCGGATGCCTACTATGGCAAACCTCTTGCGACGGCCGTTCGGGAAGTTCTGGAGCGGCGGAAGAGAGGCGGCTTGAGTGCGGCCACCGTCAACGAAATCTTTGAAGCGCTCACTGATGGCGGCTACCACTTCAACACCAAGAATGTGGAAAACGCCAAGCGCGGTCTGTACCAGTCGCTCACCAAGAACTCGACCACGTTTCACCGCCTGCCCAATGGCAGCTATGGGCTCCTAGAGTGGTATCCCGGCGCCAAGTCATCTGTCGCGAAGGCTAACGGCAGGTCAATTCAACTTCCGAGCGCGGAAGAACTGGGCATAAGCGAAGAGGAATATGAAGAGGCCAAGACTGCGAAGGCGAGCTTTGATGAATCGGCCGAGAGCTCACTAGACGAAGAAACAAGCGTCTTTTAGGCGCAAAAAAGGGGCCGGTCACGCTGTAACGTACCGGCCCTAGTGAAACCCGACAAGTTAGTCTTTGGTAACAGGAGATGCGCCGTGTTTGGACGCACCGCTCGGGGTTCGCTTTTTATCCTACCGCGATCGCCACCAGAGAGCAATTGGGGGCGCAACAAGAAAGCCGACCACGGCGGCGCTCTAAACCGCGCCGTGGTCGGCCTCTTTTATTGGAAGGTGGCCCGCGTCTTGGCCGGCGCACCAGCCTTATAAGCTGGCGGAGGGGCTCGGCTTTCGCCGAGTGGGCTCGAGAAACCCCCACCTTCCGTTTTTATTGACTTAGCTCGCGTTTTGCGGCCTTTGAAAGCCTTTCCCGTATCCATTGGGATAGAGACTTTCCGGCGCGCTTCGCGGCCTCCTTATACGTTTCTTGCTCGCCTTCAGCAATCCTAATCGTCAGGTACTTGCTAGGCGAGCCCTCGGGATCAAGTTTTGGGCGACCGCGCGCTCCCATGCCAAGATTGTACCAACAAAAAACTTTTAGTCAAAGGCAAAAGCTTATTGACGGGCCTGTTATTGTTGGTACAATAATGGCTGAGATGATAACCCCGAAGCGGCCCGGCAAGGCTGCATTGGGGCAAACAATCCGGCTGGAGAGGCTGGACAAACCGTGCGGCACGGTTGCCGATTGACTGGCCCGCCGCGCGCTTCTGCGAAATGCTGCGTTGGATTACGCCCAATTGAGCGCTCTCCAAAAACTTGCTCCAATACGGCGATGTCACTTTTCGAAGCCAGCGAAGCCGCCAACCGCCAACCGCCAACCGCCAACCGCCAACCGCTGCCGCGCCGCTGCCGCGCCGCTGCCGCGCCGCTGGCGGCCCGGATGCGGCCGACGAAACTCGCGGAATTCGCCGGACAGCAGCACTTTTTGGGCGAAGGCAAGCTGCTCCGCCGGCTGCTCAAGCCCGACCGGCTAGGCTCGGTGATCTTCTACGGCCCGCCCGGCGCCGGCAAAACGACCCTGGCCCGGCTGTTGGCGGCCGAAAGCCGCAGCCGCTTCGTACAGCTCAACGCGGTGACCAGCGGCGTGACGGAGCTGCGCGAGGTGCGCGCAGCCGCCGGGCGACTTATTGCGGATGTTCGACCATTAACTCGCCCTTTTGCGGATCGTAGACGTACTTGTGGCCGGCCGGCAGCTCGGGCAGACGGATCATGTAGGTCTGAATGATCTCGCGCATGAATTCTTCCTGCGTTTTCGGCTTGGAGCCGTTCGTCGCTTCGTAAAGCTGCAACGCGTGCGGGATTTGGATCTCGAAGATCACTCGCTCTTTGGCTTGAAAGTAAGCGCTGATCGGCGTCGTCACGATCCCCGGTCCGCCGTAGCTGCCTTTGCCGGTCACGCCGGCCTGGGCCTTTTCTTGGACCAGGTTGGGTTGAGGCGCCGCAGCGCCGGGAATCGGCAGGCCAGGAATCATGGGGCCCGCCTGGCCGGCCGGCGCCTGACCCGGTTGTCCTGCAGCGGCCGACGGAGCCGGCGCAGCGGGTTGTAGAGCGGAGACTGTGGGGTTTGGGGCGGCGGGGGCCGGCACCGCGGCGGGCTGAACGACTTGTTGTTCGGGCGCCACCAGGCCGGCGCCGCCCGCCGAACCGCTGGCGTTGCGACGACTGCCGCCGATGTCTCCGCAGCCCCACGACGCGACTAACCCCGCGAGGACCAAAACGTAAAGACTTCTTTGCATGGCTCGATTCTCCTTCGGCAACCGACGGTTCATTCAGCGGAAACCTGGGGCAGTTGCCATTCCCAGCGCTCCATCTCGGCCAGCACGGTGCTCTTCGTCAGGTCGAAGTCCAGCGGCGTCAACGTAACGTGTCCTTGGTAGAGTGCGGAGAGATCGGTCTCGCGCCCGTCGGGCGGCGGCGCCGATTCATAGGCCGCCCAATAATAATTTCGCCCGCGCGGATCGGTCCGCTTCTCGTACCTCTCGCTCGACCGCGTGACGCCCATCGGCACGACTCGCAGCTCGCTCGGTTCGACGAGCGCGCGCGTCGGAATGTTCAGGTTGTAGAGCTGCGGCGAAGGGCCTTTGCGCCGCAGAATCTGCTCGATCACGCCCCGCGCCAGCCGGGCCGCCTTGTCGAACTGGGCGTGCTCGCTGTACTCCAACGAAACCGCGACGCTGGTGATCTCGAAGAAAGCTCCTTCGATCGCCGCGGCCACCGTGCCCGAATACAGCACGTTGATTCCCGCGTTCAGACCGCCGTTGATGCCGCTAACCACCAAATCGGGCCGCCGCGGACAAAACTCGAACACGCCGATCTTCACGCAGTCGGCCGGGCTGCCTTCGACCGCCCAACCGAGGCGCCTCTCGCCGTCGAACAGCTCTTTGACCACCAGCGGGCTCAGAAAAGTGATCGAATGCCCCACGCCGCTTTGTTCCGTGGCCGGGGCCACGACGCAAACGTCGCCCAGCTTGCGCAGCTCGCGTTCGATGGCTGCCAGGCCGGGCGCATAGATGCCGTCGTCGTTGGTCAGCAGAATCTGCACGAGCCATCCGTAATCGTTGATATTGCGAGGGCTTGGGCCGACGCTCGGAGACTCGCGACCCCGAGGGTTTCACTATACCGGCGCCCAGCAAGACGGGCAACGCACACGATTAGGAGGTAGTGATGTCATTTGACCGAATGTAAAGGAGATTCTCTGTAGGGAACGTCCTCAGTGGCGTTCCGTGAGGCGGGATAGACGGTGAACACTGGGTTCACGGAACGCCACGGAGGGCGTTCCCTACAGTTTCGGAGCGTTTATCCTTGACTCCCGTTCAAATGGTATCACCACCTCCTAGGACACTCCCCGGCACTCGATAGGCTGGCGTTAGCTCGACTGAAGCTGGCGAAGGCCGCGAAGGGCGAAATCTTGTTGACTTCCCGCATCAAACGCCTATCCTGACGGCAAGCGGTAGGAACAGAGGCCAGTCATTTCTTAGTCGCTGCATGCTTCTTGCCGCGCGGCAGTTCGCCCATTTGCGGCAGCTTGCCGGAGTGCGTGGACCGTTCGAGCGGAACTCTTGGGATCTTGCTTGAGGGAGGCCGGTCATGCGGAAAGACGGAAGCCAGGGGAACCAGGATTTCGGCGGTCCCGCGATGACGGCGCCGAAGCCCAAAAAGCGCTGGGCCGACTCGGTCGAAGAGCTGGCGTCGTATCGCAAGCAAGGGCCCGAGGTTTTGACCTTGCCGCTGCGACCTGCCCGCCATCAGGTCGATCAATTCTGCGAGACGCTGGATTTTCTCGCGGGCGATCTGGCGGCCGGATCGCCCGCGGCGCCGCCGCCGAGATGTGTAGAAGCCGCTGCGTCGCGCTCGCCAAGTGAAATTCGCGTGTCGGCCGCCCAGCGCCGGCGCGAAGAGTGGTTCGACGAGAGCCGCCGCAATTTGCCCTGCTGGCTGACCAGCATGGTGTTGCACCTGACGCTCGTGATCGTGCTCGGTTCGCTAACCATTCCGCCCGCAACTCGGCAATTCGTAGGTACGACGTTGCTGTTGAGTTTCGCCCAAGACGAAACCGGCGAGACCAGCCGCGCGGCGGCGCCGATGTCGTTCGAAGGGGCGCGCGAAACGGGCGCAGGGCGCAGCGACTCGGGCCCGCCCAAGCAACTCGATGCGGCGAGCCAATCGGAGCCTGCGCGGCTGACGAGCGACGAGCTTTCGGATCCGACGTTCGAAATTGCGCTCGCTTCGTCGGCCGAACACAACCTGGCCGCTGCGGCGCCCGAGCCGCAAGAACAGGCCATTGCGACAACCGGGCCTTCACAGCGAGGAGCATTAGCCAGCGTTCCGGCCGCGCGCATCCCGCCGCCCGAGCGGTTGCCGGCGAGCCGGGACCAAGCGGCGCCGAAAACGGCCGCCGACGCGGAGCGAGAATGGCGGCTGGACGATGTCGTCGCGCGGTTTATCGAATACGACATCGGCCGCTTGCAAGGCGCCGAGGGGGAGCGCGCCCGCCGCGAATTCGACCGCCTCGGCCCCGAAGCGATTCCGGCCCTGGTGCGAGGTTTGAACCGCTCGGCCAAAATCCACGCCAGTTGTCCGGTGGTCGTGATCTCGAACAAGCTGAGCCGCCTGACCGAGCATCAGCACGACCGCGAGACGCTGGAATACGTGGTGGAAAACCTGGGCAAAGGCGTTCCCCGCGGCGCGCCGCACCAGTCGCGGCTACAATCGCTGAAGGAACAACTGCTGCGCGAGTTGAAAGGCGAGCCGCCGCCGTCGTCGGACGAGGCGCGGCTGGCCCAACAATTGACCAGTCCGCAGACCGAGGTGCGAATTGCCGCGGCCCGTTACATCGCCTCGCATGCGAGCGAATTCGGCGGCGAAGAGCGGGCGAGCGTGGCCTGGCCGTTGATCCGCCATTTGTCCGACCGCCGGCTGGACGTCCGCGAGGCCGCCCACGGGGCGCTCGTCGCCTTGACCGAAGGGAAAGATTTTGGCCCAGCCGAGGGCAAGCTAGCGTCGACCAAGGACGTCTCGGCGGCGGCGAGCCGCTGGTACGACCATTTCGACCACGAGCGCTACGAGGCGATGGCCGCCTCGGTGCTCGCTTCGGCCCGGCACTTCGAAGACGCCCGGCGGCGAACGTCGGCGATCCGCTACTACCGCAAGCTGCTGGAAGAATACGCCGGCGCCAAGGCTGCCGACGAGGCGGCCAAACGACTCGAGGAACTGACCGGCAAGGCGTTTTGAGCGAGGCAAAGCCAGCCTGCGCAAACGGAAGGCGGACTTGAGCCACGGATGAAACACGGATAAGAAGAAATCGAGAACCTTGCGATTAAACTCCACTTTCCTCCGGCCGAAGGTGAAGTTCCATGGAGTTTTGTCCGTGTTGCATCGGTGTTTCATCCGTGGCTTGTTCCGCCCGGCGAGCGTGCTATACCGCGCACGCTCCGCGTTGACACAAATCGGGCTTGGTCAATTCAGGAGAGTTGGGAAGAATAAGCATGGAGCTGGGTGGCGTGGGATTCCGTCCGGCTTAGATGGACGATGGACGGTTGGTGGAGACGCAAGG
>DATKRK010000017.1:0-18532 GCA_035532215.1 Pirellulales bacterium | reverse complement strand
AAACCGAGGTAACGTAAACTTGTTTTCATTGGACCAGTCCTCTCGTTGCGGCACTGCCTGAGAAAAAGGATTACCCCCTGATTTCAAAGGTAATCCGCGCCAGACGCGGGCGACTGGTCCAACCATTTTGTCTACAGTATCGGAGCGTTTATCCTTGGCTCCCGTCCAAATGGAATCACCACCCGGCGGCGGCGATGGTGACCGAACGGCTCAGGCCGGCGCCGCAGCAGACCAACGTCGGAATCTCGGCCGGCGCCAACGCGCTGACGGTCGCGATGGCGAAGTCGAGCACGGTCTCGCGGTTGCCGGCGCCGTCCAAAAGCGGGCAGCGAAAATAGAGCAACTCGCGCGGCGGCGCGAGCGGCGGCTCTTCCAAGGCAAGCTGCACGACGGCCTCGATGCCCAGAGCGAATATCGCCCGGTAATCGCGGCCGTCCGCGGCGTGGCCCGTCCAGAGTGCGTGCGGTTCGATTTTATGCACTTCATCGATCGCGAGCGTCGCGGACCAATTCAACCGCCATGTCGACGATTCCTACTCTCTTCAGCGTCTCCTCGCGCAGGCGGTCCATCTCTTCGCACGCCTTCCGCATGGTTTCGCGGTCGGGCGCTCGGGCGAGCGCCGCTTCGAGTTCTTTCAAGGCAGTTTCAGAATCGATGCTCATACCGCAATGCTCGCGGATTCGCCATATAATCAAACCTACCGCGGATGCCAAGACGCGGCAAGAATTCGCGAACCCCCAGGACCCTCGGCATGAAACTCGTGATCCATCCTCCGGTCGAAGCGGAACGACTGGCGAAAATCAAACAGGCGGCGGGCGAGATGGCGGTCGTGAATGCGGCGGACGAAGGCGAAGCCCTGCGAGAGATCGTCGAGGCCGACGCGTTCTTCGGCAAGCTGACGCCGCCGCTGTTGGCCGCCAGCCGGCGGCTGCGATGGGTGCAATCGCCGACGGCCAGCTTGGAACACTACATCTTTCCCGAGTTCGTCGAGCATCCGGCCGTGCTGACGAACATGCGAGGGCTGTTTTCCGACGTGATCGCCGACCAGGTGCTCGGCTATATCCTTTGCTTTGCCCGCAACTTGCACGTCTATATCCGCAACCAGGCGGCCGCGCGGTGGGCGCCGGTCGGGGGCGAAGCGTCGCGAGTCGCTTTCGCGTCGGGGCCTGGCGTGGTCGGCGAGATCGATCGGGCGCACCTGCACCTGGCCGACGCGACCGTGGGCATCGTCGGGCTGGGGGCGATCGGCAGCGAGATCGCCCGGCGTTCGCTGGCCTTTGGCATGCGCGTGCTGGCGGTCGATCCGGTGCAAAAGCAGGCGCCCGCGGGCGTGGCCGCACTGTGGCCGCCCGAGCGGCTGACCGATCTGCTCGCGCAGAGCGATTTCGTGGTCGTCGCCGCGCCGCACACGCCGGGCACCGCCAAGATGTTCCGCCGCGCGCAGTTTCAGCAGATGCGGCGGACGGGCTATTTCATCAATATCGGCCGCGGGGCGATCGTCGATCTGGCCGACCTGACCGCGGCGCTCGAAACCGGCGAGATCGCCGGGGCGGCGCTCGACGTGTTCGAAATCGAGCCGGTGCCGGCCGAGCACCCGTTGTGGAAAATGCCCAACACGATCCTCACCCCGCACATCGCCGGCTACTCGCCGCGGATCGCCGAGCGGCATCTCGGCGTGCTGCTGGAAAACATCGGCCGCTTCGTCCGCGGCGAGCCGTTGGTGAACGTGGCGGATAAGAGGCTGTGGTTTTGAGAATTGGCCGAAGAAGAGTCATGGTTCCCAGGGCGGGCGGCGATGATCCGAAACGTCCTGAATTGACTTTTATTAACAGAGGAACGAAGGCTTGGCGAATCGACTTGAGGACGGGCGAGTTCATGGACCGCGGGCCCGATCCCGCCGAAATTCCGCCGGAACTCTTCGAGTACATCAAAGCGGAAGAGAATTGGCGGCGTCTTTGTGAAGCATGGGACCTGAAATACCCGACGAATCCTGTTCAACAGACCGAAGACACGGAAGACGAGTGACCTGATGGCAGTGATGGCTCGGAACAAGACGATTCGCCGCACGTTTTTGCTCGATAAAACCAAGCGGCGGTCCGAGCGGTTTGCCGGCTTGCACCCTGAGATCGTTTCGTCGGTCGAAGGTTTGCGGAATTCATTGGCGCGGGCTACGAAAGATTCGCTCTGGATCAGCTACGAAAAACGTCTGACGGAAGGTCTGCTGCAACGGCTCTCGTGGCCGTCTCGCCCGCTGGGCGCCGGCGTGTTCATTCATGCCTTGGACCCGCAGACGCTTCCCGCCTTGGCCGCTTGCTTTCATCGATTCGCATTTGCGGCGGACGGCGGATTTCTCCCGCCTGAAGAACTCGCCGAAGCGCTGCAGGCCGAGAACCGCGCAGACTTATTCATCGGCGGCGGCGCGGACCGCGCCAGCAAGACGCTGACGCTTTGGCGAGGCAATCTTCAATCGTTGACGGTTCCTTTTTCGGCGTTCGAGAGATCGGGAGACGGCCTCGTTCCCGATTTCGGGAAATGTTCCGTGACCGACTATGGGCAGACCATCCGGCTGGGCGACTACGAGGCGGCGGCCGAGGCGATTCTGTATGAGTTCGACCCCGAATATCGCCGGCGAATCTCCAAGCTGCGGCGCCAAACAGAGCGATCGCTGGGGGCCTCGCTGCGTCGTTTGCGGAAGCAACGCCGCTTGCGGCGCGAAGATTTCGGCCCCGAAGTGGCGGCGAAGACCATCGCGCGGATCGAGCAAGGCAAAGTTCAACGCCTCCGCAAGAAAACGCTCGGCGCCATTGCCAGCCGCCTTGGAATTGCGCCCGAAGAGTTAGCCGAGTTCTGATGCTCCAGGCATTTCCCCTGCCGCCGCGCGGTCGAGCGAACCGGGGCGATCGGAATTCAGACGGCAGACGCGATTACTTGTCCTGCTCGAATAGGTCGTCCTCGGGCCACTCTTTCACTTCCTCAGCCGCTTTCCACATCAGCCGATCGAGTTCGGCGGCGAATTGCTTGAGCTTCGCGTAAGGCGGGCGCGAGTTGAACAGCGCCGCCCAGGACAGGCCTTTGTTGGTGCGCACCAACAGGGCCGCCGTGCCGGGCAGCGAACCGGTGTGCCACCAGGTCGACTGTTGCCAGTCCGCGTCTTTGTCTTTCTCCGGGTAGCGAATCATCCAACCCAGCCCGTAGTGTGTCGTCCCGGCTTGCGAGACGGGCGCCGCCGGGCGAGCCGTCATCAGGGCGAGCGTCTCGGGCTTGAGCAAGGCGGGCTGGCGGCTGCCGTCGAGCGATGTCGCGAACCGCAGCAAGTCGGGCGCCGTGCCGATCCAGCCGCCGTGGGCGTCGAGCGCTTCGAGATAAAACCCGCCGTCGGGCTCGGCGACTTGCTCTTGGGCGTCGGGAAACACGCTGCGGGTGCGCTCGCTCGCGGGCTGCGCGTAGTAGCGGACCTCGCGGGGCGAGCGCTCGGAAAGCCGCGTGCGGCCGAGACCGAGCGACCTGGCGCCGCACGGTTCGAGCACCAGTTCGCGCACCGCCTCGGCGTAGCTCTTGCCGGTCGCCTGTTCGATCACGCGGCCCAGCAGGCAGTAGCCGAAGTTCGAGTAGACGTATTTCTGGCCGGGCTCGAAATCGAGCGGCTGCCGCAGCATGTAGCGGATGATCGTCGCCGCATCGGCCGGCGGCGGCACCCTGAGCGCCTGGGCGGCCTTGAAGGGGATGAACATCGGGTCGAAAGTCTTGTCGCGGTCCCAGCCGGCGGTGTGCGTCAGCAGTTGGCGCAGCGTGATTCGAGCCAGCCGCGGGTCGCCGCCGGGCGCCTCCGATAGCGGAAACTGCGGCAGCAACTCGAACGCCGTGGCGTCGAGATCGAGCCGGCCGGCTTCGACGAGCCGCAGAATGGCGACGGCCGTGATCGGCTTCGAGACGCTGGCGATGCGGAACCGCGAGTCGCTTTTCACGGGCGTTCGTGCTTCGGCATTCGCCCAGCCGTAGGAGCGAACCAGTACAAGGCGGCCGCCGCGAGCCACCGCGATCTGCCCGCCCGGCACGTTCCATTTTTTCATCCACTCGCCGACCAGCCGGTCGTACAACTGCATACCGGCTGGCGCAGGCGCCGCGGGGGGCTGCGGCGATTCGGCTGCGGCAGGCGCAGCGATCGCTGCGATGATTAGAACCATTGCGCCGAGCGAAAACTGATCGCGGATCAACATGCCGCCCAGCTTACCGCCGCGTCGCGCGGACCGCAAAAGAATCGGACCTAGCCCTTCGAACTACTCCTCGACGATCGGCAACTGCGTGCCGACTTGCGCCAGAAACTGCGCGCCGTAGTGCTGGATCTCCAGGAAGGCGGCCTGCTCGCGGGCCGGTTTGTAAATTTCGAAGGCGCGCAGAATGCCGAGCGTGGCCGCACTTTCCAGCGGGCCGACGAAGCTGGTCGCGCGATCGAGAAAGTAAGGCTGCGCAGCCCAATAGGTCATCTGCGCGGCATTGAGAAAATAACAGCCCGAGTGCGGATTGCCAGCCGGCTGAAACGTGATTGGGGTGCCCAGCGCTTCGGCTGCGATCTCGGGCAGCGAATCGAGATCGCGGAAGGGCGCGTAAATCTCCGGCTTCAATGGGCCGTCGATATAAACTTTGCGGGCCACGACGTGGCTCAACATTTCGTAGCGGTGGGGCTGCAGCAGGCGCCCGTCGCCCGCCAGGCGATTGAACCAGGCGAGCTTGATGAAGAACCAGGGATCGGCGAGCAGCAAATCGTCTTCGAGATAGCAGTAAAAGTCGAAGCGGCCGAGCGAGTCGCGAAACACCTGCTGGCACTCGTAGCCCAACGGGTGCGGGCTCGGCCGATGATGCGCGATGCCAGTAGAGTTGGCCGGGGACCGGCGTTTGGGCCAGCAGATGGCGCTCGCCGGTCGTGCAGACGACGATTTCGATTTCGTGCCGCTGCGCTTGGTTGGCCGGCACGACCACGCGACGGGCGATGTCGATCAGTTTTTGCTCCTGCCCGAACACATGGTGCAGCGCCGCCAGGCAGGCGGCCAGCGCCTGCACTCGCGGCCGCGGATCGGGCGCCAGCGAAGCATGCCGGGCCCCGCCGGCCGGGTCGAAATAGTGCGGGATCGCAAACAGGATTTTCATTCGTGCGCTAGGCTCGTGCTTTGTCCGACCTTTGAATTAGGGTTGGCGCTTGCGTCAAGATTAGCGACGCCCGGCGGAGTTTAGCCACGGATGAAACACGGATCGAACACGGATAGGAACGGAAGACCGGCAAGTTTGAATTCCTCTTTCGTCCGGCCGAAAGTTCCAGGCGTTTTATCCGTGACACATCGGTGTTTCATCCGTGGCTCGCGCCGCCCGCGTGCAGATTAGCGATTCCCGATGCAAGCTCAAGCCGGCCTTCTCTAAAACTAAGCCGCGACAAAGCAGTATGCTCGCGGTGTTGCAAAAGAACATCGGACCGCCGTCATTTCAATTGTTCCAGCAGCCGCGCGATCTCGCGGTGGACCGGACGCGTCTGGCGGACGATCAGCGAATTGCCGGCCGAGCGAATGGCCGTTCGACCGTCCGCCCAGCTTTCAGGTGCAACTGCCGCGGGAATCGCGTCGGCCAGTTCCTTGGCCGTCGCATAACGCGACAACACCGTCGCGCCGGCGACTACGGGCGGTTGCGGACGGATGACCTTGGTCGCCGGCTTGTCGCCGGGTTTCGCATCTGCGGGCGCCGCGGCCTCGGCCGGGGCTTGTTTCGGCGTCGCTTGCGATGCGGCGCCGACCGCGCCGTGCGGAGCCTTGACGACCGCGGGCGCCGGATAGCAAAATACATGCCAAGGGAAGTGGATATTGGACGCGCCGTGCGGAGCCTTGACGACCGCGGGCGCCGGGGGCTCGGGCAGGCGGTAGACTTTCACGTAGGGAGTTTCGTCGTCGATCTGTTGGGCCGCGTGCGTTGGCCGCTCGGCCGCCTGTTCCTGGCGGACCTCGCGGATCGCTGCCAGCAGGCGTTCGATTTCGCGATGCACGGCGAACGTTTGCGAGATCACCAGCGCGCGTGCATTGCGGAACTCCGAGACGCTGCCCGGCCCATCCGCGCTGTTCCAACTCTGAGGGGCGACGCTCGCAGTAATCAACGCGATCAGGCTTTGGTAGTCGTCTTCATGGCCGGGGTCGTCCGCGCGGACGATCAGGTCGGCCACCGGGTAGGTTTTGGTCGACAGCCAATTCTCTGCTTCCGTTTTGCTGGTGATGAACATCACGTCGTCGCGTACGACGAAGGTCAGGTCCAATCCGCCCAACATTAAACCCAGCGCCGACTCCAGGCCGATGCCCTTGATATTCCTTGTAACGGGCGTATCGGAGCCGATGCCCTCGTCCGTGAGGGCCCTGTTATCGAGTTGAATCTCGATGTCGTGCCGTTCCCTGAGATATTCGACGATGTCGGAGAGCGGCTGGTCGACGAATTCCAGCTCGGTTTTCTCGTCGAGAGCGGCAATGATCTTGGCCTCGTTCGCAGAAGGCGCCGGCCGCGAGCTTTCGGCCGACCAGCCCAGCCGCGCCGTCAAACCGCAGAACAACGCCGCAACGATCGCCGACGAACGCAACAACTTGGATTTCGACATGGGTTCCACCTGTGCTTGGTTCTGAAGGATGCCCCTGGATACGAACGCAACGCACGAACTCAGCAATGGAGGACCGGGTGCCCTCGCCCGGAAACGGAGGACCGGGCGCCCTCGCCCGGAAACGGAGGGCCGGGCGCCCTCGCCCGGAAACGGAGGGCCGGGCACCCTCGCCTCGTTTTGCTAGACACTCTTTTATGTCGCCCAGGCGTTTACGCCTGGGAAGTCATTCGACGCGCAGCCGTTTTCCTGATTGGCGCCTCGCGGCCGCCGACGGCGGCGGCGAGGCGCCAATCAGGGACGGGGGCTAAATGGTTTGCGGGCCCCAGGCATAAATGCCTGGGCTAGGTAAAAATCCAGTTCGCCGAATGCCAAGCCGGCGAATGCCGGCCAGCCGCGATTGTCGCGCCTATTTCAGCGCCTGCAAGAACCGCCGAATTTCCCGATGAACGCGATTGGTCTGGCGAATGGCCAACGCCTGGCCGACGGGCGCGATCGTGCCTGCGCCGCCAGATCCGCTCCATGAGTCGGGCTCGATCGAGGCGGGAATCGCCTTGACGAGTTGCTCGACTGTCGGAAAGTTCTGGGGGTTCATCCCCGTACCGGCGCCCATTTGTGAATAGATCGCCGGCGGCGTTTGGGCTGCTCCAATGTCGCCACCCGGTTTTTTCTCAGCGGGCGGTTCGGCGGGCGGCGCGGCGGCGGGCGCCGGGCGTTGCGCGCCGCCTGTCGATTGCGCCCAGTACGAGGGCAGCTTATAGATTTTCAAGCTGATTGCCGCATCGTCCGCTGCGGCGGCTTTGGGTCTGCCGTCGGCCAGTCGCCGCTTGACGGCGCGCAGCGAGGCCAGGAAGTCTTCGATTTCTCGCTGGACCTCGAAGGTCTGCGAGATGGCCAAAGCGCGCGAGTTGCGAATCGGCTGAATGCCGCCCGGCCCGCCCACTTCGTCCCAACTCGTCAGCTGGACGAGCGACGTGATCGCCTGAATCAGTTCATGGTAGTCATCGCCGGCGCCTACGACCAGTTCGTCTGCTTCGGTCTCGAGCAAATCGCCGACCGGATACATGCGCATCGTGAGCATGTTTTCCGCTTCGGTCTTGGTGGTGATCATCAGCACTTCATTCTTCGGCAGGTAGGTCATGTCCATCTCGCCCAGGACCAATCGCAACGCCGACTCCAGCGAAATGCCTTGAATATTTCGCGTGACCGGCGTATCGGAGCCGATGCCCTCGTCCGAGAGGGCCTTGTTATCGAGTTGGATCTCGATCTCGTGCTTTTTCCTCAGAGTATCCACCACGTCGGCAAGCGGCTGGTCGATGAAATCGAGGCTCGTCTGCGAAGCGAGCGCGGCGAGAATCTTTTGCTCGGCGGGGCCGGGCTGGGGTTCGTACGGGGTCGGTTCCGTCTGCTGGGCCCGCGCAAAAAGCGGCGAAATGACGGCCAGTGAAAGCACGGCGAGCGCCGGCCACACCCAAGCGCGATTCGACTTGGACATGCGTTTCTCCTTCTCGTGATGTTCCGGTTCACGAACGTGACGGCCGGAACCGCAAGAAAAGGATTGGCCGAATCGAGGCGGCCCGGCGCTCGTGAAACTACCACTCTTGGCGGGCGACCGCAAGCAAATTCTTTCGCCTGCCGGCCGTTCGGGCGTAAGGCAGGATTATGGAGAATTCTCATCCCTTTCTGCGGATCGCGAATTCGGTGTGCTTGACGTTGGCCTTGGCCACCTCGAAACCGGGGCTGGCGCCGAACTCGGCGGCGAGTTGGCCAGTGCGTTGCGGGTCGAGCGGGCCGCGATGCGCGTGCAACAGATAACGCAGCACGAGCGGCTGCTCGCGGAACGTTTCGAGCGGCCGCTCGAAGCAAGCGGCGGCGCCCATCCAGCCGTCTTCGCGCACGTGCCAGTGCGAAGGATAGCCAGGATTCGCCGGGTGATCGAAATAGGTTACGCCTTCCACGGCGCCGCCAGCCGGCTGGCCGAGCATGGGCCCGCTGTAGTCCATCCAGTCGGCTGGCTTGCCGAAGATCGCCGGTTCGCCTTTTTCGCCCGCGCTATTGGTGATTTCGCCGCCGCCGAAATAGGCCGATAGGTTCTTGGCCACGCGCACCGCCAGAAAGCCGAAGTTCGTCCGGCTGAACTCGAGCGATTCGGCTCGCGGGCGAAACGAGGCTTGCAATTCCAAGAAGCTCTCGCCTTCGGGATCCGGCCGCACGGCCGCCACGAGTTGCTGCTCCAACAATTCCTGCGGGTCGTGCCCATCGTACCAGCCAAGCGCGACGGCCATCGACGCTTCGTCGTCGCCGTCCTGATAACACAGCCACTGCTTTTGCCGGATTCGCGCCTCCGTGGCGTCGCTCCAGAAATCGATGCCCAGCACCTTGGCGTGCGCGAACCAGATCGAGCGATGGTGATCGTGGTTCGGGGCGCCGGGATGTCCCATCCGCGTCAACGAACCGCCCGAAGGTCCGACGAACGGATAAAAGAACGGCTGCGGATAACTGTTTCCAAAGTGCCAGCGGAGCCGCTCGATTCCATCGATCTCGAACGAGACCTGGTCGAGCGGCTGCGGCGTGACCTGACAACGCGGAAAGCGGTAGTGCATGTTGGCGGCGGCTCCTGGCTTGGGACAAGCCGCTCGCGAGCGAGCGACTCGTCGTTACGATCATCGATCGACGACGCTTCAATCGCGACGTCTGATTGGCTAGTGCCTCTTCAAGGCCATTTTGACAGTCGGGTGGCTGGCGGCTGAGCCTAGGCGAAGCCCCAGTTCGCTCTCGTATCGCTTCGCTCTGCCACCAGCCACCCCGCCGTCAACTCAGACTTGATGAGGTACTAGTCTACTGCGTCGCAAGCCAGATTGCCCGGACTGCTGTGCAAATAAATGGTTGGGCGCCGAGCTTTGAATTGATCTCGCCCGAAATGCTCGAATCGCTAAAATAATGGCACTTCACAGGAAAAAACTGCCGTTGCACGCGGCTGCGGGCGAGCGTCGGCCTGCCAATTCCGGTTCAGAGAGTTTTCATGCAGGCCTATATCCTGAACGGCGAGCGAAGGATCGCTCCTTTCGAGGAACCGCCCGGCGCCTTGCGAATTCACAATCGCAGCCTGCGGGAAACGCAACAGGAACTGCTGGCCGCGGCGGGTTGTCGGACGGAGGCGATCGACGATCTGCGGGCCATTCGCATCCAGCCCTGCCTGTTGGTCCACGACGACCTCTACTTCACCGGCCACGCACTGAGGGGGTTCTTGAAGGCCGTCCGTCGCCGTTTGCGCCACGACGCCAAAAAGAAAACGGCGGAAGGCTCGGCGCCGCGAAATTTTCGCGCCGCCCTAGCCTGCTCGATGCTCACCGAGCATTTCTCGCCCACGTTTCAAGGACGACGAGCGTCGGGCCCCGACGGCCAGGAGCTTCGGGCCTACGACTTGTACTACCTCGAAGACCACGACGACGCCTGCGCCGTGGAAGACCAGGCGGAGCTTTTGCCGATTCCCTATCGCTTGATGGTGCAACGCTGGCGCGCGAACCGCTACTTCGAGCCCTCGGGCAGCACTTCATTGCCGATGTCGCTGGTCGCCCTGTGTCCAATCCAACATTGGGCGGCCTTGATTACGGCCAACCTGCTGGGTCTGCCTGGTTGCATGGTGCAGACCGCGCGCCGGCGGCTCTGGTCGACGCTGGGCTTGCCGCTGCGAACCGCGTTGCGGGCGGGCAGTCTGCGGCCGGCGTATCTGCGCGGCAAGCTTTATTGGGCGGGCCGCGGGTGCAAAGTGCATCCGTCGGCCCACGTCGAATGGACTTTGCTCGGCAATCACGTGCGCATCGGCCCCGGCGCGGTCGTGCGCGCTTCGGTGATCGCCGACCGCGTCGAGATCGGCCCCAACGCGATTGTCGACGGTTGCTCGATAGGCGAAAAGACCACGATCAACGGCAACGTCACGCTGCGTTCGTGCGTCGTCGGCGAGGAAGCGAACGTGGGCGCCTATTTCACGCAACTTTCGGTGATCGGCCGCGGTGCGGCGCTGTGTCCTTCGAGCGGCACGTACGATTTCAATCTTCGCGGCAACGTGCCGGTTGCGTTTCAAGGCCGCAGCGTCACGAGCGGATCGCGCATGTTAGGGAGCTGCCTGGGCCACGGCGCTTTCTTAGGCGCCGAAGTGACTTTGGCCAGCGGCCAGGAATTGCCCAACGGCTGCATTCTGGTGCGCAATCCTCGCGAAGTGGTGGGCGACGTCTCCCGAAACTTGCCGTCCGGCGTGCTGCGTTTGGACCGCGGCCGCCGCCGATCTCGCCCGGCTGGCGGCAACGACGCTATCGCTTGATGCGTTTGGGGGCTCAAGGCCTGACCGTCTACTTCGCTGGCGCGTCGCGGAAGGGCTTTTGGGAGCGGTATAGTTCGAGCCGCGACTGCAAATCGGCCCGCTGCGCTTCGGGGGCCTGCTCGATCGCCAGGGTTTGCGTCTCGACCGCCTCGTCGAACTGTCCCGCTTCGGCATAAGCCGCCGCCAGCGTGTCGAGCCAGTCGGGATTCTTCCAATGGGCTAGTTCACAGGCTTTTTTGGCGGATTCGATCGCCGCCTGACCGTCGCGGTACTTTTCGTCGGGACACGTCGCCTGCAGCCAGGCGCGGTTGTTGACCGCCGCGGCGTTGCCGGGATCGAGCCGGACGGCCTGCTCGAAATCCGCGATCGCTGGCTCATATTTGCCGAGCCCGCGCCGCACGTTGCCCCGATTGGCGTAGGCGTCGCCGAGTTTCGCATCGAGCGAGAGGGCCGCCGTAAAATCTTGCTCGGCGCCCGCCAGGTCGCCCGACTGTTCGCGCTCCACGCCGCGGTTGTTGTGCGCGACGGCGAACTTCGGATCGAAGCGGATCGCCTGATCGAAGTCGGCGATCGCCCGCTTGAGATCGCCCATCTTCGCCCGCGCCAAGCCGCGGTTGTTGAAGGCCGCCGCGTATTTCGGATCGAGCTTGATCGCCTCGCTATAGTCTGCGATGGCTTTAGGCAACTCGCCGCTGCGGTCCAGCGCGATGCCCCGATTGTTGTAAGCCGCCGCGCGTTGAGGATCGTTGCGCAACGCTTCGGTAAAATCGCGAATTGCCGCTTCGAGTTCGCCCCGTTGCTCGCGGACCAGCCCTCGCAGGTTATAAGCCCAGGCATTCTTCGGTTCTTTCTCCAGCAACTCGCTGAAATATCGAATCGCCTGCTCGACCGGAACGACGTCGTCCTTCTTGAGCCAACCGGCATGACCGGCCGAATCGATCCAGAGCCAGGCGCCTTGCTCGCGCTCGACGCGCATTGGCTGCGGCAGTGCGGTTACGCTGACGCCAAGTTGCTGACCGACCTTGAGCGCTGCGTTCGGCCGCTTGGCCAGTATTTCCCGTCCGACCCACGATTCGTCGGCGATGGCGTTTGACGCAAAGAACCCGAGCACGATTGCCGCACTACTGGTGAATCGCCGCTGGAACATGAATTCTCTCCTTCGCCGAGAGCGGAATGCGTCTGGAAGCGAACTCTCCTTGCGATTCTAGAATAAACGGGCGATTGAACAAGCAGAGCGGCGGGCTAGCGAATCGGCAGGATGCCGTATTCAGGATCTAGGGTGTAAACGGAGCAAGCCACGGATGAAACACGGATGAAACACGGATAAAACCACAAGGGATTTCACGTTCGGCCGGACGAAAGCGGACTTCAAACGCACGGTTCTCGATTTCTTATCCGTGTTCGATCCGTGTTACATCCGTGGCAAAATTCCGGCGGAACTTGCAAATCGGCGCGCAAGCCCCAACCTTAATTCATAGTTCCAACAAAGCACTCGATCAGCTTCTCGCCCGGATGGCCGTCACTCGCGCGGCTGCCGCTTTTGCGCGAGCAGCCGCTGGTACAACTCGGGGTTGTCGTACGTGACGGTCCACGAATCGTGTTCGGCATCGGGGTAGACCGTGAATTCGACCGTGCCGCCGGCGTCTTCGACGGCCTTGACCATCTCTTCGGAACGCGACAGCGGAACCGCCTTGTTCTTGGCGCCGTGGAAAACCCAGATCGGCCAGTTTGAGGATGAATCCTTGGCGCCGTCTTGCACTGCGGCCGGGTTTTTGACCTTGGCCTTGGCGGGCGATTGGCCTTAGAATACAGGCAATTTGGGCAAGTCTCTCTGACCGCCGCTTGTTTGGCATGTCGTATCGGTCGTTCAAACGCTATCTGGGCGAAACGCACCTCGAGCGCAAGCTCCTGTTGTTGTTCGGCGTCTGCCTCTGCGGGCTGATTGCCGCCAGCTTCTGGCTCTATGGCAGCCAAACCGACGCCTTGGTCGCCAAGCAAAACCCCTTGATGGGCAAGCGGTTGGTCGAGACGGTGCTGATCGTCAATCATTGGCGAAAGATCAATCAGGTCTATAAAGGCATCGGCGATGACGCATTGCTGTTCGAAGGGTACAGCGAGGATCTGCGAAATCGCGATTACGAGTGGAGCTTCATCCAGCCGCCCAATCGCGAGAATAAGGAACAGCCTGCCAACGAGTTGGAAGCCGAACTGCTCGCCAAATGGCGAGCGATGCCGCCGCCTGACAGCGAGGAGAGCGACGACGAATATCGGAAAGGCCAATTCACCTCGGGCGGAAACAAGTACGACTATTATCAGCCAGTGTACGCCAAGCAAGGCTGCGTCAACTGCCATCGCGTACAAATGGAGCCGACGGATCTGAAGGAAAACGATCTGATCGCCATCGCCAAAGTCAGCATCTCGAACGAAGCGACGAAGGCCGATCAGACCATGAACCGGGCCATCTTGTGGGCCTTGGCCATCGCCACGGTGTCGGCGGCCGTGATCGCGGCCTATCTCATCATTCGCTACGTGATCGTCAAGCCGCTGAACCACCTGCGCGAGGTCAGCGACGCCGTCAGCCACGGCAAGCTCGACCAGCGGGCGGAAATCCACACGGCCGACGAGTTCGAAGAACTGGCGGTGGCCTTCAATCGCATGCTCGGCAACCTCTTGGCGGCCCAAGATCAGTTGCACAAGGTCAACAGCAACCTCGACTTGAAAGTCGACGAATTGGCCCAGGCCAACATGCAATTGTTCGAGCTGAACCGCCTGAAGAGCGATTTTTTGGCCACCATGAGCCACGAGTTGCGCACGCCGCTGAACAGCATCATCGGCTTCAGCGACGTGCTCGGCTCGATCAAGTCGCTCGACGACAAGCAGCGCCGCTACGTGCAGAACATCCAGAAGTCGGGCAAGATGCTGCTCGACATGATCAACGACATCCTCGACCTGGCCAAGATCGAAAGCGGCAAGATGGAGGTGCGGCCGAGCGAGTTCCGCATCGAGCACGTGATCGGCGCCCAGTGCGACATGGCCCGGCCGCTCACCGAACGCAAGAATATCGACCTGGAAACCGAGATCGAAGGCGAGCTGCCCGAGTTGTATCAAGACCAGGGCAAAGTGCAGCAGGTTCTCAACAACCTGCTCTCGAACGCCATCAAGTTCACGCCGGAAGGCGGCCGGATTCTGGTTTCGGCGCGTCGTGGCGCCAACGATGAACTACTGTTGACGGCGGCCGACACCGGCGTCGGCATCGCCGATGAAGATCAGGGCTGGATCTTCGAGAAATTTCGCCAGGGGCATACCGTCATGCCGGGCGGCGACGCCATGACGCGCGAATACTCGGGCACCGGTTTGGGCTTGTCGATCGTCAAGGAATTGTGCAAGCTGTTGGGCGGCGATATTTCGCTGGAAAGCGAACTCGGCAAAGGCAGCGTCTTTACCGCCAGCTTGCCGTGGACGATCGCCGAAGAGGCCGGTCGCGATTCGTCGCCGAGCGCGCTCAGCCTGCCGCGCCGCGACGAGTTCGAGCCTGCGGCGTCCCGCGGGGCGCCGGCGACCGCGCCGAACGCGCAGTAGCCGTCGCGCTCTCCCCAGCGGGCTTGAAACAGTCAATCAAACCATTCTCATTTCCGGGGCAGAACCCATGCCTGAACCAGCTCGCCTACCCGAGGTGCAACTTTTCACCGACGGCGCCTGCAGCGGCAATCCGGGGCCGGGCGGGTGGGCCTTCATTCTGCGTCACCCGGGTTCGGGCAAAGAGATCGAGGGTTCCGGCGGCGAGCGAGAATCGACGAACAACCGCATGGAACTGACCGCCGTGGTCCGCGGGCTCGAGGCGCTCAAGCGGCCCTCGCACGTCGAGTTGCTCACCGACAGCGTCTACGTGGGCAAGGGCTTGAGCGAGTGGCTGGCCAAGTGGAAGGCCAACGGCTGGCGCCGGCGCGAAGGCAAGCGTTGGGCCGAGGTCAAAAACGAAGACCTTTGGCGGAGGCTCGACGAGCTGATTGCGCGCCACGAGTTGCGCTACACTCGCGTCGCCGGGCACAGCGGTCACCCGGAGAACGACCGTTGCGACGAGCTCGCCGTGGCCGCCTATCAGCCGTTCTTGGGGAAGTAAAGCCGGAGGCGTCAGTTGGCGCCTAACGCCTGGCTCCTGGCTTCCCTATAATTCCGGCATGAGCGCAGCCGAAAAAACCGCGGCGGAATTGCTGGCGACGCCGGCGCAGTTCGTCAAAGGGGTCGGGCCGCAACGGGCGGAATTGCTGGAACGCTTGGGGTTGCGCACGGCTCGCGATCTGCTCTTCTTCTTTCCTCGCGATTATCAAGATCTCAGCGAATTGCAAACCGTGGCCCAATTGGAGCCAGGGGCCCTGGTCCGGCTGCGCGGCGTGGTGGCCGAGATCGACCAGCGGACGAGCATCTCGGGCACGATCATTTTGGGCGTGCTGTTGCGGTCCGCCGAGGGTTGCGTCCGTTTGCTGTGGTTCAACCAGGCCTACATGCGTCAGCGCTTTGCGCTGGGGCACGAATTGCTCGTCACCGGCAAGCCGAAGCTCAACGGCGGCGTCTGGGAATTCGTCCATCCGCAGGTGCAATGGCTGGAAGCCGACGACGTGCAGACGGGCGGCAAACTGTTGCCGGTCTATCCGCTCACCGAAGGGCTGAGCCAGGGACAGATGCGGCGGATCATGGAAACGGTCGTGCCCGCCTACTGCGAAACGCCCGACGAAGTCTTTCCGCCCGAATACCTGGCCGCCCACGATCTCTGGCCCTTGCGGCAGACCTTGTCGCAGATCCACTTTCCCGCCGATCGTGCCAGCCTCGAACAGGCGCGGCGGCGGCTGATTTATCAGGAGTTGCTGATCTTGCAATTGGCGTTGGCCTTGAAGCGGCGCCAACAGCGCGACGAGCGCCGCGCGCCGCCGCTGGAAGCCACGGCCAAGATCGACGCGCGCATCTGCCGGCTGTTTCCTTTCGAACTGACGCCCGGCCAAAGGCAGGCGATCGACGAGGTCGCCCGCGACATGGCCCAGCCTCACCCGATGAACCGCCTGCTGCAAGGCGACGTTGGCAGCGGCAAGACGCTGGTCGCGGTCTACGCCATGCTGTTGGCAGTAGCTCACGGGCATCAAGCGGCGCTGATGGCGCCGACCGAAGTGCTCGCTCGCCAGCACGCCGAAACGCTGGCGGGCGTGCTCGCCGCCAGCCGCGTCCGCTGGGCCGTGCTCAGCGGCGGCTTGTCGGCGGGCCAGCGTCAGGAAACCCTCGCCCAACTGGCCGCCGGCTCTCTCGACGTCGTGATCGGCACGCAGGCCATCGTGCAGTCGGGCGTCGAGTTCGCCAAATTGGGCCTGGTGGTGATCGACGAGCAACACAAGTTCGGCGTGCGGCAGCGGGCTAGCTTGAAGCAATCGGGCCTCGATCCGCACTACCTGGTGATGACCGCCACGCCGATCCCGCGAACGGTCGCCATGACGCAATTCGGCGATCTCGACGTCTCTACGCTCCGCGACGCCCCGCCGGGCCGGCAGCCGGTCAATACGTATCTGGCCGGTCCGGACGAACGCGAGCGGTGGTGGGAATTTTTTCGCAAGAAGCTGCGCGAGGGTCGCCAAGCATACATTATTACGCCGCTGGTCGAAGCTTCCGAAGAGGTTGAGGCGGCCAGCCTGGACGAAGCCTACGAATCGCTTGCGCACGGGCCGCTCGAAGCCTTCCGCCTCGGGTTGTTGCACGGCCGGATGAACTCGGCCGCCAAGCAGGCGGCGATGGACGCCTTCCGCAAAGGCGAAACGCAAGTACTCGTGGCCACGACGGTCGTCGAAGTCGGCGTCGACGTCCCCAACGCCACGTTGATGACGATCGAGGCGGGCGAGCGTTTCGGGCTGGCGCAGTTACATCAGTTGCGGGGCCGCGTCAGCCGCGGCGCCCAGGCCGGCTTTTGCTGCGTGTTCAGCGAGGCGACCAACGACCAAGCGCGGAAGCGATTGGAAGCGTTCGTCGGCACGAGCGACGGCTTCAAGCTGGCCGAGATCGACTTCGAGCTGCGCGGCCCTGGCGACCTGCTCGGCGTGCAGCAGCACGGCTTGCCGCCGCTGCGGATCGCCGACCTTTCGCGCGACGCCGCGGTGCTCGAAGAAGCGCGCCGCGACGCGCAACAACTCGTCGCGATCGATCCGGGGCTTTCGCAGCCCGAGCACGAGCGGCTGCGGACGATGACGCTCAAGCGTTATGGCCGCGTGCTGGAACTCGGCGACGTAGGGTAATGACTCTTCAAGTCTAAATCGATAGGTGAGGGTGGCTGGCGGCAGAGCGCAGCGATGCCCCAGTTCGCTGGGGCTTCGCCTAGGTTCAGCCGCCAGCCACCCGTCGCAGAGCGAAAAGCGACGATAGCGCCTGTCAGTCTGAAAGCCTGACCTACGTGCGCTTCACGCGCCGCGGCTTGGGCGCCGCCTGGGCGCCGTCGGCTTCGGCCATCTTTTGCCGCAAGGCGGCGACGACTTCGCGGGGCACGAAGTGCGAAAGTTCGTCGTCGCGGGCCAACGGCGCGATCTGCTTGATCAGCGAGCTGGACACGTGGGCGAATTCCTTGTCGGCCATCAGCACCACGGTTTCGATGCCCGGATCGAGTTGCCGGTTGGCCAGCATCATCGTCATTTCAGCTTCCAAGTCGGTCAACGGTCGCACGCCGCGGATCATCACCCGCGCGCCGCACTCGCGGACGAAGTTCACCGCCAGGCCCGAGAACTTCTGCACCTCGACGTTGGGAAACTTCGCCGTGGTCCGCCGCACCAGGTCGACGCGCTCGTCGGGCGTGAACAGCGGATCCTTGCCGGCGTTGATGCCGATGCCGACGATCAGCCGATCGACGAGCGAACTGGCGCGTTCGATGATGTTCAGATGTCCCAGCGTGATCGGATCGAACGAACCGGTATAGACCGCCACGCGCGAGTTCGACTGGGCCGACATGGGCGCTCTCAGCGTAATTGCGGCTCGCCCGGTCCGTCCGATTCGCTCCGCACGTCCGGCACGAACAGAGCCTTGACCGCAGGCTTGGTAAGATACCATACGCCAACGAGATAGAATATGCACCACAATGTGATCCGCAAAGGGACTGCCCGCGCGGCCATCCGCTGGCTCCAACGGCGTTTCGGGCGACTGATAGGGGTTCTCCATGCCGCGAAGATACCCCGGCGGCGACGCCAATAAAAGGATCGCCGTGAGTCGTCGCTTTTCGAAGGTTCGGTAACCTGCCCAAATGGAGCTCGAGCTTCGGACGTTAACGACGCGATTGTTGGCCGGGCAACAGTGGAATCGCGAAAGCGCGAAAGGACGAAAGCGCGAAAAACGAAGTAGAGAGCTGTGCGGTTAGCCGATCGAAAAGCCAAACCATCCGCGGGCGCCCACGCGTTTCGTTAAGCGATTTTCTCGGTCTGTTTCGCGTTTTCGCTGTTTCGCTCTTTCGCGTTTTCGCGATTCTCCCGGCCGATAGGTTGGTTTCCGCGCCGCGTTATTCATATTTCACGCGGTCTGAAACGAGACATTCCTGCCGTGGGGCGGCCTTCCAGGCCGTCGACGATTGACGGCCT
>DATKRK010000016.1:0-3067 GCA_035532215.1 Pirellulales bacterium | reverse complement strand
CCAGGAAGTAGATCGCCAACAGGCCTTGAATGCGGGTTACGTTCTTCAAGTAGACGGGAGCGACCGCGAAGTCCGTCTTCAACTGAGAGAACCGCTTCTCGATCAGCGGCTGACGCTTGTAGGCCCGCAGCACTTGCTCCGCGTCGAAGGAACGGTCGTTCGTCAGCAGCGGAAACACGCCGTCCTCGCGTTCGGCCTGGGTCAGCGCCGTCCGGTCCAAGTCCCAGGACAGTGAGTAGCCCGGCCGCGTCTGCTTGACGTACTGCGTGTCCTGGTTCGGCCGGCCGCGACTGGCCTGGCGATAGCTCTCCTGGTTGCGTTCCTCGATTTGCACCGTCAGCCAAGGCGTGACGGCGTGCTGATCTAGAATCCGCGCCACGGCTTCCTCGACTTTGGCGCGCTGGCGAAACCGCGTGCGCGACCCGTTGAGCCGCGTTTGCAAGTCCGTCAGTTCAGACAAGGCCCGTTGCAGCCGACGATTCCTCGCCAGGTTGTCCAATTCGGCCTTGCGCGTGCTGTGGAACCAGAGCAGACGGTAACCGTCGCCGCTGAGTTGTTCCTCGCCGCAGACGGAATACCGATCGAGAAGCTCCTGCTTTGGGTTCGTGACGTCGTACAAGTGACGCCGACGCACGCCGTCCGGCTGATTTCGCAGCCGCGCGCGAAACTGGCCATCTTCTTTGTACGTCTTGGGCAGCACGGTCACGAAGCGGCCGCCGCGCGTGGCGATGTGCGCCAGATTTTCGCTGCTGGCCAGCTTGCAGTCGGCCACGTAGAGGAACTCCGGGCGGCCCACCAGTTGATGCAGATGCTGCTTGAGCATCTCTTCCAGCCGCATCCGCTCGAACAGCCAATTCACCAGCGGCACGGCGCCGACTTGAAAGGACTGCAACTCGAAGCCTTGGCTGCTGGCCTGCTGGCCGGGTTTGACGGAGCGCCGCGGGCGATCCGACTTCGAACGGCGAGACGAGGAACGGCGTGGGCGAGAACCCTTGGTCGACATGGCGTACTTCCTTGCGTTAAAGGCGATGAAACATCATCGAGACGCACAAGGATTCTCACGACCAAGTGTCCAAGCAAGCGAGCTCGCAATTGCTGCGCGGACTTAAATCAATCGCTTTTGACGTAAATCGAGCCCGGCGCGACTTACGTCAAAAGCTCCGGCCGTAACTTTTTTTCTCGCCGTTTGCCGCGCGAGCTGGACACTTGCCCGACGACGCTTCGCCGCAACAATCACCGCCAGTTGCCGGCGATCGCCCAGCCCGCGAGGCCCGGCGGAAATTCGGCGGAAATTCAGCTCGGGACTCGCGGAAAGTAGGTTGTCGTCCGCCGGCGATTCGCATTTGCTCCCGGTTTTTCCGATTTCAGAGAGCGTTTCGGCGATCGCTACATAGCGCAGTTCCGGCGGTAAATCGGGCTGCGGATCGGTTTCATGTTGCGCGCCGGACATGCTGGCAAGCAAGCCGATGCGGCTTTCTTTCCAATGCTCGCCCTTGCGCGCGGATTGCTGGCCGGAAGCAGGAAGACTTCGATCGAGATGCTGATAGCGGCCGCCGTCAGCCATCACGCAGGCGATCTCGGGAGGCGCCACGTCGGCCGGCCTGCCGCAGGATTGCTCAGGCAGCGGCTTGCTTTGATAAGCTTCTTGCAGTCGCTGATGGTGCTCGATTCGATCGAGCGCAACTCGACCGCAGGCCCGCCGCACCCGTTCTGGACTGATCTCGACGTTCGCCAACTCGGCCAGATGGTTGCTGGCCTCGACGAAGCTCGCCGCGGAAGATCCGGAGTAAACGATCTTGGCCAACACGCGCGGGCTGACCGTGTCTTCCACGGCCAACCCCAATTCAGCCGAGCGAGGGAAAAAAAGACCGCCGACAGGGGCGGCAGTCGAAAGTCGGTTCCATCCAGGCGACCTCGCCCCGGTCGGTCTGGAGCACCCGAACTTCATCGTCGGGCAGGCGTGCGCCCGGTCGCCGACAGCTTGGACAACAACATTCACCCTGGGGCATTTCCCGCTGGGCCACGCGTCGCTCGAGCACCCCAGCGGTCAGCAGGTCGCCGGCTTCGACGCACTCATCTTCCAGTTCCGAAAACGTCATCGGCCGCCCATCCGGATGGACGCATCCGCCCAGGATTTCCTGCATTTCGGCGGCGATCTGCTTCAGGCGTTCCCTCTTGCTCGCGGACAAACTCATTCCCCAAACCTCCATGTCGAGGGCAGTTTACCGGGTTCCTCCCCGGCTCGCCGCTAATTCTCTCCCGCTCCGCCGTCAAACGCCATGCCAACTGCAAACCGCGAGGTGCGCTCTTTCGACGGCATCCCCTCTGACGCCCTTGCCCCAAAAAGGCCGATAAACTAATATGCCTATCTACCTTCCCCGATAGCTCAGTTGGTAGAGCGAGCGGCTGTTAACCGCTAAGTCCAAGGTTCGAGTCCTTGTCGGGGAGCTGAGACTCTTTCTCCGAGTCGCCGCGACACACCGCTTTACGCCAACGCCGAGAGACCCCTCTCGGCGTTTTCTATTGGCGACCATTTCTTTCCCTTTTGAGCGTCCCAAAACCGGGTTCATGATTTATACCCATGACGATTTATAATGGCGCGAGTTTGCGCGCCACGAAGGCCGCCCGATCGCGACGTTTTCCGGGAAATACCGCGGTTTCCGCCTCTTGGCACCCTTGAAATAGGCCCATTCGGAGGCGGCTCATGCCTGATAAAAGGCGGTTTTGACCCGGTTTGGCGCCCGTTTTATAAATCATCATCAGTCGGCCGTTCCGCCCACGGCTTGCGGTCGCGAGATCGCCCGCGCCGGTCGAACCACCCGGTGCGCGACGCCACGGATCGGCGAAATCTCGCGAGACTCTCCGAGTCTCTAGCCTTTGCCAAATCCGGAGTTAACGCCGATTTCGGCGCAGCGCCGCCCGCCGGTGGGACCGAGCGGGAAATCGGAGCCAGTTTCGAGCGTGAAGGCGGAGCCGCTTGAGGCGGCGCGCGGCAGGTCGGCGGGGAACGAACCGGCTCGGCACGCAGTGGAAAAACGCGGAGTGCAAGGCTGCGTCGGGTTGTGGC
>DATKRK010000015.1:0-23009 GCA_035532215.1 Pirellulales bacterium | reverse complement strand
GATCACGCGCAGCGGAGAAATGTCGGGCAGCGTGACGGTCTATTTCAGTTGGGGCGGATCGGCCGTCGACGGGACCGACTATACGGAGTCCGGCTATTCGGTCGTGTTCGCCGACCAGCAGACGACGCAGACGGTCACGCCCACGCTGCTCGACGACGACGGGTATGGCGAGCCGGACGAGGATCTTTCTTTAAACCTCGAAGCCGATAACCATTATGTCGTCGGCTCGCCGAGTTCTGCGGACGTGACGATCATCGAGGACGATGATTCGGGCGGCTCCTCGCTGATGCTCAACCTGCCGCCGCGAGAGAGCGGCGCGCAGCCCGCGTCGATCGCGCCGGCCCAGGTGCGGCCGTTTTTGCAGGCCGCCGCCCGCGAATGGGAGGCGGCCGGCGTCGATCCGGCATTCGTCCAGAGCCGGCTTGCCGCGGCGACGGTCAAGATCACCGACCTGCCCGGCTCGCTGCTGGGCGAAACGACCGACGACGAAATCTGGCTCGACGACAACGCGGCGGGGTACGGCTGGTTCGTGGACGACAGGCGAAAGGACGGCGGCGCCTTCGCGGTCGCCGACGGTCCGACGGAGCGCCTCGCCCTGCCCGGCAGCCCGGCGTATGGGCACGCGGACCTGCTGACGGCGGTGACTCACGAGGTAGGGCATTTATTGGGATTGCCCGACCTGCCGCCGGGCATCGAGCCGCAAGACATCATGGCCTTGGCCATTGGGCTTTCGACTCGCCGCTTCCCCGCGCCGGGGGAAGGTCCGCAGGGCGATTCTCCGAGAGCGAGGCCTGACGAGAATTCGTCGGATGCCGCCTTCGCTGACTTAACCGGAGTTGACTGGGCGGCCGGCACGCCGACGCACGGCACCGGCAGTGAGCCGCCTGCGGGCGCGGCCGCGGCTCTTGGAACGTGGCCAGACATCGGCTACCTCGACGAACCGGCGGCAGGGCTGGCGGGCGTTGTCGGCGCCAAGCATTCATGGGGCTTCGAAGCGGATCGGTAAGGTTGGCGACGAGGCTGCCCTCGCCCGACGGGTCTCGCCGAGATCGAAGGAACTAGTCGCCCTCACCCCGGCCCTCTCCCAGAGGGAGAGGGAGTTGGCATGCACGTCCTATTCGTCCACAAGAACTTTCCCGCTCAATTCGGGCATATTGCGCATCATCTCGTCGAGCAGCACGGCTATCGCTGTACGTTCGTCTGCGAGCACCCCGACGCCAAGATTGGCGGGATCGAGCGGATTCAGTACCGCACCCGCGGCGGCGCGCGGCGCGAGTCTCATTATTGCAGCCGGTCGTTCGAGAATTTCGTCTGGCACAGTCACGCGGTGTACGAGACGCTCAAGCGCCGGCCGGACATCCAGCCCGATTTGGTGGTTGGACACAGCGGCTTCGGCTCGACAGCGTTTTTGGCGGATCTCTACGACTGCCCGATCATCAACTATTTCGAGTATTACTACCGCGCTTACGGCGCGGATCTCGATTTTCGCCCGGACTTTCCCTCGACCGAACTCAACGTGCTGCGGGCCGCGGCGCGCAACGCGATGCTGCTGCTCGACTTGCAAACTTGCGCGGCGGGATACGCGCCGACGGAATTCCAGCGCGGCGCGTTCCCCCAAGAATACCAAGGGAAGTTGCAGACGATCTTCGACGGCGTTGATAGGAGCATTTGGAGAAAGCTGAGCGCCGAAGAAATCGGCCCGCGAACCATCGCCGGCCGAGAGATTCCACCCGAGGTGCGCATCGTTACTTATGTTTCACGGGGCTTCGAATCGACGCGCGGCTTCGACATCTTCATGCGGGCCGCCAAGCGGATTTGCGATGCGCGCCGCGACGTCGTTTTCGTCTGCGTGGGCGAAGACCGCGTCTGCTACGGGGGCGACGAGTTGTATCTCGGCGGGCGAACTTTTCGTCAATGGGTGCTCGAGCAAGACACGTATGATCTCGACCGCTTTATCTTCACCGGCCGTTTGCCACCCGTGGAGCTGGCCCGCGTATTGAACCTGTCGGACTTGCACTTTTATTTGACGATCCCGTTCGTTCTGAGCTGGTCGCTCTTCAACGCCATGGCCTGTGGCTGTGCGGTGCTTGCGTCCGACACGGCGCCGGTCCAAGAGGTGATTGAACACGGCCGCAACGGATTGCTGGCCGGTTTTTTTGACGTTGATCGCTTTACGGAACTGGCGCTGGACGTGCTCGACGACCGCGAGCGGCGCCGCGAACTGGGCCAAAACGCGGCGCGGCTGATCGAAGAGAAGTACGCCCTCGAACGCACCTTGCCGAAAATGCTGGAAATGTACGCTCGCGTTCGCGAAACTTACCTGCCGGGCGAGAAGCGATGGGCGGCTCGCCGTCCAAGAGCCGCCGAGCTCGCCGCGACAGTGGCGACGCCTTTGTCTGGCGCGGCAAGCACGCGAATTGTTCCGAATAGTTATCGCAGCGCAGCGTTCGCGGCGCTGAACCGAACTGCTTCCGAGAAAAACGGCGCGACAAATAGGCGACGCGTGTTAGTCACGGTTCCGCATTTTTACCGGCTGCGCCGAGGCTCGATTCACGGTTCGGGGAACCAAACGCGCAGGGCGCGTGTCGCAGGATTAACGCGCTGCCTGGCTTCGATCCAGGAGTTATTTGGCGGCGAGCAATACACGACCGACCTAACGCGGCCGAATTGCCACGCGGCGAACGAATTGACGCTTTACGACGCCACGGTCGTCGTCTGCACGGATGGCGTGAACCACCTGTTGGACGAAGTCCGGCTGCCGCCCGGATACTTCTTTCACGCGCCGCGCAGCGCTAAGCCGCAATTCCTAGGGTTCGGGTGCCATTCCATCTTGCGCGACAGCCTGGGAAAGTTCGACTATTATTGCTACATGGAAGACGACCTCGTGCTGCACGACGCATGGCTATTTCGCAAGCTCGGCGCCTTCGTCGAGCTCGCCGGCGCCGACTACTTGCTGCAGCCCAACCGTTACGAGGGAGCGCATTCCAACATGCCTCGAAAGGCGTATATCGACGGCGAGTTGCCGCCCGAAGCGACGGCCCGCTTCCAAAACGCCATGATCGATCCCGAATTCGCGCTCGACTTCATGGGAACTACGATACGTTGCGTTCGAGGGAGCAACCCACACGCGGGGTGCTTTTTTCTCAACGCGGCGCAGATGGAGTATTGGGCGAAGCAGCCGTATTTTCTCGACGGCGACGCAAGTTTCTACAGCCCGCTGGAAAGCGCCGCGACGCTGGGAATCATGCGAGCGTTTCGCGTCTACAAGCCGGCTCCGGAAGCGGCCAACTTTTTGGAGGTCCAACACTTCGGCGCCTCGCTCATGAAGCGAATTACTGCGCGCGACGCCGCGATGTCAACGACGCGCTAATTAGCTCAAAATCTCGCGCACCACGCGGCCGTGGACGTCGGTCAGGCGGAAGTCGCGACCTTGGAAGCGATAGGTCAATCGCGTGTGGTCGATGCCCAGGCAGTGCAAGATGGTGGCATTCAAGTCGTGGACGTGGACCGGGTCGCGGACGACGTTGTAGGAGTAGTCATCCGTCTCGCCGTGCATGAAGCCCGGCCGAATGCCGCCGCCGGCGAGCCACATCGTGAAGCAGCGCGGATGATGATCGCGGCCGTAGTTATTCGCCTCGAGCTTGCCCTGGCTGTAGATCGTGCGGCCGAACTCGCCGCCCCAGATCACGAGCGTGTCGTCGAGCAAGCCGCGCTGGTCAAGGTCGCGCAGCAAGGCGGCCGACGCCTGGTCGACGTCCTCGCTTTGCAGACGCAAATCGCTGGGCAGATTGTAGTGTTGATCCCAGCCGCGATGATAAAGCTGCACGAACCGCACGCCGCGCTCGACCAGCCGCCGCGCCAACAGGCAATTCGCGGCAAACGTGCCGGGCGTGCGCACGTGCCGGCCGTAGGCATCCAGCGTCGGCTCGGTCTCGCGGCTCAGGTCAGCCAGTTCGGGCACGGAAGCCTGCATGCGGAAGGCCATCTCATATTGGGCGATTCGAGTGCGAATTTCCGGATCGCCGATCAGTTCGGCCTGCTTGCTGTTGAGCGACTTGAGTGCATCAAGCGCCCTGCGCCGCGAGGCGGCGTCGACGCCCGGCGGATTCGAGAGATACAGCACCGGATCGCCATTGGAGCGGAAGCTGACGCCCTGGTGATTCGACGGCAGAAAGCCCGAGCCCCAGAGCCGGGCATAGAGCGGGTCGTCGGGGCGGGCGGCGCTGCCGCGCGAAAGCAGCACGACGAAGGCCGGCAGATCCTGGCTTTCACTCCCCAGGCCATAACTTAGCCAGCTTCCCAGGCTCGGCCGCCCGGCGAGCTGATGCCCGGTTTGCAGATAGGTGACCGCCGGATCGTGGTTGATGGCTTCGGTGTGCATCGACCGCACGAAGCAGATGCGATCGGAGACGCGGGCCAGGTTCGGCAGCAGTTCGCTGATCCACATCCCGGCCGGGCCGTGCTGTGAAAAGCGAAACGCCGACGACACGACCGGGAACGACGCCTGGCCCGAGGTCATGCCGGTCAACCGCTGGCTGCCGCGGACCGACGCGGGCAGTTCCTCGCCATGCCGGGCCTTGAGCTGCGGCTTGTAATCGAACAGGTCCATTTGCGCCGGACCGCCGTGCATGAACAGGTAGATCACGCGCTTGGCTCGCGGCGCGAAATGGGGCTGGCTGAGGGCGCCTTGATTGGCTCGCGTCTCATCCGGCGAGCCGTCTGGCGCCGCCATCGCGCTTTGCGGCAGCAAGTGGGCCAATGCCGCCGCGCCCAGCGCGACCGACGAACGGCCGAAGAATTGCCGGCGAGTCAGGTCGATGAAGGTTTCCGAGGGCGTGGGCATGGCGGCGGTTCGGCTTTAGTGAAGCTGTAGGGAATGCCCTCCGTGGCGTTCCGAGAATTCCGAGAAGCGCGTTTGAATCGGGAACTGCTAGCGGGGCACGGAACGCCACGGAGGGCGTTCCCTACAGAGATCGTATTTCCAGGGCTACGTTTTGTAAGCTGTGTCCATCAAGGCCTCGTGACGACTTCGTCCAAATTCAACAGCACCCCCATCAGGCTGGTCCAGGCGGCGTGGTCGATCGGGTCGAGCTTTTCGTCGCGCGGCCACTCGCCGACAGCGAGCAACTCGGCGGCGGCTTGCGGCTTCGCGGCGAATGACGCCCGCTCTTGTTCGTAGAGCTCGACGAGCGCCGCAAGCTCATCGGCTTCGGGCGCCCGGCACGTCGCGCGGCGAAAAGCGTAACGCACGCGCTCTTCGGCGGTGGTCGCTTGTTGCATGGTGCGCTCGGCCAGCACGCGGGCGGCTTCGATATAGGTCGGATCGTTCAACAGCACGAGCGCCTGCAGCGGCGTGTTGGTGCGAGAACGTTTCACGACGCACGTTTCGCGCGTCGGCGCGTCGAAAGCCAGCAGGCCCGGCGGCGGACTTTGCCGCTTCCAGTAGGTGTAAAGCCCGCGGCGATAAAGCGCGGCGCCGTGATCCTGCACGTAGCTGTAGTCGCCGTTGTACGACACCGCCTCCCACAACCCGTCGGGCTGATACGGCTTGACGCTCGGCCCGCCTACCGTGTCGGTCAGCATGCCGGCGATTGCGAGCGCCTGGTCGCGGATCAGTTCGGCCGGCAGGCGAAACCGCGGTCCGCGAGCCAGTAGCCGATTCTCGGGGTCGCGCTCGGCCAGTTCGGGGCCGACGCGAATGTTTTGGCGATACGCGGCGCTCGTGACAATCCGCTTCTGCATCGCCTTCACGTCCCAGCCCGAACTGACGAACTTGACGGCCAGCCAGTCGAGCAGTTCCGGATGGCTGGGCACTTCGCCCTGCGAACCGAAATCGTTCACCGTTTTGACCAACCCGACGCCGAAGAACTGCTGCCACAAACGGTTCACCGCCACGCGGGCCGTGAGCGGATGCGCCGGATCGACGAGCCACCGCGCCAAAGCCAGCCGGTTGGCCGGGGCGCCGGCAGGCAAAGGCGGCAGACACGCAGGCACGCCGGCTGAAACCGGCTCGCCAGGCTGATCGTATTGCCCGCGAACGAGTAGGTGCGCCGCGCGAGGCTTTTCCAACTCCTGCATGACCATTGTCGTCGGCACGCCGGCCAACAGTTCGGCCCGCTCGCGCTTGAGCGATTCCAGAAGCTGGTACGCCTCGCGGTCGGCCGTCGAGGCCTCACGGTCCAGATAGTATTCGAGCAATGCCTGCGATTGCTTCGCCGAGCGCTTTTCCGCCGGCGCGGCCAACGCGCCGCCGACAAGCTGCGACCAATACAGATCGGCGACTTCTACGGGACGAGCCGCGCGAGGAGTGAGTTGCACCTCGTCGATCAGCCCGTCGAAGCCATTCGTCTCGTCCTTTCGGCCGATGCGCCACGGCTGGCCGTTGGCAATCGAGCCCGAGAGACTATCGCGCTCGATCTTGACGGGCTGCAGCTTCGCATCGATATAGATCTGCAATCCATCCGCCCGGCCCGAGCCGTCGTAGACGATGGCCAGATGGCGCCACTCGTGCGGCGGAAAGCTGCGCTCGGTAATTAACTCGATCGCGTCGGCCGCCCAGCGGTGGACCAGGTTGACGCGAATCTGCCGCTTATACCACAGCACCTCCAACCCGCGCAGTTCGCCCGCCGGCTCGATCTTCGACACGACGCAGCCGCTCTGGGCCGCGGCCGGCTGAATCCAGACGGAGAAAGTAAACGGCGTCTGACGATCGAGCGGCAGCGGGCTTTCGAACGCGAAATGCCCGCCGTTATCGAGCTTGACCGCCTGCCCGCGAATGCCATCGGCATACTTGATCCGATCCACCGCTTGGGCGCCGCATCGCCCGCGGGCTTCGGCGCCTTCGCGCGTGAAATCGAACCACGCCGCTGCATCGGCGGGACAAACCGGCGGCAGCGATTCGGCCGCGCTGGCTTGCCAGGCATTGAACGGCTCTTGCAGCCGCTCGTTCGCTACCTTCCAAGCCGCTTCGGCGGGAGCGAGTTGCCCGTCGAGCGCCGCCAGGCGGGCCTTGACTTCCGGCGAAAACAATTGCATGGACGGCGGCGGATTGCCCGTGCCTTTCACCAGCCCCTGCTCGGGCACGTTGTTGAAGTAGGTGAAAAGCTGGTAATACTCGCGCTGCGAGAGCGGGTCGAACTTGTGGTCGTGGCAACGGGCGCAGCCGACCGTCAGCCCGAGCCAGATGGCGCCGGTGGTTTCCGTGCGGTCGGCGACGTACTCGACGCGGTACTCCTCATCGATCACGCCGCTTTCGTTCGTGACCGGATGGTTGCGGTTGAAGCCCGTGGCGATCCGCTGCTCCTCGGTCGGCGTCGCCAGCAGGTCGCCGGCAAGCTGCTCGACAGTGAACTCGTCGAACGGTTGATTGCGATTGAAGGCGTCGATCACCCAATCTCGCCAGCGCCACGTCTGCCGTTCAAGGTCGGAAAAATATCCGTTCGTATCGGCGTAGCGGGCCAGATCAAGCCATTCGAGCGCCATTCGCTCGCCGTACCGCGGCGAGGCCAGCAGCCGGTCGACGGCGCGCTCGTAAGCGTCGTCGGCCGGATCGTTGAGAAACGCCTCCAGCTCTTCGAGCGTCGGCGGCAAGCCGGTCAAGTCGAGGCTCACGCGCCGCAACAGCACGGCGCGATCCGCCTCGGGCGAAGGCGACAGGTTCTCATGCTCCAAGCGGCTGTGGACGAAACGGTCGATTTCGTTCCTCGCCCAGTCGCTTCGATTCACGCTCGGCGGCGGCGGCGATTTCGGCGCTAGCAAGCTCCAATGCGGCTCGTACTCGGCGCCTTCGTCGATCCAGCGGCGCAAAAGGTCGATTTCGCGCTGGGAAAGCGTTTCGCCTGCGTCGGCCGGCGGCATGCGTTCGCCAGGGTCAGCCGCGGCGATGCGGTGCAGCAGTTCGCTCGCTTCCGGCTTGCCTGGCGCAATCGCTGGCACGCCGTCGCGATCCTGGATGGCCGATTCGCGCCGATCGAGCCGCAACTCGGCCTGCCGGCTGGCGCTATCGGGGCCGTGGCAGCGAAAGCACTTGTCCGAAAGAATCGGCCGCACGTCGCGGTTGTACTGGATGGGCGTCGGTTCGGCGCCGCGGGCGACGCCCGAAACGGCTGTTGCGAAGCTCGCCAATGTCGCAAAAGCGATTCTCTGGCGATGTTGCCGCAGCATAGGGGTATCTCGATAAACCCTGAGTAAAAGCGCGCCCCAAACAGCTAATACTAAATAACGCTAACCGAACGCGCCGCGTCATGCTAGCCGGCGTTGGAGCGGTTTGGCGTCGTATCGCAGTTCTTGATAGAATCAGTGCGCAAACGGCGCCGGCTCCGTTTTCACAGGCAACTCGATGGCCAGCCGGGATGGATTTGCACGTGCCGCCCCTCGAATTCGACTCGCGTCGCTCCTTTGGTTTTCGGCTGGACTGCCGATTTGGCTGTTTCTCGTGGCGACTGTTCCGCAGTCAACGGGATTCGGCGGCGACGGCTTTCGATTTATAATCGCGCCGCTGGTTCTTGGTGGAATCTCGCTCGCAATTCGAATACTGCTGCGGGATCATCCAGATGCCTGGCCGATCTCTATCTGCTCGTCCGGGATTATAGCCTTAAGCTCGCTGACGATTGCGTCGTGGCTGACAGGCTAACGTCTCTTGCGGCAATGGAGGCCGTCCGTGCTGCGCCGAACGCCGCACGCTTAGGCCCCACAATATGCCATTGCCGTTGCGCAAAACGGATCGCGTCAGTTGACCGCCTGCGTGATGCAAACGGGCCGGCGGGCGGCCGTGTCGCCCTTGAGCACGATCGTGAAGTAGCTCCTTACCACGCGATCGAAATGCTCGCGCTGCATTTCCAAAGGCAGATCGTTGTAGACGCAGAAGTTGCGGATCTGGCCCAGCAGATCTCGCGGGTGGCAGCGACGCAGGGGCCGGTCGACCGCGTAATAGTGCGTTTCCAACAGATACTCGACGACTTCCGGCTTGTACTCGAAGCCCAGCGACGGCGAGCAGAAGGCGAACAAGCGGTGGAACTCTTCGGGCGTGGGATCGCAGATGTTGATCTTGTAGGGAATCCGCCGCAGGAAGGCCTCGTCGACCAGGTCTTCCGGTTCGAGGTTCGTCGAGAAGATGATCAACTGTTCGAACGGCACTTGGATCTTTTTGCCGGAGGCCAGCGTCAAGAAGTCGTAACGCTTTTCCAAGGGTACGATCCAGCGATTGAGCAGTTCGGCCGGTTCCATTCGCTGGCGGCCGAAGTCGTCGATCAAGAGCGAACCGCAATTGCTCTTGAGTTGCAACGGCGCCTCGCTGACGTTGCTCCGCGCGTCGTGGCGGATCTCGAGGCTGTCCATCGTCAACTCGCCGCCGGCCACCACGGTCGGCCGCCGCACCTTGACCCAGCGCCGATCGTGGTCGTTGTGCTTGATGAAGCTGTTTTCTTGGGTCTGTTGAGCTTCGTGATAGGCCGGGTCGTACAGCTTGATGAGCTGGCCGTCTTCGATCAGCGTCTGCGGCAGCCAGATGTTCTGGCCGAAGCAGCGGGTGATTCGCTCGGCGAGCGTCGTCTTGCCGTTGCCCGGCGCCCCGTAGAGAAACATGCCGGCGCCCGAGTTCACCGCCGGCCCCAGGCTGTCGAACACCGTCGGGTCGGTCGAAATGTCCTGGAAGGCTTGCTCCAGTTGAGTGCGCTTGGGGGCCTCGGCGCGAATCGTCTGGGCCTCGACCGAGCAAACGTAATCGATCAAGGGGACGGGGGCGGGGCCTACGTACGCGCACGCCTCGAGAAACGTTTGCGCCCGCTGCCGCCCCTGATCGGTCAGCGTGTAGTAGTAATCGTTGAGCGGGGCCGAACCGGTGTGGGCCAGGAATTGCCGCGACCGCAAGCGATGGTACAGGTCTTCCACCACGCCCATGGGCAAGCAGAGGTGATCGGCGATGTTGCGACCGCTGGCCGTGCCCACCACCGAGAGGTACTTGCAAATCAGCGAATCGACCAGCGCCTCGCTCAGGCCGGTTTCGGCGAGCGTCGACGGTTCGGCCGGCTGAAAACCTTCGTCCGAAAGGATCGCCGACAGTAGATTGAGCGGTTTCTCCGCCACGGCTGCAATGGACATCTTCGTTCCCCTTTCTGTTCGGCGTCCGCGAAATCTTTCCCGCCTGGCTGGCGGCCCATTCTTTTTCTGCGCCTGGTTTCCAACATTTTTCGCCGCGGAAGATCAAACACTTAACAACTTTACTACGTAAAACGGTTATCGTCGGATAGGAATACGAAACGGGCCGCGGAACAGGCGACTTTGCAGAAACCGCGTTGAAACCGCTATTTTTCGTCGTTCGCCGAGGATATGCTGAAGGTCAGCCTCTGGCAGACGGCAATCGCCGAGAAAGGGAACTTGCCATGTCGAAACAGTTGATCGTCGCCGCCGCGCTGGCGGGACTCGTTTTGAGTTCAGCTTCGCCGTCTTTCGCCTATCGACGGGGCAGCGGCGGATACGGCGGGTACGGATACGGCTATATGATGAACCCGTGGGTGGCGGCCGGGCAATATCAACTTTACTCTGCGCAGGCGGCCACGAGCTATCAGCAGGCCTATAGCCTGTGGTTAGACAACAAGAAGAAGCACGCGCAGACGTATTTCGACCTGCGGCGGATGAACGCCAGCTACCGCGCCGAAGTGGAGATGGAGCATCCGCACGCTACTTCGGATCAAATCGTCGCCTTCAGCAAAGCCCGCGATCCGCAACGGCTGACAGCCGACCAGTTCGATCCGGCGACGGCAGTCTTGAATTGGCCGCCGACGTTGAAAAACCCTGAATTCGCCGAACAGCGGAACAGGCTGGATAACCTGTTCGCCGAACGTTTGGGCGATCCGGTTGCAGCGGGCTTGGGCACACACAATTGCCACGACATCCAGCACGCGGCGGCTGAAATGAGCGCCGCGCTTCGCAAGAAGATTGCCGAGATCGACGCCGACGAATACATCACCGCGGAGAAATTCGTCAAAAGCTTGGCCTACGAAGCTCGGTTCGCGCCCGAGACGAAAATCGCTCAAGCAAGATTGACGCCAAAAGCGAATCGTTAGCGAGGTAAATCGGTTGCTCCGCCTCGCTTGCGCTTCGCTTTGAGCGTAAGTAGGGGTTCGTGCCGTTGATTTTGTAGGGAACGCCCTCCGCGGCGTTCCGGGAAAGCGCGAATCGGTGCGATTTCCGAGTGCTCGGCACGCCACAGAGGGCGTGCCCTACAGGCTTCGCTACAAACGCCCGCTTTACTACGGACGAATAATCCGCCCTCACGCCCCAGGGGGCCTTCAATTGCCGCTGCGATAGTTGCTCGTTCGCGTGGTTCGCGCCGAGTAGCGGTACGAACCGCGGCGGGGGTGATAAATCGCGTCTTCGTATTCGCCGCGCCTGGCGAAATAAACGGAGCCGTCCAACAGTTGCTGTCGCTGGTTCGAGAGCCGATACGCTCGGCGTGCGGCTGCTACGCTCGGACCGCGAATCCGCTGGGCGCCGCGGCCTTGATAATACTTCGGCCCGTTGAGTTCTCGCAGCATCAGACCTGCGGGATTGTCGCCCGGCCCGGACGAACGCAGCCTAGTACCGGGGCCCTCTACGCCGCTGTGGTAAGTTCCCAGCGTGCTTCCGCCGCCGATGCGCTCCGGCTCGCCAACGCCCGCCGGCTCAAGCGGATTCGGATTGACCACTTCGACCTGAGCGAAGCAGGAACTCGTCCCGGCCGTTGCCAACAAGGCCATTGCAATCGCCCACGCGACATGGCGGATGGACCGTTTCATCTTCAGGCTCCCTTGGCTCCCATAATTCCGTGTTCTCTAACGGATTATACGCCACAGCCGCGATGCTGGATCCCGGCCGCCTTCGCTTTTGCGACCCAACCAAACCGAGTGAAACGAGCTGCCATTCGGCGCAATCGTTGCGGTTTCCCAGGGCGTCTTGGCCGGCCCGGCGATCCGCTTGCGCCATAAGTGACTTGCAAACAAAGGGTTGCGCCTTGACTTGCAACGGCCGACGCCGCCCGATCGATGACCTTCGGCAGGATCGACAAAAAAGAGCCAATTGCTACGAGAACCGCTTGCGAAACACCACCATGTGGTCGCCGTCGGCGTAGTAGTCGGGGACGACCGCCGCCTGTTCGTATTGATGCTTCAGGTAAAACCGCCGCGTCAATTCGTAGTGTTCCAGCGAAGAAGTTTCGATCAAGAGAATCCGTCCGTTGTGACGGCGAATTTCATCCTCGACGAACTTCAACAATTCGCCGCCGATTCCGCGAGCTTGCGTCTGCTTGTTGACCGCGATCCAGTACAGGTACCAGGTGCGATCGGTCATCGCCGCCGGAGCGAAGTAGGCGAAGCCCAGGATCTCGCCGGCTTGTTCGAAAGTCACCGAGCGATGCCCGTGGGCATGGTTCGTGGCATGGTAGTCGAGCAGCACTTCTTCCAGCGCTTCGATTTCCAACGGTTTGAAGACGTTCGTATCGCGAGCGAGCGTCAACAAGGCGTGATGATCGGACGGCAGCGTAGGGCGAATCAACGTGCGGCCTCGGCAGATTCTGGAACTCGGTGCTTTCGCTCGCGCCCGCTCCGCGCACGCGGCCGGAGCGGCTCGGCGCAGCTTGCCAGTCGAGCGGTCCGTGGTAAGCTGGCGACGCTCTCGGAGCTGGGATAAATCTACGCACAGCGAGCCTACCATGTCGAACCACGGATGGAAACAGCTACTGGCCGGCGCGCCGTGGCTGGACGAGGCCGGAAGCTACCCCATCGCCGCCTACTCCGAATTCATGCCGCCGCCGAGGCTGGGTCGCAAGCCTTACGGCGGCGTCGATTCGCAGTTGTTCCAGGACGACGATCCGTGGGGCTGGCACGTCAACGAGTACGAGCAAACTTTCGAACTCAATCCCGGGCTCAATCAGCTGGCCCAGCACCTGATCGTGGCGCTGCGACACCTGGGACGCGGCGAAGCGGCGCATGGGATCGCCAAGAACAAACTGGCCGGCAACCTCTATTGGCCCGAAGAGCTCGCCGCCCACGGGGCGCCAAGCCAAGAGCGCTACGTAATTTTGGCGCCGCTGGCGCTCGCTCGCACCCAGGACGACAAGGGCCGAGTGCGCTGGACCTTGTGCGGCGGCAGCGAGCAGGGGCCGGCGCGGGCTTTTTGGCGAGGGTTCTTTGCAGCGCCCGATCGGGAGTTGCCCGTTGCCCAGGCGATCGATTTTCTTCGCCATTTGATTTCGGCGGCCTACGGCGAACCGCCGGAAAAACTGGTCGATCTGCACGCCGCGGGCTTTCGGATTTTTACGGGAAACGCGAGGGCGGATGTTCGCTATGCCGACGAAGGCCCGTTGCCCTCGTGGGCGGCCGGTTTTCGTTGGTCGAAAGGGCAGTCGCTGCGCGGGGTCAAGTACTTGCTGACGTTTCAGCCTTTTGCGCGTTTGCCTGCGCCGGTGCAGCGAGCCTATCGAGCCGAGCAACTCCATCTGCTCCCTTTTCCTGGCAGCTTGGTTTTTTGGGGCGCCCAGCCTTATTTGGCCCTCGAACGCGAGTTGCCGCTGGCGATGCAGATTCCGCTGTTGCACTCGATCGAAAGGCACGAGGCGCCAGGCGGAATTCGCGTACCGCAGTCGGGCTGGCTGCACGAACCTCGTCCGGGGGCGGCGGCGCCCGCCAACGCCCACGGGCCTGTGCGCAACTCGTTTCAGCGCACGCACCGCTGGGCGCGCGTCCATCGGCACGAAGACGAATTGGCGGTGACTGCCGAGGAAGACAAAGTGGCGCACGTGCTGTTCAGCACGGCGGCCGACGACTTGGGTCTGTACGGCAAGCCCATGGCGCGCAACTCGCAAATCTGGACGCACGACCATCGCCTGCTGCTCGACGGACCGTCGGCCGATCGCGAGCAACTCGTTCGCGCTGCGGTCCGGCTGGCCGAGGGCGGTTTGTTCGGCTATCGGTTCGTCTACCCGGCCATGCGAGTCGGCCGGCACGAGGTCTATTGGCACCGTCCCCTGGCGGCCTATTGGTCGGCCGAAAGCGGACAGGCCGTTCTGCTTGACGATGCTCCGCTCGGTTACTTAACCGCCTACGACGCTCGACGGCCGCATCTGGCGCACGCCATCGAGCTTTGGCCCCGCTTGTTGCGCCGCGCGCCGCACCTGGCCGCCGCCCAGATCTTCGACGTGGACCACGACCATCGCTACCATCGCACGACGGTCAACGTTCGCAAGCTGTTGGACACGGCGGAACTGCTGGGGCAGGCGCCGCTGGCCCGCGATTTCGGCCGGCAACTGCTGACGCTGGCCAAGCACGAATCGCTCGACGAATGGCTCGGTTCGCTGTCTCGCCGCACCGTCAATGCGCCCGCCGCCGGGCTGCTGGCGGACGTGATTTGCGACCGCCTCGAGCTTCCTGAAACCGGGCGCGGCGCCGCTCGCCGCCGCGCCGCCGAGAACCTGACCTTCTCGCATACTTCCCAACGATCGTTCGAGACGGCCTATTGGCGCACGATCGCCCAATTGTCGACGGGCGAGTACGTGAACAAGGACAACGCCGATTGCGTTCGAGACGCCGTCACGCAAGCTCGGCTGAAACATCCCGCTCGCGATCTCGAAGCCCTCGGCGATTATCTGCTGGCGCACTATGCCGGCGAAATCGCGGCCCGGAAAATGACGGGCAAAGCCTTGGCCGGAGATCTGCCGTTTGCGTGGCGCACCGATTTCGATTTCAACTGGTCGGGCGGTTGGCTCGATAATCAGCGGGAAGCGACCGAAGAGAGGGATTTGATGGTCGTCATTCCGGGCCGCGACCGCCGCCGGGCCGTCATCATGGCGGACCACTACGACACCGCTTACATGGAAGACGTTTACGGCTACGGCCACGGAGGCGGCGGTCCCCGGTTGGCCGCGGCGGGGGCCGACGACAATCATTCGGCCACGGCGGCGTTGATGCTGGCGGCGCCGATCTTTCTCGAACTGAGCCGCGCGGGCAAGTTAGGCTGCGACGTGTGGCTGGTGCACCTGACCGGCGAGGAATTCCCCTCGGATTGCCTGGGCGCCCGGCAGCTTTGCCAGCGCGTGGTCGAGGGTGCGCTGAAACTGCGATTGCCGGGCGGAAAGCTCCGCGATCTGTCGCGGACGCGGGTGCAAGGGGTCTACGTGCTCGACATGGTCGCTCACGACAACGATCGCGACCGCGACGTGTTCCAGATTTGTCCCGGCGCGAGCCGCGAGTCGATGTGGCTGGCGCTCGAAGCGCATCAGGCGAATCAGGCCTGGAATCGCCTGGCCCCGGTTTGGAACCGGCGACCTGGGCGCCGCGATCGGACTCGCGGCCAGCGCAGCTCCGACGGCGCCACAATACCCGAAATCGCCCTGCACCCACAATTGTCGGGCGAAATACGACCGCCCTACGATCCTCGCAGCACGCTCTACAACACCGATGGACAAATCTTTTCGGACGCGGGCGTGCCGGTCGTGCTGTTCATGGAGAATTACGACATCAACCGCCAAGGTTATCACGATACGCACGACACCTTGGCCAACATCGATCTCGACTACGGCGCCGCGGTCGCGGCCATCGCCATCGAAGCCGTGGCCCGAGCGGCGGCCAGCGTTCCTCCATGGGCGGCGCCCGCAAAACGAGATCCTCGGCGCGCCGCACAGCCGGCACGCTGATTCGGTCGGCCCAGCTTCCCCACCTGCCGCGATTGCGGCAAGCGGGTTGCTCGTGATCGACATTAGCGATCGATGTGCAATTGCGGCAGCTTTTGCTGCAATGCTTCGATGCCTTTGGCGGTGACGCGCGTATCGATCAGGTTCAAGGTGCGCAGACTCTTGCTGGCTGCCAGGGCCGGCAATCCCGCATCGCTTACGGCGGTGCTTTGCAGCGAGAGGCCTTCCAGGTTCTCGAGCCCCTTAAGGTGGGCCAAGCCGGCGTCGGTGACTTTCGTGCCCAGCAAGCTCAAGATGCCGAGACTGGTAATCTTGCCGACCGATTCGAGTCCCGCGTCGGTAACTCGGGTGCCGAGCAAATTGAGCGTTTGCAGATGCTCCAAACCGGTCAAATGCTTGAGCCCCTCGTCGCCGATGAGCGTATCGTAAAGGTTCAACTCGACGAGACTCTTCAGGGCGCCAAGGTGCTTCAGGCCGCTGTCGTCCAGCGGCGTGTCGCCCAGATCGAGCGACTCGAGTTTGGCAAGCCCTTTCAGATGGCTAAGCCCGGCGCCGGTGATGCGCGTATGACGCAGGTCCAGGTGCTGCAAGCGGGCAAGGGACTCGAGATGGACTAGGCCCGCGTCGCTGATGTCGTCGCCGGTCAGCACCAGGATTTGCAGGTACTTCAGCCCGCTGAGCGCCGCCAGACCGTTATCGGAAATCTGGGTGCCGATCAGCGTCAACTCTTGCAGCCCGGAAAGGGCTTTCAGATGTTCGAGTCCGGCGTCGGTGATCGGCGTCAAGCCAAGATCGAGTTCGTGCAATTCCTTGAGCCCTTGCAGGCCTTTCAGGCTCGCATCATCAATTTGCGTATCGCTCAAGTACAGCCGATTCAATCCTTTGAGACTCTTGATATGCATCAAGCCGTCGGCGCCGAGCGAGGTGAATCCCAAATCCAGAGTCTTCAGGTTCGCCAGTCCGGCCAACTCATCCAAGCCTTCGCCCGTCACGCCCGTGTGCTTCAGATCCAGCGTTTCCAAACTCTTCAAAGACTTGAGATGCGCCAACCCGGCATCCGTGACGTGCGTTCCGCCCAGGTCGAGCCATTCGAGGCTCGTAAGCTTCTCCAGGTGCTTCAAACCCGTATCGGTCAAGCGGGTGCGAAACAGATGCAGCGTTCGGAGCTTGACGTGCCCGGCCAGCGACTCGAGTCCTGCGCCGGTGATGGGCGTATCGGAAAGGGCCAGTTCGCGGAGATTGCTCAACGGCGAAAGGTGAGTCAGCCCGGCATCGGTGATGCGAGTATTGTAAAGCGTCAAGGTCTCTAATTCGTGCAAGCCGGCGAGAGATTCCAAGCCTTTGTTGGACACATGGGTAGCGCCCAGGTCGAGCCAAGTCAGGTTGGTCAAGCCTTTGAGGTGAGCGACCCCTTCGTCGGTGACGCGCGTGCGCCACAGACTGAGCCAGTGCAAACTGGTCAAGGATTTCAGGCGAGCCAGGTCGGCGTCGTTCGCAGCGGTGTTTCCCAAGTCGATCTTGACGATCGGACGGTCCGGCGATTTCTCGTCGACTTCGGCGGTCCCGCCCAAGGCACGGATCTCAGCGATGAGCGGATCCTGATTCGGTTGCGCGGCACGGACCTCGTCGATCCCCAGCCCTAATAATCCCGCCCCAAGCAGCAAGTACGCGCAAAATCTCATAGTTCACCCTGGTAGAGGAATGTCCGACCGAATCGCTCCGGCAGCGCTGGAAGTCCGCGTGCGCAAGTAAGATAGCCTGCGCAACAGGGGCAGGCAAGGAATTTTGATTTCGCTGTAGCGCCAGCGAAATCCAGCGAGAATTGTATGAAGAGTTGGCTTTGGCTCCCCCGTGTTTGGGGGCGAAAAAACCTTGGGTTTGGCCGGTCGCAGTGGTAGTATGACCGTTATGGACGAGAACAGCTTACCGCCAGAAGGGCATCAGTTTGCGGCGTTGATGCAGCGCGTTCGCCAAGGTTCCGAAGAGGCCGTCCGGGAGCTGCTGGACAACTATGGGCCCTACGTGGTGCGGGCCATCCGCCGCAAACTGTGCCGGTCGATGCGCTCCAAGGTGGATTCCGTAGATTTCACGCAGGCGGTTTGGGCTTCGTTTTTCGCCAATCGCTCGCAAATCGAGCGTTTGGACAAGCCGGAAGCTCTGATCGCCTTTCTCGTTCAGGTGGCGAAAAACAAGGTCATCGACGAATTCCGCCGGCTGTTCCACACGCAAAAGCACGACCTCAATCGCGAGCGGTCGCTGCAAGGCTCGGGGGCTTTCGAGGCGGAGCGGGTGGCCGCTCGCACGCCGACCCCCAGCCAGATCGCCGTGACCAACGAATTGCGCGACAAGCTGATGGCCGGACAGCCGCCTCACTATCAGCAAATTCTGCGCTATCGCCAGTTAGGCATGACCCAGGAAGAAATTGCTCGCTGCATGAAGCTCAACGTGAGAACGATCCAACGCGTCATGCAGCGGCTGTTTCCTGGAGACAACCCGTGACCAGCGCGGGGCGAAACGACAACGCAACTCAGCTTGCCGTTCCCGATTCGACGTCGCGCGATTCCAACGGCGAGAAGCCGTCGTGGTTTTTTGCTTGGCGCGAATCCTGGAGCCAAGACCTGTCGTCGAGCGAGGGGTTATCGCGGCCCGGTAAGCTTGACTCGCGCAAAAGCATCGCTATCTCGCGAGCGTACGACGAATACTGCCGCCGCGAGGCGGCGGGCGAGTCGATCGATCGCAGCGAGTTTTGCCGCCAATTTCCAGGCCATCAAGAGTCGCTGGCCAAGCTGTTGACGCTGCACGACTATCTGAAGCAAAACAGCCTGCTTCCCAACGACGTCGTTGCCGCCGAGACCTGGCCGGAAGCGGGTGAAACGGTCGGCGGATTTGCTTTGCTCGACGGCCTGGGCCTGGGGGCCTTCGCGCGCGTGTTCATCGCCGAAGAGCCGGCGGTCGCCGATCGCCGCGTCGTGGTCAAGGCGACCGTCGAGGGCGCCGCCGAAGTCGACGTGCTCGGCAAACTCTCGCACCCGAACATCGTGCAAATTCTTTCCGTTCGCCAGGATGACGAGCGCCGTTGGACGTTGATCTCGATGCCTTACCTGGGACAGGCCACGTTGGACGACGTGATCTGGCACACGTTCGCCAACGCCGGCCGCCGGCCGCGCCGAGCCCGCCAACTGTTGGATGCCGTCGAGAAAATCAACCGCGCCGGAATCTCGCCCGAACCGGCGCCCCCCGACCCGTTGCTGCTCAAGCGGCCGTATGTCGACGGCATCGTGCACCTCGTCGCCCAATTGGCCGACGCTTTGGCCTACACGCATGCCAAGGGCATTTGCCACCGCGATCTCAAACCTTCCAACATCCTGCTGGCCGCCGGCGGCAAGCCGATGTTGTTGGATTTCAACCTGGCCCAGGACGAGCGCTCCGCCGGCCGTCGCCTGGGCGGAACGCTGCCTTACATGGCGCCGGAACAGATCGTGTCGACCGTGCTCGAGCCGCACTCCGGGCCGCCGGCGATCGATCCGCGTTCCGACCTGTTTTCGCTGGCCGTGATCGCCTACGAACTGCTGGGCGGCGTCTGGCCCTACGGACCGATCCCCGAAATACTGGCCCACGACGAGTTCGCCATCGAATTGCTGGAACGCCAGCGGCCGGGGCCGCCGCCGCTCATCGAGCGCAATCCGGAAGTCGGCGCCGAGGTTTCCGCACTCTTTCAGCGCTGCCTGGCGTTCGACGCCGCAGAGCGCCCTCGGACGGCGGCGGAATTGGCCGCCGAGCTGCGCTGCTGCCTGTCGCCCGTCAGTCGCGGCAAACGCTGGATGCGCCGGCGCCGAGGCTGGGTCGCTGGCGCGGCAGCGATGCTCGTTTTGCTCGCTGGGTTTGCGTGCTATTACGCGGCCACGATGCCGTCCTATGGCCAGCGCCAATTGCAGGAAGCCCGCGCGGCGCTCGACCGCCAGGATCTCCCCGCGGCGATCCGCCATGTGAACGAAGCCGCGGCCAATCTGCCGCCGGAGAGCAAAGCGTTGCTGGCCGGGACGTATTATCGGATCGGCCGAGCCGCGCTGGCGGCCGAAGACTACGGCCTGGCGGAGGAGTATTTCACGCACGCGATCAACCGGGGTCTCGAAACCCAGGAAGTCTATTTCCATCGCGGCGCCGCCGCCTATCGCCAAGCGCAGTGGGAGCGGGCAAACGGCGATTTCGTCAAAGCGAAAGAGATCAAACCCGAGCCGCACCTTTTCGCCTGCCTGGGCGATTGCAAGCTGCACAGCGGGCCGGCGAAGTTGGCGCAAAGTTGGTATCGTCTTGCGATGGATGGCGGCTATGAGACGATCGCCGTGCTCAACAACCTGGGGTTGGCCTGTTCGTTGAACGATGCCAACTTCGACGAAGCGGAGACATTCCTCACGCGCGCCATCGCAATGTGTCCTGCGCGCAAGGTGGGCGTTAAAGACTCAAAGCGGTTAGCACTGTTCTACAACCGGGCGAAGAACGAGTTTCGGCGCGCCATGTACAAAAACAGAAAGTGCGACGACCTCGCGAAGCGAGACATCGAGGAGGCCATCGCCTGCGATCCCGAACGCTACTTGTCTCGCCTTACGGCGGCCGACGTCTATGCCTTGAACGCCCCCCAAGGAGACGATGACTGGCGGAAAGCGGTCGAATTCATGGAGCAGGCCATCCGCCTCGGGGCGCCGTTAGCGATGGCTAGCCCCGGTCCGATCCGCGGACCGCTCGTCGACGCGATTCGCGCGCGGGCCGATTGGGACAAGCTCATGAGCGCTCGCCGGCCCGAATATTCCGAACCGTCGCCAGCACAGCTCGACGTTCTGGACGACCTCGTACGCAAGTAGAAGCGTTGTTTTACACAAGTCGCTCAGCGGTTGGAATCGGCGGGCGGCAAAGAGATTCGACGACCGCGAGCGGAATTGCACCGGCAACGCTTGCCACCAGCTTTAGCTGGTGGTAGGAAAGCCGACCTGCACAAGCCGGCTAAAGCCGGCTCAAAGACAACAGGTGCTTTTGCTCGTATACCACCAGCTAAAGCTGGTGGCAGACAGCAAAGAAGAATCCGCGCGGCCAACGCAACCGTTTTCCCTCCGCAGGCGCCTTTCGGACCGCGACGCGGCCCGAAAGGCGCCTGCCGCGGCGGTTAGGGGAGGGTTGGAACGTCCGCCGGTCCCAGGCGTAAACGCCTTGGCTAGGTAAAAAGTCCCGCCGGTCGAGTCTTTGAGTGAAAGATGTGTAGAACAACGAGGGGACAAGCCCCTGGACTCGCTCATTTGATCCTCGACGCAAATGCCTTGATCGATCGGCTGCTTGCCGGCGGTTTTCGTGATACAGTTCATTTGCCGCTTCTTGGGAAACGTTGCACTTCTTCGCGGCTGAAGAATTCACGAAGTTCTTCACAATTCCGTGTCGGGCTATCGCCCGCGATCTCGATTGCATAATCGGCGACGCATTGACCGCAGGGCTTAGCCCAGGCGGTTTCCGCACCCGTCTTCCTGAGCGGCGCTGCGATTGGCAGCCCGCTGGGCGGGTCTTTTGTACCGCGTCGCCGGGGCGCCGTCCGAGTCCGCGGGGCCCGTTCGTTCCCGGCTATTTCCAGGGAGTTTCTCACATGGATTTTGCGCGCTTGTTTTCCTTCCGCCGTCCCCAGCAACGCCGTCCCCAGTCTCGCCGCCGCAAGCCGGCGCTGCGCAGATTCGATTCGCTTGAAAAGCGTTATTTATTGTCGTCCGCCCCGGTGATCGACGTGCTGTCCGCCGCCGTCGGCAGCGGCGACGACGTCGACATTTCGGGGCACGTCTCCGACTTCGATCCCAACGCCGGCGCCCTTTCGGTGGCGATCAGCGGCCCGATCGCGACCAATCTCGCGGTCGATTCGGCGGGCGATTTCTCCTACACCGGGCCGGCCGCCCAGTTGGGAACCGAGCAGGCCGTCGCCACCGACGCCGGCACCGGCTTGTCGTCGGCGGCGGTGCAAACGCCCATCGAAAACGCCGCGCCCGTGATCCAAAACTTCACCGTTTCGCCCACGGGTAACGGCACGAACGTGCTGCTCTCGGGCAGCGTGCAGGACGAATCGCCCTCGGGATTGACGGTGAGCTTCTCGGGCGTGGCCTCGGGGTCGGCGACGACCGACGCCTCGGGCAATTTCAGCTTCGTCGCCTTGGCCTCCGGCCTCGGCAACGTCACAGCCGCGACGAACGACGTGTGGGGCGCCGCCTCGCAGCCCGCCTCGGCGACCCTCAGCGACTCCGGCCCCGTCGTGCAACTCAACCCGCCGCAGGACAACGCGGACGGGACGGTGACGATCTCCGGCACGGTGTCGGACATGACTCCCGGCGGCGCCTCGGTGAGCCTCTCGGGCGTGGTCAGCGGGACCGCGACCACCGATTCCAGCGGCGCATTCAGCCTGACGGCGCAGCCGTCGGGCTCGGGAACGGTCACGGCTACGGCCACGGACGTCTGGAATCAAACCTCCAGCCCCGCGCAGACGACCGTCAGTTCGCCGGCGCTCGTCAGCTCGACGTCGCCAAGCTCGACGACGACCGAGATGGCGCCGCTCACGATCAGCAATCTGGTCGCGAATTACTTGGGTTATGGACAGTGGGAGATCACCGGGACCGTTTCGGGCGGCGACCTTTCGACCACGACGATCTCGTACAGCGGCACCGCCAACGGTTCCACTACGCCCGACAGTTCCGGCAATTTCAGCTTTTATGTGCTCACCAGCGGCCCATACTACGACGGCTATGAGACCGTGACGGCGAGCGACGCCGAGGGCGATACGGACTCGCAAACGATTTACTTTGGGATGTAGCAATGCTCAAGCGTTGTCGGCGGTCAAACGCCGCGGGGCGGGCTTGTGGGGCGGCCTTCCAGGCCGTCTTTGGACGACGAGTGAGGAAGGCCGTGGGCACGACCAACGTACGTCTCGTGTTCGATCCTGCTCGCAAACGAACATTGATTGCCCGGCGGCGCCTCGAAAAACGTACGGACCAAACGAAGAAAGGGTTCTTTCGAATGGGCCAGGAAGATCAAGCCTTGCACGAACTTTGCCGGCGCGTGGCCGCCGACATTCCGGGAGCGCGAGAAGAATTCGCCGAGCGCGTGGCGCCGCTGATGGAACTGCTCGCCAATCGCTCGTTAGCAACGACAGCGCGCGGCGGAAATCGCCGGCGCAATAATAATTTTGGGTCTGAAGAGCGAAGCGATTCGGCGCCGCGGCCCAGCGCGGCAAGCGCCGACCGCAACGTCAAAATCGCTCGCCTCAGCAAACGCCTGTGCCGTTCGCTGATCGAAAAGGTCCGCGATCGGCATCGTCTTCCAGGGGCGG
>DATKRK010000014.1:0-18991 GCA_035532215.1 Pirellulales bacterium | reverse complement strand
CCCCTTAGCAGGGTTGGGGTTGCGTTTTCCAAGGCATTGCCGGGGAAATAAACGTGGCGTTGGTCAGTGAGACGCCGGTGAGGAGCCGAATTGGAAAACACCATGTCCGATCCGTGTTCGATCCGTGTTTCATCCGTGGCTCGCCCCCCGCCAACTCGCCCCATAAATCTTCGCGAGACGCGGAGAAATAGAACGTTTGTAGTACGGCGGCCGCTTCAAGCAGCTTTCGCAGTTCGGCGGGAACGCGATCAAGGAGTTGATCGCGTGAAACAGAGCGGTTCGGCGACCGAATTCATCAGATAGAGTCTGCCGCCGCTCTGAAACCGATTACGCCCGCCGACGGCTTGTCGTGCGGTGATTTAATTGGCTTTTCCTTCTGGTCTTCGGCGCGGTTCCAAACGCTGCCGCCCCACATCATGCCGTCGTCGCACCACTCGCCGCAATTGCCGAGCATATCGTAGAGCCCCCACGGATTTGGCTTCAGAGACGCTACCGGATGAAGCACCTTTCCGCCATTTTCCAAAGTCCAAAAGTAGTCCCCAGGGCGATCCAAGTAATATGAGCTACGCTGACCGGCCAGATACGCATGAGTCAGCTCGCCCTCGTTCGGAAGTCTGAATTTAAGACGTCCTGCGGCCGCGCTCACTCTATTGAGAAACGATTGGCAGTCTTTAACGGAGACCAAGCCGACCGGCAAATTGTCGCCTTTCTGTGCACTCGGATTACTCCCCATCACCGCCATCCATTGCTTCTGCGTCACCTCCGTCTGCCCCAAATAAAACTCCTTGATTTTGCCGTCCTCGCTCGCGGGGATTTTGACCAACCGCATGACCACGCCCGGCGCTAGGGTCACGTTGACGAACTTGCCGTTGTCGCCGCCGTTCTGGCTGGCGGCCGCCGCCAAAGCTTCCTCGCCGGCCTCGGCGATGCGCTTCTCGATGCGAGCTTTGGCCAGGCCGGAGAGACCGACCACGGCGCGGGTGTACCAGAACACGGCCCGGCTCTGGTAGCCGGCTTTATCGCGCGTGTCGCGGGCGCTTTCGGCCAACGACCACCAGAGGTCGCCGGCTTGGGCCATCTGCTTGGAGCCGCTTTCCAACGATTGATCGACCACCGCGACGGCGCGGAGCTGCGCGTCTTTGGCTTTGGCCAGATGCTTGAGCCCGGCGGTCCAGTCGCCCAAGTCGAACGCCAGGTGCTTGCCGAGCGATTCGTTGGCGGCCGAGTCGCCTGGATCGGCTGCGAGTTTCTTGCGGGCGTCGGCGATCTCGCTTTCGACGCGCGAGGCTTGCTTGCGCGCCTTTTCGACCGTGCGGCGCTTGGCGGCGATTTCCTTGCGAAGATGGGCGTCGCGCAGCTTCGCCGATTCGCCGGCGGCGGTCTTGAGCGCAGAGTCGGCCAGGTCGAACTTGCCGGCGGAGACCGCGGCGTCCGCCAGTTCCAGACCGCGGTTCGCCACGCTGACCCGGGCGTCGTTCGTCTTGGCGTGCTCGGCGGCCAGGTCGAGAAGCGAGCCTTTCGTCGCCAACACGTCCACGTCGAACACGCGGGCCAGTTGCTCCACGGCGTCGAACGCCAGCCGGGTATCGCCAATGCGGGCGGCGATTTCCGCAGCCGAGAGATACAGGGCCGCTTGCGAGGGAGCGTCGCCCGTGGTCTTTTCGGCCAGTTCCAGCATCGCCTTGACGGCGGGCGCCTTGTCGGACTCGGAGAGTTCCTTGGCGAACGTCTCGGCGACGAGCCGCTTGGCCGCCTCGATGGCGGCTTTCGACGGCAGCTTTCGCTCGCCGGCTTGCGCCGACGTGCAGAACGCGAGCGCTAGAACGAACGCAAACGAAAAACGCATGGCAGCCCTCCTGGTTTCGGTCTACCATCGCATTTTAGCTTGCAGCAGATCAGCGTCCAAGCCTTTCCTGCTGCTCCATTGGAAACCTGAACGCTGGCCGCGGAATTGCACCAGTGCTTTGCCAGGCCCAGGAATTGGGGTTGGCAATTTCAAGCAGCGGGGGTGGCTGGCGGCGTTCGGCGGCTGGCTCGGCGGAGCGTTCCATCGAGCCCGCGGGCGGCGAATGACCGCTTTTTTCGGCGCGTCCGAGGCTGAAGTCAAGGAATACCCAGGGGGTCAAGAAGGAGCGAGGCCGATGAAGGAGTCTCGAATCGCATTGTATTGCTCGTTGTTGGCGGCGGCTTTTTCGATCCAACCCGCGACGGGGGCCGAACAGGAAGCGAGCCCGGCGCCGGCGGTCGAACGGCGCGACTTGCGCAAACAGTTGCTCGCGCGGGATCAAGAGGTGCGGCAGAAAACCATCGACTGGATGAAGGAAAACAAGGTGTCGTTCGAAGACTTGCCGGACGACTTTCTTAAGCAGCCGGTGGTGCAAGAAGAAATGCGCGTCGATCGCGAAAATCGCGAGTGGCTGAAAACGATCGTCGAGCGACACGGCTGGCCGGGCAAAACGCTGGTCGGCGTCGACGGCACCCACGCGGCGTGGCTGCTCGCGCAGCATGCCGATCATGAATTTCGGCGAGCTTGTCTGCGGCGGATGCAGGAGCGCCCGGTTGGCGAAGTGGCCAAAGTCGACGTGGCCTATCTGACCGACCGGGTGCGGTTGGCCGAAGGCAAGCCGCAGATCTACGGGACGCAACTCGAAATCCGCGACGGCCGCTGGCAGCCGTGCAAGGTCGAAGACCCGGAAAACCTCGATCGCCGCCGCCAGGAAATCGGCCTGCCGCCAATCGCCGAGTATCTGAAAGACGCCGAGGAGGTCTACGGTCCGCCAAGTAAAAAGGCGGAGTCCAAGTAAAGGGGATGCAGTTCAAATTTAACGAACTGCGTCTCATTTTTGACTACCCCTGCCGCCAATCCGCCGGCAGGTCGTGCTTGGTGTCCAAGAGGATCTCGAAGATCGCCCGGCGGTCGTCGGCCGAGAGATGGGCGAAGTCGCGGCTTTGGTCGGCGCCGGAGAGAATCTCTTTCAGCCGCCGGTAGACGTATGCTTTCACCACCGGCGGAAGCGAGTCGAAAGCGTCGGAGTAGATTTCGTAACTGCACGGGTATTCGAACATCCGCCGCTTCAGATCGAAATCTCGCAGCGAACGCCCGCGAGCATCGCGAGGGCCGCGGGCGACGAAGTCCTGGACATAGCTCGAACTGCCGGCGACCGGCTTGGCGAGCTGCGCCTCTTCCGAGAACAGCAGGTACTTGATGAGCTTCTCGGCCGGACTTTGATAGCGGCGGACCGTGCTTTCGGAAAGCTCGCCTTCCGGTCGGCCGAGCGCCTTGTTCAACCCGGCCTGATAGTGCAGCGCCAGCCGGGCGTGATAGTTGGCGGCCGTAATCAGATTGTGCATCTTGGTTTGATGTTCGAGCACCATCAAAGCCACGATGTCGCTCGAGGGCGCCAGGTAGGGCGACGTGTCGAACAACTCGTCGAGGCTCGTGCGATTGGCGCCGGCGGCGCGATCGAGTCGCTCGGGCTCCTGGCGATTGGCGACGACCACGTTGCCCATGTGCGTCTGGGCGCCGTGCGTGCCGGAAACGTACCAGCCGCCCCAGCGGTCTCGCAGCGGGCTTTCGTGCGTCGAGAGGAAAGTGCCCGCGTTGAACACCGGCATGCCGCTGGCGTCGGGATAAACCGAGCGCACCAAATGGCCGGGCACGTCCTGCGTCTTCGAGGACGAGTGGCATTGCAGGCAGTCGTGCGTCTGCCGCTGGAAGAGCGGCTTGCCGCCGGACTGTTGCGAGAGCGTATAAAACACGGCGCCTTGTTCCGGGTCGACGGTCGAAACCTCCAGCACCTCGCCCCGCTGCACGTAGCCGATGTACGTGTCGTCGTTGAAATACACCGCACGGGGCGTGCGCGGCGAAATCCTTTGACGCTGGAAGCTGGTTTTGGAAAAGACGAGCGTTTGCGAGGACCGATCGATGCCCAACTGTTCGAGCACGGCCGGCAGATAGCCCCGTTCGTCGTCGTACTCGAGTTGCGCCTCGCCGCGGTCGAGCCGCGCTTGCAGCCTGGCGATCGGATCGTACACCGGCGTCGTCAGATAATTGATCGGCTCTTGTTCGTAAGGCAGCTCGGCCTGGGCGGCTGGCCCGGCCAAGAGCGCGGCGGCCAGCGGCAGCGAAAAAGCAGAGACCACGGCGATTCGGCGGCAAACCCCTCGATCACAGGCGGGCATCGGTCGATCTCCTCGGCGGGTGCTTTGGGGCGGGTGAGCTTGGGCGGGTCTTTTCTCAGGCCCTTTAACTATACCGGGTTCAATTAAGGACAACAAGGTCCACTTATAAAGAAATTCCTTCGCGCAGGCCCCGCTGACGGGGCGCGAACCCGACAAAAAAAAGAATTTCTTCGTGGCGCTTGACGATAAAGACATAATGTCTTAACATCGCCCCCAGTGCTGAGCGGCAAGAGTCGCTTGCCGCCTCGGCCCAAGCTAACGTGCAGCGGTCATCCCGTTCATTTCTTCGCACGGTGAGTCACATGGCCCGTTACGTCGCACTGGCGGTCGCCGTCGTCGGGTTTGCCGGATCGCTCGGCTACGGCCAGCAGGCCGAGCCGCCGAAGATGACCTCGCAGGAGCTGGCCGATTGGATCGACGCCCGCTTCGACGAACAATATCGCAACGCCGGGATCGAGCCGGCGCCGGCGGTCGACGACGCGACCTTTCTGCGGCGATTGTTTCTCGATCTGCAAGGGCGAATTCCGACCGTCGCGCAGTTGCGCGATTTTCTGGCCGACCAAGGCAGCTTGAAGCGGCCGAACTACGTCGAACGATTGGTCAACGCCAACGAGCGGCCCGACCGCTTCGCCGATCGCACGGCGGCGAGTTTGTCGCGCGTCTGGCGGCGGATGATGGTTCCGGCCAGCGCGCCGGGGGCGGCGATGGCCGTGCGGCTGGAACCGTGGCTGGCCCAGCAGTTCGCCAGCAACACGCCCTACGATGCGTTCGCCCGCAAGCTGCTGTTGGTTTCGTTGCCGCAGGCGGCGCCCGGCGTCGTGCCGCAAACGCAGCCTCCGGCCGATTCCGACGCCGCGGCGGCCGTGTTTCAGCAAGCCGTCGGCCCCATGCCCGAGAACCTGGCCAGCGCCTACGTGCGGGTGTTTCTCGGCGTGCGGTTGAATTGCGCCCAGTGCCACGACCACCCGTTCACCGATTGGAATCGCAACGACTTTTGGGGCGTGGCGGCGTTTTTCACAGGCGACGGCTCGAAGCCCGCGGAGCCGCGGCCCGCGCCGACGATCGTCGCCGACAGCACCAGCGGCGTTTCCTACGCGGCCAAGCTGCTGTGGGACAAACAGCCGCTCGAACAACTCCCCGCCGGCAAAGCGCCGCGTGAAGTGCTTGCCGAGTGGATGACCTCGCCCGAGAACCCCAACTTCGCCGCGACGGTCGTCAACCGCACCTGGCAATATCTTTGCGGCCGCGGCCTGGCCGGTTCGGTCGACGATCTCGACCGCGCCAGGCCCGAGGAACGAAAAGTGCTCGACGAGTTGGCCGGGTTGTTCGTCGCCTCGGGCTACGATCTGCGCTGGCTGATCATGGGCGTCTGCCAGAGCCGCACCTATCAACAAGCTTATTCCGACCAGGCGGAGGGCGAGGCCGAAGGGTTTACGCACCGCCCGCTGAAAACGCTGCTGCCCGAGCAGGTCTTCGACTCGCTCGAACAGGCGCTCGGCCTGTCGGTGTCGAAGGCCGACAACGGCCCGCGCTACAACGGCCTGCGAGATCAATTCGTGGCCCGCATGAACGAAGCGGCGCCCGAGTCGCCGGTCGATTTCAAGGCGGGCATTCCGCAGGCGTTGATGCTGATGAACGGCAAGCTGACGGCCGACGCCACGAACCTCGACTCCAGCCGCACGTTGCGGGCCGTGGTCGAGGCCCCGTTCTTGAAGCCGCAAGACAAAATCGAAACGCTGTACCTGGCCGCGCTGACGCGCAAGCCCACGAAGGATGAGCTCGTGTTTCTGCTCGATTTCGTCCGCCGCCAGCCCGGCGAGTCCGAGCGCAAGCAAGCTTTCGCCCAGGTGCTGTGGGGGTTGTTGAATAGTCCTGAATTCGTGCTCAGCCGTTAATTATTGTGGTCCTCATTGCCGGTGACTTGAGAGGAATGGATGTGGTGCGTTTTGCAAGACCAGGCAAACCGCCAAGCTGCGGTAGCTACGGGTTCCTCTTCTCTGTTTGCGGGGATGACTGCAGCTAGCCCGCGAATCGATCGTCGATAAAGCGCAAGCGGCGACGCTCTGGGGAAAGAAAAGACCTTAGAACAGAAGTCGCGGAAGGAAACAGAAGAACCGAGAACAGAGAAGAGGAACCCGTAACGAGGACCGGTCGCGCGAACATCGCTTAATCATTACTTCGAGTTCGAGTCAAAATGTTTCGTCCAAGGAGAATCGCCATGCTCGATCGACGCTTGTCGCTCTCCGTGCCCGTTCGTCATCCTCGCGCCGCTGCGGTGACGGGGCGTTTCGCTGCCCCCTTTTCGCGCCGCGAGTTGCTCGGCTTCGGCCTGGCCGGCGCGTTGGGAGTTTCTTATAGCGGCTGGCTGCCGCGGCTGGCGGCTGCGGCGGGCGAGGCCGCGAAAAAGCAGGGCAAATCGTGCATCCTGCTGTGGATGAGCGGCGGTCCCAGCCAGACCGATACCTTCTATTTGAAGCCGGGCCACGCCAACGGCGGCCCGTTCGAAGAGATCGCCACCGCGGCCTCCGGCGTGCGGATCAGCGAGCACTTGCCCGGCGTCGCGAAGCAGATGAACGACCTGGCGATCATCCGCAGCCTGGCGACCAAAGAAGGCGAGCACGGCCTGGCCACGCGGTTGATGCTGACCGGCTACCCTTCGCAGCAGGCGGCGGTGCGCTATCCGTCGCTCGGTTCGCTGTTGGCCAAGGAACTGGGCAACGACGAAAGCGACTTGCCGAACTTCATCAGCCTCTCGCCGTTCCGCATGGTCGACGCCGGCTTCCTGGGCCCGAACTACGCCCCGCTGACCGTCTCGGGCGCCAGCAACGACCCGAACACGCGGGCGAACTTGGCGCTTGAAGATCTCAAGCCGCCCGGCGACCGCGGCGATGCGGCGCTCAAGGATCAGTTCGACATCCTGCGGTTCATGACTCGCGAGTTCGACAAAGGCGCCTCGGCGGAGGCGGTCAAGGCGCACCGCGCCAGCTACGCCAAGGCGATGCGGATGGTCGAGACCCAAGCCCGCAAGGCGTTCGAACTCGACCAGGAGCCGGCCGAACTACGCGACGCCTACGGCCGCAATCGCTTCGGCCAGGGCTGCCTGCTCGCGCGGCGGCTGGTCGAACGGGGCGTGGCGTTCGTCGAAGTCACGCTGGCCGGCTCGCCGGGCAACGTGGCCGGTTGGGACACGCACATCGACAATTTCAACCAGGTCAAGTCGCTCTCGGAAACGCTCGACCCGGCCTGGTCGACGCTGATGAAAGACCTGCGCGATCGCGGGCTGCTCGCTTCGACGCTGGTGGTGTGGATGGGCGAGTTCGGCCGCACGCCGAAGATCAATCACAACGGCGGCCGCGACCACTTCCCGATGGCCTGGAGCGTGGCGCTGGGCGGCGCCGGCATCAAGGGCGGTCAGGCGATCGGCAGCAGCGGCGCCGACGGCCAAGAGGTCGCCGAGCGGCCGGTGAAGGTCGCCGATCTGTATGCGACGATCTGCACGGCGCTGGGCATCGATCCCAAGAAAGAAAACATCTCGCCCGAAGGCCGGCCGATTCCGCTGGTCGATCGAGCGGGCAAAGCGATCAAGGAACTGGTGGGCTAATGGATCGCCAGACTCTAAGTAATACGTAACAGGTTCGATCGCTGGAGGGGTGGCTGGCGGCAGAGCGAAGCGATGCCCCAGCGAACTGGGGCTTCGCCGAGGCTCAGCCACCAGCCACCCAATTTTCAGAATAGCTGTTGATAGGCGCTAGCGTGGTTATGGCGAAATGGATCTTGGTGTTCGGCGCGCTGGGGGCCGACGGCCCGGCGCCGGCGGCTGCGCTGGCCAAGGTCAAAGCCGAGGCCAGCCAGAGCCGCAATGCGCAAGCGCTCCAAGCCGCCGGGCCCGCCGATCGCAAAGACGTGCTGCTGTTGCTCGACGACGGCCCGCTGCACTTCCGCCTGCGGCTGTCGTTGGGCGGCGTGTCGCTGGCCGAAGCGCGGCGGCAGTATATCGACCGGCTGATTGAATCGCTCGACGCCAATCACGACGGCAAGCTGAGCCGCGACGAAGCCTCGCACTCGCCGCTGCTGCGAGTCAAACAACGGCGGGCGGCGTCGCAGTTTCTCAAAAGTTTGGGCGGCCAAGCGTCGCTGGCGCGGCGCGACGTCGAACGCACGGTCGACCGGCTGGGCGGCGAGGCGGTGGCCTATCGGCAAGACCTTAGCTCTTTGCAGAACGACTTGGAAGTCTTCAAGCTGCTCGATGCCGACAGCTCGGGTCTGCTCGACCAGAAGGAACTGGACGCCTCGCCTGACCTGGTGCTCTCGAAAGACGAAGACGGCGACGAGTGCGTCAGCTTTCAGGAGTTCTTTCCGCCGCAGCCAGCGCCCGATCCGACGCAGGTGCTGCTGGGCGTGCAAACGAAGCCGACGCCGCTGGCCACGGTGGCCGATATCGTGCGCGACGCGAGCGAACCGCTGCTGGCCCGTCGTCTGCTGGCCAAGTACGACCGCAATCGCGACCGCTCGCTCGACGGCGGCGAACTGAACTGGTCCGACGAGCGGATCGCGGCGCTGGATGCCGACGGCGATCGCCGCCTGAACGCGGATGAGTTGAAACGTCTGTCGGAAGCCAAGCCCGACGTCGACCTGTCGGCCGATCTTCGCAGCGCCGAGGCGGGCGGGGGAGCGATCGACGTCAAGGACGCTGGCGGCGAACGGCTCGACGACGCCGATCGGGCCGATTACGCCAAGATCGCCTTTTCCGGCGCGGTCGTGACCTTCTCGCACCGCAATCTCGACCCAATCGCCTCGGCCATCGAAAATGCCATGCGGCAGTTCAATCAGCTCGACGCCGACGCGAACGGCTACTTGAGCCGCGACGAAACGGCCGACCGCATCCGCTTCGAGCGCGGCTTATTCGAGCTGATGGACGCCGACGGCGACGACAAGGTGTTCGCCGACGAGATGAAAGACTACGTGCGAGCCCGCGGCGAACCGGCGGCGACGACCTGCCGCGTGAACGTCTACGACACCGGGCACGGTTTCTTCATGGCCCTCGACGCCAACGCCGACGGCCGCGTCTCGGTGCGCGAACTGCGAGAGGCGCCGAAGGCTTTGGCCCGGCTCGACCGCGACCGCCGGCCCGGCATCGGCCAGAAAGAGCCCGTGCGGCACTTTCACATGGAGTTCGTCCGCGGCAGCTATCAGCTCTTCGGGCCCAGCGAGCAGTTGGCCGCGCAGACGCCGGCCTTCCAGCAGCGGCGGCCGATCGGCCCGATCTGGTTTCAGCGGATGGACCGCAACAACGACGGCGACCTGACCTGGAACGAGTTCCTCGGCCCGCGCGAAGTTTTTCACGACCTCGACGGCGACGCCGACGGCCTGGTCGATCCGCAGGAGGCGGTGAAGGTGAAATGATTCCGTTTCATAAGTATTAAAGCAGTGTGGCGGTTCTGGATTGAACCACAGAGACACAGAGGCACAGAGAAGAAGGACAGAGGCGAAGACGAAAAATGCAAAAGCAACGATTTAAGGACCTCTGTACTACGAACGTTTTATTTCTTGGCGTCTCGCGAAGATTTATGCGGCGAGTTGGCTGGGGAGAGCCACGGATGAAACACGGGTCGAACACGGATCGGACATTGCGTTTCCGATTCTGTATTTCATCCGTGATCCATCCGTGTTTCATCCGTGGCTCAATCGATTGCACCCCCAGGCCGCGCTGGGTAAGACTTCTGCCACGCCTAGATACAAAATCAAGAATCTCTGTGCCTCTGTGTCTCTGTGGTTAACAATGAACTTCCAAACGATTCAATAATCTCATTTCCGCCCCAGGGCCTATTCCCGTTCAAGACCCTCGCAAATCACCGACGACCACGGAGCACCGCATGAGCCAGGTAACAAAACCCTTCTCGCCCTCGGCCGCACCCTCGGAAAACGGCGCCGACGATCTGGCGATCGTCGCCCGGCTGCGCGAAGCGCGCGACCGCGTGAAACAGGAAATGAGCAAGGTCGTGGTCGGCCAGCACGAGATCATCGACTCGCTGCTGATCAGCCTGCTCTGTCGCGGGCACGTGCTGCTGCACGGCGTGCCGGGCTTGGGCAAGACGCTGATGGCCCGCACCTTGGCCCGCACGCTGGAGATGGAGTTTCGCCGCGTGCAGTTCACGCCCGATCTGATGCCGGCCGACATCACCGGCACCGACGTGATGGAAGAAGACCAGGCGACCGGCAAGCATCGCGTGTCGTTCGTGCCCGGTCCGGTGTTCACCAATTTCCTGTTGGCCGACGAGATCAACCGCACGCCCCCCAAGACGCAGGCCGCCTTGCTGCAGGCCATGCAGGAGGGCGAAGTCTCGATCGGCCGCGAAACGTATCAGCTCAAGCCGCCGTTTTTCGTCGTGGCCACGCAGAACCCGATCGAGATGGAAGGCACCTACCCGCTGCCCGAAGCCCAGCTCGACCGCTTCATGTTCAACCTGAAGGTCAAGTATCCGACGGTCGACGAAGAGGTGCAGATCATCAAAGGCACCACCAGCACGCTGGCCGCACACGCCGACAAGGTGCTCTCGTCCGACGAAGTGTTGCGGCTGCAAGACCTGGTGCGCGGCGTGCCGATCGCCGACAGCGTGATCCGCTACACGGCCCGGCTGGTGGCCGCTACTCGTCCTGAACTGGGTCGCGGCGCCGGCGGTCCGCTGGGCGAAATCCACAAATATCTTTCCTATGGCGCCAGCCCGCGGGCTTCGCAGTTTCTGGTGCTGGGGGCCAAGGGCCGGGCGATCCTGACGGGCAAATACCACGTCGATTTCGCCGACATCCAGGCGGTCGCGGCGCCCGTGCTGCGGCATCGGCTGGTGCTCAATTTTCACGCTCGAGCCGACAATCTCGACGCCGACGCGTTGGTCGAGCGGCTGCTCAAGGCCGTGCCGGTGGAGGAAAAGCCGTGATGCCGAAGCGAAGCCTATGGCGTTCGATCGCGGGCGTCTTTCTGCTGATTGCGACGATCGTCTGCTGCGCCGCGCTGGCCGCCAATCTGGCCAACGGGGCGGAAGACGAGGAGAAGCGGCAGGCGCCGAAATTCTTTCGTGCTCGACTCACGGAAATGACCAAGGAGACGATCGAATGAACCACATTCTGCCTCTGTTGCTGTGGACGATCGTGGCGACGCAAGCCGCGCCAGGTCGTTGCGACGACGAAACGAAGCCATCCAAGGGCGACAAGCTCGCGGCGCAGCGGTTGAAAATCATGCGCGAGGCGATCGACGGCTTCCGGATCACTTCCAAGGAGATCGATGCGGACTCCTCGCTGAAGTTCTCGGCGCGTCCCCTGTTGCGCTACAACGATCAGACGCGCAATTCAGGTTCCGGCATCAAGGGAGTCTTGGACGCTACCGTCTGGCGCCTCGGCGAAAGCGGCCGGCCCAAAGCGATCGTGACGCTGGAGATCTACCTCGTCAATCAGGGAAACCCCCTGTTGACCTACGAGTTCGTGTCGCTCACGCCTGAGAAGTTCGAGATGCAGAGCCTGCGCGGCGTACGCTGGATGCCTCACGATACCGATCTGTTGATGACCGAGTTCGACGAGGCCCCGCAACCTGGCGATAGTCCGAGGGCGCGCCTGGTGCAAATGCGCGAGTTGGCCCGCCGCTTCGCCGTCCAGGAGATGCTCGGCGCCGAGAAAATCGACCTGCGTTTGCTCAGCCAACCCCTCGATCGTTACGACGATCCGGCGGCAGGCATTCTCGACGGGGCCCTCTTTGTCTTTGCCAATGGAACCAACCCGGAAGTGGGACTGCTCTTGGAATGCTCCGAGAAGAACGAGAAGAAGTGGTCGTACGGCCTATTTCGACTCGCCGCCGCGAAACTTTTGGCGCAACTCGACGGCAAGTGGATCCTGCAATCGACCAAGCCGCCCGGCTGGCCGATCGACGCGCCGTACACCGCGACCCGACATGCGGTTGCTTTGCCGGAAGAAGACGAAGGAGAATGAAATGAAGCACGTCTTTGGCAAGCGGTTGGCGCCGGCCGTCCTGCCGGTAGCGGCAAGCGCCTTGCTGCTCGCAGCGGCTGGCGGGCTTCGCGCCCAGGAGCCGGTCGTCGAATCTCCGGCGCTGGCCGTTCGCCCGCCCCGGCAACGACCGTCCGTGCCCGGCCTCCCGCGACTCGAGCCGCAGCCTGTGCCGGGAGTCGGGGAGTTGCGCCGAGCTTTTTCGCCTTGTCTGAGCGCCGACCTGAAAACAATCGTGTTCGCCAACTGGTTTAGCCGGAAAACCGAATACGATCTGTATATTGCCACGCGAGAAAAAATCGATGTCCCGTTTGGTCCGGCCGAACTGATCAAGGGCGCCGCGACCCCCAGGACCGACGCCTACCCGGCGCTCTCGGCCGACGGCCTGGAACTCGTCTATCTCAGTGCAGACGACGCCCATCTGGAAAAGACGCCCAAGCTGCTTCGTTCGACGCGGCCGGACGTAAATTCTCCCTTTTCGCAGGCCGAGGAGTTGCCGCTGCCGCTCATCGGTGCAAGCCGCTGGCGCATTTCGAACCCGCAGTTCCTCGACAAGCGGCGGTTGAAATTCTGCCTGATCCAATCGGCGGAAACGCGATCGGTTCGCATCGCCTCAAGAAGCAAAGAGCACTCGCCGTTCAAGAGCCTTGAGTTGTTGCCGTTGGAAAACCACTGGCCTCTGTGGTGGGTCTCGGCCGACGGACTGCGCGCGTATACCGGCATCGACGAAGGAATCTGTCTCGCGAATCGCAATTCGACCGCCGATGAGTTTGGCCCGATGGAAGCGGTCGTGCCGGCGAAGGTGGTCGGTAAGATCGACGGCCCGATCTGGCTGGCCCCGCAGGAAGACGTGGCGTTCTACTGTTCGCCGGGCGAGCAAGGCAGCCCCGACGCAGGTAGGCATTTGATGATGGTGGGCTTCTGACGGCCGTTTGTGTAACGATTCTGGCTCATGCAACCCCGCTGACGAGAGTTTAATCCCCAAACCATGCCCACCGATGCCCGACAACTTGTCGACCCTGCCTTCTTTTCGCGGCTGGAAAATCTCGAGCTGCGCGCTCAGGGCATCGTCGAAGGCTTCATGCACGGGCTGCACCGCAGCCCGTTCGTGGGCTTCAGCGTCGAGTTCGCTTCGCACCGCGAATACGCCCAGGGCGACGACCTGCGGCACGTCAACTGGAAGCTCTATGCGCGGCAGCGGCGGTTGTACGTCAAACAGTTCGACGCCGAGACGAACATGAACCTCTACTTGCTGTTGGACATCAGCAAGTCGATGGATTGCCGCAGCTTGGGCCTCAGCAAGCTCGAATACGGCGCCGCGATGGCCGCCGCCTTGGCCCACCTGGCGCTCAAGCAGCACGACGCCGTCGGGCTGGTGCTCTTGGCCGACGAAGTCGTGGCCCATCTGCCGTCCAAGGCCCGTTCGCACCAGTTGCAGGAAATACTGCGCGTGATCGAGAGCCACCCGCCGCGGGCCAGCGCCGATTGCGGCCGGGCCTTTCAACAGGCGGCCGAGTTGTGCAACCACCGCGGCATCGTGGTCATCGTCAGCGATCTGTTCGACGATCTCGATTCGCTGATGAAGGCCGTCGAACGGCTGCGGTTCCGCAATCACGAAGTGATCGTGTTTCATATTTGGGATCCCTGGGAACGGCGGCTGCCGCTGGAAGGGCACTTTCGCTTTCACGACCTGGAGACGGGCGAAACGCTGGTGACGCAGGCCGAAAGCGTCCGCGACGATTACCTGGCGGCCGTCGAAGCCTGGCGCCAACAGCTCGAAGCCGAGTGCCACAACCGGGCCATCGACCGCATCGAACTAACCACCGACGAACCGCTCGACCAGGCCCTGCTCGACTATTTAGTGCGCCGCGCGAAGGCCGGGTGACATTGTCGTGACGCGAGGGGGGAGTTCACCACGGAGACACGGAGCACACGGAGAAGGATGAGAGGAATGCTTATGCGATCGCGAACGCGCGAGAGGCATTTTGAACCACAGAGACACAGAGACACAGAGATTCGTCAAATTCGATTTTCGAATGCGAGGCGCGGGCATGGCTGAAATCGGTTGCGGAAAAGATTCAATGAAACATTCGTCTATCCGTTGTTCTCTGTGTCTCTGTGGTTCAATGTGAACTGCCGCTTAGGAAACAACTCCCCCTAAAAGGTCAGGCTGAACAGGCTGAATAATCATGTCCTTCGTGCAGATCGGATTTCTCGGCGCGCTGGCGGCGATGGCGATTCCGATCGTGATCCATCTCGTGTTTCGCCAGAAGACGCGCCAAGTCGAACTGGGCACGCTGCGATTCTTGCGCGTGGTGCTGGAGCGGAACGCCCGGCGGCGGCGCGTGATGCGGTGGCTGCTGCTGGCGCTGCGGCTGGCGTGCGTAGCACTGTTGGCCGTGCTGTTCGCGCGGCCGTATTGGCTGGGCTTTCGCGCGGCGGGCGAGAAATCGACCGTGGCCGTGCTGATCGACCGCTCGGCGACGATGGAACTGAAGCAGGACGGCGCGCGGCTGGTCGACCGGGCGGTCGAAGCAGTTCGCGAGCTGCTGGCCAAGGCCGAAGACGACACGCGCTTCGAGATCGCTTTCTTCGATCACGCCGTTCGCCCGTTGCACGCAGCGGCGCCGGCCGAAGGCGAGGCGGGCGACGTTTCGGCGGCCGATTTGGCCGAGCAACTCGCGGCGCCTGAAGCCTGCTGCGGCGGAACCGACTACGGCGCCGCGATGGACTGGGCCCGCGACGTGCTGGCCAAGGCCCCGCCCGGCCCGCGGCGGTTGCACGTCTATACCGACTTGCAGCGCAGCGGCCTGGCCTGGAGTGAAGTCGGCGCACTCGGCGACGACGTCGAGACCGCCTTGCACGACCTGGGCCGTTCGGCCGTCAACAACCTGGCCGTTACCGAAGCCCGAGCCGAACGGGTCTGGCTGCGACCGAACGAAGCGACCTCGGTCCACGCCACCGTGTACAACGGCGGGCCCTTCAGCACGGAAGAACTCTCGGTCGTGCTGCGATTGACCGACGGCGACCGCAAGCTGGAACTGCGCGAGCGCGTGAAGATCGAGCCGGGCGCCGCCGAGTCGCTCCGCTTCGATCTGCCGCCGCTGGCCGCAGGGTTGTGGCAGGGCAAGGCGCTCGTCGAGGCCAGCGACGATCTGCCGCTCGATAACGAACGCTACGTGGCGATTCTGGCTGCCAAGCCTTACCAGGTGCTGCTGGTCGACGGCCGCTCGGCCGCGTCGCCTTGGCAGGCCGCCACGCACTTTTTAGAGGCCTCGCTGCGGCTGGCCCCGCCCGGCGAGTTGGATGACGCCAGCTCCTTCGAGCCTACCTCGGTCGCCGCCGCCGATTTGCCCGCGACCTTCGACCGTTACGACGTCGTCGTGCTGGCCGACGTCGGCGCGCTCGACGAGCGCGATCTACGGCGGCTCGCGCAGTACGTCGCCGCAGGCGGCAAGCTGTTGGTCTTCGGCGGCGAAAACGTCGCGCCGCAGGCCGCGGCCGCATGGCAAGCGGCCGGCCTGGCGCCGGGCAAGATTACCGGCGTCCACGCGGCGACCGATCTGCCGTTGCGAATGGAAACGTGGGACGTCAAGCACCCGATCTTCGCGGCGTTCAGCGATCCGCAGCTCGGCGATTTGCGGCGGCTGGCGTTCTCGGCCTGCCTCGACGTGACGCCGGCCGAAGACGCGCGCGTGCTGGCCTCGTTTCGCGGCGGCAAGCCGGCCTTCATCGAGCGCGAGGTCGGCAAGGGCTCGCTCGTCTGGTTCACGTCGAGCGCGGACCGCCAATGGAGCGACTGGCCCCGCAGCCGGCTTTATCTGCCGCTCGTCTACCAGTTGCTCGGCTACCAGACCGGTCTGACGGCCGGCGGGCGCGTGCGCTCGGCCGTGCTCGAAGGCGCCGTCGAGCTGCCGGCCAACGTCCGGCCGGGCATCGTGACTGCCGAGGGCTATTCGCTCGTCGTCAACACCAGCCCGCGAGAGGCCGAAACCGAACGTTGCACGGCCGACGAATACATGAACCGCTTCGGGCTGAAGGTGGGCGACGACGACGCGAAGCAAACCGCAGCGACCGCCCAACACGCCTCCTTGGGAACCGAGATGGTCGACAGCGAGATCTGGCCCTGGGTGGCCGCGCTCGTGCTCGCGGCGCTGATCGTCGAAGGCTTAGTGGCCAACCGCACTGCGGCATAAGAGATCGAATCCGCTTGACTGAAGTTTTCCACGCATACGGTGAAAGTCATGTCGCGTACAGAAACACGTTCCGTCTTCGTGCGTCGTTTCGACCGCATCTGGCTGCAGGCGCGGCGAGTGCAGTTTTGGCAGGCCGCATGCTGGGCGCTGTTGACGGCGCTGGCCGGCGTGGCGCTGTTGGCGGCGGCCGATTACGCTTGGGAACTGCCCCGCCCCTGGCGCCAAGCCGCCGTGGCGGCGATCGCCGCGGCTTCCGCCGGCATGGCGCTTTGGCTGGCGGTTCGGTCGGCGCGTCGCTGGCGCCGCAACGCCACCGCTTCGGCCATCGAGCGCGTCTTTCCGCAGCTCGGGCAACGAATTCGCACCACCGTGCAATACTGCGATTTGTCGAGCGGCGAAATCCAAGCCTCGGGCGTCACCGGCGTGTTGGTCGAGGCGCTCGAAGATGATACGATCCGCCTCGCTCAGCCGCTGCCGCTCGACGCGATCGTGCCCTGGAAGCGGCTGGCTTTCGCCTCGCTGCTGGCCGCCGGCGTCGGGCTGCTGTTGGCCGGGGCTTCGGCCTTCGATTGGCAGTGGCGGATCGCCGCCCAGCGGGCGCTGTTGGGCGAAGAGCCCTACACGCGGCTGACCGTGACGCCCGGCAGCCAAGCGGTCAAAGAGGGCGAGTCGTTGCCCGTCGAGATCGTCGTCGAAGGCCGGATCGGCGAGCACGTTTCGCTTGCCACGCGCCGGCTCGACGAGGAAGGCGCCGAGTGGTCCGAAGAACTGCTGCCGGCCGCCGACGGCAAAGACGCGGGCCGGCTGCGGTTGGCGTTCGAGACGTCGCTGGCCCGCATTCGCCATCCGCTGGAGTACCGCGTGGCGGCCGCTTCGGCGCAGAGCGAAACCTATCGCATCGACGTGCGCTATCCGCTGAAGCTCGTCTCGATCGAGGCCGCGGTCAAGCCGCCCGAATACACGCGGCTGCCCGAGACGGTTTCCGACGGCGGCGACATCACGGCCCTGGTCGGTTCGCGGGTCAAGCTGGCCGTCGAACTCGATCGCGTCCCGGCGAGTGCGCACCTTGAAGTACAAGACACGAGCAGCCGGGCTCGCCGCGAAAAACTGCCGCCCGAGCGGATTCCGCTGGCGATCGACGGGACGCGGCTCACCGCCCAGTTCGACGTGTCTTCGGACAAGACCTTCGCCGTCGTCGCCGCGTCGGCCGACGGCATGGAGTTGGCCGAGAACAAACATCGCCTTCGCGCCCGCCAGGACGAGCCGCCGCAGGTCTGGTTCGAGAGCCCGGCCGAAGCGCTCGAAGTCCATACGCTGGCCGAAGTGTTGATGCGCATCCGCGTCAGCGACGACTTCGGTCTGTCGCGCGCGGGCATCATGTTCGAAGTCAACAACGAAGAAGAGTATCCGCTGTTGGCCGAAGACTTCGCCGCGGCGGCCGAGGAATTGAAGACCGGCGGCGAGCTGTCGCCGCAAACGCGGGCGGCGCTGGAGCGGGTGCTGCCGCTGGAGCACTTCGAACTGACGCAGCAAGACAGCGTGATGTATTACGCCTTCGCCGAAGACATTCGCCCGGGCTCGCCGCAACGCACCGAGAGCGATTTGCGGTTCATCGACATTCGGCCGTTCCGCCGGCAGTACCGGCTGATCGATCCCGACTCGGGCGGCATGGCTCAAGGTCCGCAGCTCAAAACGCTCGAAGAACTGATCGCCCGCCAGCGTTACGCCCTGAACCGGGCGATCCGCCTGTCGCGGGCGATGGAGCGCAGCGGGCAGGTCGATCTGCCGGCCGTCGATTCGCTCACCAAGTTCGAAGGCGAGTTGGCCAAGGCGACGCGCGAACTGGCCGAAGGGCTCGAAGCCCGCGGCATCGACGAAACGGAATTGTTGTACCAGGCCGAGAGTGCGATGCTGGCCGCCGCCGATTCGCTGGCCGCCGGCAAGTACGACACCGCCACGCTGCAAATGCGCGACGCGCTGAAGGATCTGATCGAAGGCCGCAACCGGCTGCAAATCTTTATTTTCAAGAACCCCGATCGCGCGCTGCTGGCTCAATTGCGGCTGTTCGACCGCCTGCAGCGTCAGAAGCTGCGGCGGCCGAAGACCGACGAAGAAGAGGTCCAGCAACTCGTCGAGCGGCTGAAGGAGTTGGCCGACAGCGAGGACTTCGTCTATGCCGCGCTGGCCGGCATCATCGATCCCAATGCGCCGCCGGCGAACGCCCCCGGTTCGAGCGACCAACCGGGCAAGTCCGGCGACGAACCGCCCGCGGAAACCGATCCGCCGGCCGAGAACCAACCGTCTGCCGAGCCGGCTAAAGACAACCCGGCGGCTGAGAAGAACGATGCCCCGCAGAATTCGCCGCCCGGCGGACCGCCGCCGGGATCGAACGCAGGGCAAGCGCCCGGAGTCGCCGGCGCGCCCTCGGCGGCCGAGCGGCGGGCCTCGCTTGAGGACCTCGAAGATCGGCAGCTCGACGCGGCGCTCGAAGCGCGCGAAGTGGAAAAGGCCCTCGAAAAGCTGAAGAACGCCACCGACTTGTCGAAACAGCGGATGGCCGAAGCCGCCAAAGCGGCCGAGGCGGCCTCTGAAGCGCTCGACCAAGGCAAGACCAACGA
>DATKRK010000013.1:0-14401 GCA_035532215.1 Pirellulales bacterium | reverse complement strand
CGGGCCGCATCGCGGCCCGAGAGCCGCCTGCCGGGCGCGGGTTAAAGGGGGTTGGGACGTCCGCAGGTCCCAGGCGTAAACGCCTGGGCTACGTAAAAGCGCTTCGCCAGCGGTGGCGGAGCGGAACAAATTCGACGTGAGACTCAGCCCGATTTGCTCCTGAAAATCGCGCATTTTGCGCAGCCCAGGCTGAGCCGCGGCGAAGCCCCAGTTCGCTGGGGCATCGCTTCGCTCTGCCGCCAGGCACCCCTTGCTGCTTGAAATTGCGAACCCTAATTCCTGGACCTGTCAAAGCACTAGGGCGCAAGGAAAACCGCGATCTTGCTCGCCGAATCCAAGCCCGCGGCCCATGCCATGCGCGAGGCTCCATCTTGAGGTATTATAGGGGGAGCGTCCGACCATCAGTTTTTTCTCCCTTTTCCCCACGGTGCGAGCGCCCAAGTGTCTACCATCAAGCGAATTCTGGTGACCGGCGGGGCCGGCTTTTTAGGCTCGCACCTTTGCCGGCGGCTGGTCGACGAAGGGCACGACGTGATCTGCCTCGACAATTTCTTCACCAGCCAGAAATCAAACGTCGCCGAGTTGCTCGCGCGGCCCAACTTCGAGCTTGTCCGCCACGACGTCACGCAACCGATCTGGCTCGAAGTCGACGAGATCTACAACTTGGCCTGCCCCGCGGCGCCGGGACATTATCAGTACAATCCCATCAAGACGATGAAAACCTCGGTGATGGGCGCCATCAACGTGCTGGGCATGGCCAAGCGTTGCCGGGCGAAGGTGCTGCAAGCCTCGACCAGCGAGGTTTACGGCGACCCGGAGATCCATCCGCAGCCGGAAAGCTATCGCGGCTCGGTGAATCCGATCGGCCCGCGGGCCTGCTACGACGAAGGCAAACGGGCCGCCGAAACGCTGTTTTTCGATTATCACCGCATGAACAAGGTCAACGTGCGCGTGGTGCGGATTTTCAATACCTACGGCCCCGGCATGCATCCTTACGACGGACGCGTGGTCTCGAACTTCATCCAGCAGGCGCTGTCGGGCCGCGAGATCACGATCTTTGGCGACGGCTCGCAGACGCGCAGCTTCTGCTACCGCGACGATCTGCTGGAAGGCATGATCCGCATGATGAACGGGCCCGACGACTTTGTCGGTCCGGTCAACTTGGGGAATCCCGGCGAATTTACGATGCTGGAACTGGCCAGCCTGGTGCTGGAGATGACCGGTTCGAAATCGAAGCTGGTCCACCTGCCCCTGCCGGCCGACGACCCGACGCAGCGCAAGCCCGACATCACCTTGGCCCGCGAGCGGCTGGGCTGGGAGCCGAAAATTCCACTTCGCGAAGGCTTGGCGCCGACGATCGACTGGTTCCGCTCGATCGACCTGCGGCTCTACCGGCCGCCCACGCCCAATTTCTAGTGCCTTGTCACGGCATGCTTTTAGGGTCAACTGGCATGGGCTTGCCTCGGGCGTCGCTCATCTGCAAACAAGCGGGGGCGGAGCGAGCCACGGATGAAACACCGATCGAACACGGATCGGACATGGTTTTTCAGACGCTGTATTTCATCCGTGATCCATCCGTGTTTCATCCGTGGCTTCCTTTGATTGCGGCCGAAGGCCGCGCTGGGTTTATCCGTGGCTAAATTCCGTCGGAATTCGCTGGTCGACGCGAAAGGCCCAATCCCAAATCATAGTTTTGATAACGCACTAGCCGTCGCCGCCGAGAAACGCTGACGTTGCGTTTTCGCAACGCTGACTCCGATAGACAAGTGGGCGACTTCTCCTGGCATTCGACGCAAGTCTCGCTGGCTGCCGAAGTAAGCCGCGATCGCGGGTTTCCGTCTGCCGCCCCGGCATGCCGCTTGCCTGGGTATAGCAGGCATGACTGCAAACAACCGCCGAATCCTCGAACTGGACGCCTTGCGAGGCTTTGCCGCGCTGGCCGTGGTGCTCTTCCACTTCACGACCCGCTATGACCAGGTTTTCGGTCATATCGCGACGCTGCCGGCAAGTTGCCCTTGGGGAAGTTACGGCGTTGATCTATTCCTGATGCTCAGCGGTTTCGTGATTCTGCGGTCGTTGGACCGCACGCAGCACGCGGGCGACTTCATCGTCGGGCGATTCGCACGCCTGTATCCGGCCTATTGGGTCGCGGGAGCGATCACGTTTGGCGTCGTGACGTTGTTCGGCCTGTCTGGACAGGAAGTCAGTCTCCGCGAGGCGGCGCTAAACTCCACGATGCTCCAGCGGCTTCTCGGCGCGAGACATATCGACGGCGCGTATTGGTCGCTCGAAGTGGAGTTGTTTTTCTATGCCTTCGCGTTCGCCTTGCACCGTGCCGGGGCTTTTCGCACGCCGCGACGCCAGCACATCGCGCTGGCCTTGTGGCTGTTCGCAGAAGCCGTCTCGATGTGGATCATGAGCCACGGCGAGAGCGAGGCGGGGCATTCGCTGGCCTTACGGCTCACCAGCAAACTGCAAGTGCTCCTAAGCCTTCGCTATGCCCACCTGTTCACGATCGGGATCCTGCTCTATCGAGGGTTCTGCAACCGCAATTATCCGCCCATCGCCTGGTTGCTGCTGGCCGCGTGTTGGACTCTGCAAGGAATGGCCGATTCTTGGGCGGCGGCGTTGGGCATCGCCATGCTCACCGCCGTGCTTTATGGGGCCGTCGAGGGGCGACTGGGCTGGCTCGCCGCCCGGCCTCTGGCGTTTTTAGGCGCGATCTCCTATCCGCTCTATCTGATCCACCAGAACGTGGGTTACGTGCTGATTAGAGAACTCGAAAGTCTGACCGCATCGCCCGTGGCGGCGATCGCGTTGGCAATGACATTTTCGCTGGCGGCTGCCACCGGGCTTTCGTTGGCGATCGAGCGACCGGTGCAAAAGTGGATCGTGAACCGCTGGAAGAACGCTCCCCTTGCGAGAATCTCCCGCCTCCAGCCGGCATCGCCGGGACGCAGCGAATCGCTCATCTCCGCGGAACTTCGCTAATCGGCGAATCCTGAAGATTCGCCTCGGAACGCCGTCGGCAGGAAATGAGGCGTCGCTCCCCCTGTGCACGCAAGTTCTATGCTGTGCCCGGCTAAGAATGAGACGCGCGTTGGTCGTGGGGCGGCCTTCCTCACCCGCCGGCCATAGACGGCCTGGAAGGCCGCCCCACATGCCGCCGAAGCGCCTCGTTGGCGCCCGCGTGCGGCAAAAAACCCACCCGAATGGGCGGACCAGGGTTCAGGGGGCTGCTTACACGAGCATTGTGAAGTTTTCTATCGGATTGGGTTATTTTTTTGTGGACTGTCTTATCGATGAATGATATTGTATCGCGTTGGGGTTTCATTTTTTTATTCCCTGTTCTGATTGGGGTCCGAGCTATGTTAAGACAATCTGGTTCGTGGCGGCACAAGTTGCCGCAAGGGTCGCCTCGACGTCGTGGTTTCACGCTCGTCGAATTGTTGGTGGTGATTGCCATCATTGGCGTGTTGATCGCATTATTGTTGCCTGCGGTGCAAGCGGCTCGGGAAGCAGCTCGCCGTTCGCAGTGCACGAACAACCTGAAACAAATCGGGTTGGGTATGCAGAACTACAACGACGTGTTCAAGTGCTTCCCGGCCGACGCGATTTGGGGCAACGGCTACGCCGGCTTCGGCGGCAGCCCTACGGTGACCGTGCCCGAAGCCCCGTACCACTATCCGTGGACCGTGGCGATCTTGGGTTTCATCGAGCAGAAGCCGCTGTATGACGCGATCAACAAGCGGGTTGCGATCATGTACAATAGCGGCCCGATCGGCACTGTCGGCTACAACGGGCAAGTGTCGCAGACCGTTCCCCCGGCCTACGGCACGGCTGGGTTCCTGACGCTGCAATCGCAGCAGATCCCGGCGTTCAAGTGCCCTTCGGACAATACGCTGAACGGTCCCGGCGATATGCCGATGAACATGATGTGGACCAACTACGCCGCAGCCGAAGGCGTAGGTTTCTGGGCTGCAAATCAGCCCACGACGACATCTCCTCCACGAAGCGGTGCGCAGACGGCTTACAAGGGTATTTTCAGCTTTGCTGACTTTACCACCTTTGCCGGCATTCGAGACGGCAGTTCGAACACGATCGCCGTCGCGGAAGTCACCACGGGCAGCGTCTGCAATCAGATTGCGGCGACCACAACGCCGCAATTGATCACCCAGACCCTACCGGTGATCAGCTACACAGGGGCCTTGCCTGTACCTCCCTACTGGTTCGTGGGTACGACCTCTCAGCCGCCGACATTCCCGCTTTCGGGCGGCACCGGCAAGCCGCGAACCACCTTGTTCACCAACATGAGCACGAGCCCGCCGACGCCGGCGCCCTTGGTGTTCAGGGCCTTGTTTGTCGCCTTGACGCAAACCATCACGGGCGGCGCTCCTTGCACCGCCGCCAGCCTATTCATGGGCGCGATGGGCGGCGGTTGCGGCGCCGGCGGCAACGGCTTCGAGTTGTCGGGTACGGTCAACGGCGCTCAGATTTTCGGCTATCCGCCGACCTACAACGCCTTGTATCCGCCGAATTCCGATTGGCCCGGTCCGGACAGCAACCATCCGGGCGCCGTCATCGCCATGTTCGCCGATGGCCATACCCAGACGATTCAGCAAAATGTCGCCTATCAGATTTGGGCGAGCATCAACACGAAAGCCGGCAGCGAAACGATTAACGGCGAATTCTAAAGCCGGAAAGAGATTCCTTGCGTAAGCTTTAAGACGCAGCAGCCGCTCGGCTGCTGCGTCTTTTTTTACGTTGAATGCGGCTTTCGTTGTTCGCGCGGAAGATCGCCCCTGGCGCCTCTTCAAAGCCATTTTGACAGTCGGGTGGCTGGCGGCTGAGCCTAGCCCGGATTATTCATCAGCCCACACCAACCCGAAGCGCAAGCGAGGCGGAGCAAAGTACTTACCTCGCTGGCGCTTCGGGTTTGCATGGAGCGATTTGTCAAGTAATAGCTGGGCTGATGAATCATCCGGACTAGGCGAAGCCCCAGTTCGCTCTCGTATCGCTTCGCTCTGCCGCCAGCCACCCTCACCTATCAACTCAGACTTGAAGAGGCACTAGAGGATCAGCATCGCGTCGCCGTAGCTATAAAAGCGATAGCTTTCTCTGATGGCCTCGGCATAAGCCTTTCGGATCAATTCATCGCCGCCGAAAGTTCGCACCAGCACCAAAAGCGAGGAGCGCGGCAGGTGAAAATTGGTCAACAGCCCGTCGACTGCGCGAAATCGATAGGGCGGGCGAATAAACAGATCGGTCTCGCCCGACCAGGCAAGCAATTCTCCCGCTTGCGCCGCAGTTTCCAGCACTCGCGTCGATGTCGTGCCGACTGCCACGATTCGCCCGGCGGCGGCACGGCATTGGCGAAGCTGTTCGACCGTGGAGGCGTCAATGCCGCCCCATTCGCGGTGCATTGGGTGTTCGGCGAGCATTTCGACCGCGATCGGGCGAAACGTGCCGATGCCGACGTGCAAGGTCAGCTTCGCCTGCGCGATGCCTGCCGCGACGAGTCGTTCGAGCAATTCGCTTGTGAAGTGCAAGCCGGCCGTCGGCGCTGCGACCGATCCCCAATGGCGAGCGTAGACGGTTTGATAACGCTCGCGGTCGCTGTCGCGCATCTCGCCGCCGCGGATGTAATGGGGCAAGGGCACTCTCCCCGCCCGCTCCAATAGTTCGAAGGCGCTCTCGGACGACTTCGCCCGGGCGCGCCAGACTCCTCCGGCGAGCTTTTCCAACAATTCCAGTTCCGCGTCGTCGACGCCGAAGCGATCGATGAGGGTGACGCTTTCGCCCGCAGCGAGCTTGCCCCGCGTCTTGCACAGCAGTCGCCAATGCCCGTCTGAATCGGCCGAAAGAAACAATCCCTCCCAACGGCCGTCCGTCGCCGTGCGGCGCCCGACCAGCCGCGCCGCCGCGACGCGAGTTTCGTTCAGCACCAGGCAATCGCCCGGAGCGAGCAAGTCGGGCAAATCGCGAACGTGGCGATGACTGAGCGAATTCGTGCGGCGATCGACCACCATCAATCGAGCGTCGGCCCGTCGAGCCAGCGGCGACTGGGCAATCAGGCCCGGCGGCAGTTCATAGTCGTATTGGGACAACTCAGACATCGGCAGGCAGCCGCGAAATCCATCCTTCAGGCATCCGCCTTTCATCATAGGGCTCTGGCGAAGCGGGTCGAGCCCTGCTAGCCTCGCAAGCAGGGGCCTGCTTGACGGACTCAACGGATACGCAAGCTCGAAAGCGGATTGCTTGGCTACGAATCGCCCTCCAGTGCGGATCGCCTTGTGCATTACCGAACTTGAAGTCGGCGGCGCCGAGCGCTGCCTGGCCGAACTGGCCTTGCGCCTCGACCGCAGCCGGTTCGCGGTGGCCGTATATTCGCTAGGCTCGCGCCCGATTGATGACGAGCGGTCGCTCGTCCCCAAGCTGGAGTCGGCCGGCATCGAGGCCTGCTGTCTCGGCGGCCGCCGCGCGCTCGACGCGCCTCGCATTGCCTGGAAGCTTGCCCGGCGGTTGAAAGCTCAACGGGCGGAAATCGTGCTGACGTTCTTGTTTCACGCCAATCTGATTGGACGCTTTGCCGCGCGCTGGGCGGGATCGCCGCACGTCGTGTCGGGCATCCGAGTCGCCGAACGAGAAAGCCGTTGGCATCTCTCGCTCGATCGATGGACCTCGCGGCTCGTCGATCGATACGTAGCCGTGAGCCAGTCGGTGGCCGCATTTTCCGAGCGAGAAGGGGGCTTGCCCCGCGAGCGGATCGTGGTCATTCCCAACGGCGTCGATATAGCCATTTTCGACGCGGCGGCGCCAGCCGATCTGACAGAACTCGGCCTCGGCCGAAGCCGTCGCACGGCGACCTATATCGGCCGCCTCGAGCCGCAAAAGGGGCTAGAAGCGTTGATTGCCAGCTCGAAAGCCTGGCTCGAGCGGCTTCCCGATCACGATTTGCTGCTGGTGGGCGACGGGCCGCAACGCAAAGAACTCGAAAGTCTGGTTCTCCGTCTCGGGCTCGACGAACGGGTTCGATTTGCCGGCTGGCGGCGCGACGTGCCGGCGATCCTGCGGGCCAGCGAAATGCTGCTGCTGCCCAGCCGCTGGGAAGGCATGCCGAACGTGGTCCTGGAAGCGATGGCCTGTCGGCTGCCCATCGTGGCGATGGATGTGGAAGGCGTGGGGGAATTATTGGGCCCGCAGCGGGGCGAGCAAACGGCGCCGGCCGGCGATCTGCAAGTGTTTGCCGAGAAACTGTTTGCAATCGCATCCTCGGCCGACCTTCGCGCTCGTCTTGGCGCCGAAAACCGGCGCCGAGTCGAGCAGGCGTTCACATGGGACGCGATGGTCGCCGCCTACGCTGCGCTGTTCGACGAGCTCGTCGGGCGCTGACTCGCCTCGCAGGCGAAAAAAGTAGGGTTCGGCCAAACTTTTCGCCTCGCTCGAAGTCCGCAACCGTCTTCGCTTTATCCCTTGTGCGCGGTCGCTGATTAGGCCGCTACGAGAAAGAAAGCTTGACGGCAGCCGGCGAATGGGTATTCTTGGGCCTTGGTGGGGAGAAGTGGGGGAAAATGGTGATTCATGGTCTTGACCGGCACGTTCGTACGCTCGGTCGATGACAAGTTGCGAATCGCCATTCCCAAGCGGCTCCGCGACGCTTTGAGTGGCGAACCGAAACTGGAGTTGTACGTTACGCCGGGGACAGACGGATCGTTGGCCCTGTATACCGAGCCGGCCCTGGCTGCGTTGGCAGGGCGAATGGCAAACGCCTCCCCCGCCCAACAGGATGTAAGGGCCTTCAATCGGCTGTTTTACGCCCGCGCCGAACGGGTCGAATTGGATGCTCAAGGACGAATCCGCTTGCCGCCCGCACTGGCCGAACTTGCTCAACTGGGAAAGGAAGTCGTGCTGCTGGGAGTCCAAGACCACTTGGAACTCTGGGACCGGCAACGCTGGGAAACTTATCTAGCCGGCAAGTCATCGCACTATGACCAAATCGCCGAAAGCGCCTTCCGAGGCGTTCAAGAATAAACCTGGGGACATAACTGCGCGGAATCGCTTGCCGCGCGTCGCTCAATCGCCATCAAGGAGGGAATTCCACACGTCGTCCGTCCGTTGCGCCATGCGCGAAAACGAGAGCGTCGGTTAGCGGCCACCAACCATCGCCCTTAGGCCATGCTCCTGCGGAAGCTGGCCGCGTTTTCGCGGGTACGGGAGATAAGAGGATGCTCCCGGCTGCGACCGCGAGCAGCTCGCCATCCTTGGCGAGTCGACCGCAAGCGCCCACCCTCCCTCCGGGCACAAGGATGTGCCCGCGGTGGGTCGCTTTTTCGTGCGATCGACGAAAGAGAGCTTCCCACGGGTTTCCGCGAACCGTAGGCTCTCTCTATGTCAGAACCATTCCAGTCCGAGCTGAGCGGGGCCGCCGTACGCGAGCCGCAGCACGTGCCGGTCCTGTTGGACGAAATAGTGGAATGGCTGCAACCGGCGCCTAGCAAGGTGTTGGTTGATGGAACGCTAGGCGGCGGCGGCCACACGCGAGCCTTGGCCGAACGCGTAGCGCCCGACGGTCTGGTGATCGCCCTGGACCGCGATCCAGCCGCCCTGCAATCCGCCTCGGGCCGTCTACAAAACTTGCCGATCAAGCTCGTCGAAGCCAATTTCGCCGAGTTGCCCGAGGTCCTTGAGCAACTCGAGATTCCGGCGGTGGAGGGGATCGTTTTGGACCTCGGATTATCCAGCGATCAACTGGCCGATCGTCAGCGCGGTTTTAGCTTCGACGCCGAAGGGTCGCTCGATTTGCGATTCAATCCCCACGAGGGCCGCCCGGCCTGGCAGATGTTGGAACGGTTGGGCGCCGAAGAATTGGCCAAGGTGATCTACGAATATGGGGAAGAACGGTTTAGCCGGCGGATCGCCCGAAAGATCGTCGATCGACGGCGCCAGCAACCGATTCGCACGGCGGCCGATCTGGCCGCCCTCGTGCGATCGTGCTTGCCGCGACCCGCGGGGCGCCAGCGCATCGATCCGGCTACGCGGACGTTTCAAGCCTTGCGGATCGCGGTGAACGAGGAACTGACTTCGTTGGAATTGGCCTTGAAACGGTTTCCTGACTGCTTGAAGCCCGGCGGCCGGCTGGCCGTCATCAGCTTTCACTCGTTGGAAGATCGGCGGGTGAAACAGGCCTTTCGCGATGACCCGCGCTACCAAGCGCTGACGCGGAAGCCGCTCAGGCCCTCGGAAGCCGAAGTGGGCCGCAATCCGCAGGCTCGCAGCGCGAAATTACGCATAGCGGCGCGGAGCGAATCCTGCTAAGAACGTCTCACGAAACCACTCGTAGATCAGGCTTTCCAGCCTGACGGGCGTCAAGTTTTGGTCGTAGGTCAGGCTTTCCAGCCTGACGAGCGTCAAGCATGTGTCAGGCTGGAAAGCCTGACCTACGGAAACGTGTCAGGCTGGAAAGCCTGACCTACGGAAACGTGTCAGGCTGGAAAGCCAGCCCTTTGAAGGTGTCGTTTTGATAGCCTGGGAAATTTAGGGAGGTTCACGGCGAGCGACGCGCAAAAACACCGTGTTTTGTCGCGTGAACTCGCCTTGAATGGCTCGCCACCGCGCGAGCCACTGTGTTCGCTCATTCGTTGGCCGCGTGTGAAGTCACGGAAAACCCATCATATTCCTCGGGAAAAAGCATACCACCTTCAAAGGGCTGGCTGGAAAGCCTGACCTACGGAAACGTGTCAGGCTGGAAAGCCTGACCTACGGATTGGCGGCCCCCAACAGCAAGAATCCCAGTCTCACGGAAGGAGACTCCGATGAAGGGCAAGGAAGTCAAGATCGGCCTGTCGATAATCGGCGTGCTGCTGTGCGTGTTCGGAGCGGTCTTGTTCGTGCGCTTGCGTCACCCCGACCAAGGCGCCGCGACGGATGCCAAGACCGTCTCGAAGAATTCCAAAGGACGCCCCAAGAAGACCGCCGACGACAAGGAACTTGAGGCCGAATCGGCTGATGCGCCCAAACTCAAGCTGGACCAGGAGTTCGAATCGGACAGCGTGCCATCGCACGGGCTCGAATCCGCCGCCACGCGAGACTCCGCCGGCAAAACCGACCAAGAGCCCGAAGGGCCCGCAACTCGCGACGCCTGGCCGGAGCATGCGAGTTCCGAACAGCCGCCCGGCCGTTATCGGAGCGGCATGGCGACGTCGGAGAAAGAGGCTGGCGCCGGCGACCGATATGGCCGCCGCTACGGCGGCGCCGACGAGTTGCAGCTCGAGGGCTCCAGTCGCCGGATGGCCTCTGGCACGGGCGATCCTGCGGTCGAAGACGAAATTCCGGCCGCGGCCTCGGATGCCAGTGAAGATGGTCCGCTCGCCCCAGCATTCGAAGTGGCAGGAGACCAGCCGGCTGATGGCTATCGGGCTCGCGATGAACGCCGCCAGGAAGAACTTGCCGGGGAGGTCGCCGCCGAAGACCCGTTCCCGCCCGCCGCGAGGTCGGAGTTTTCCAATCGCGGCCTGCCGATCGGCGGCGCGCTCAAAAAGTCTCGCGGCGAAGTGGAACTCACGCCAGTCGAGGAAGCTGACGAGGAACCGTCTGACGATCCGCCGAGCGGCGTTTCGCAGGCAGATCGCGAATTGGGCGCCGATCTGCCCTGGGCCGGCCAGCAGCCCGGCGGCGATGGCGTTTACTTCGTCGAGGCCAACGATTCGTTCGCCTCGATCTCGAAGAAGGTCTACGGCGCGGAGGGTTATTTCAAGGCGCTCCACGAGTACAATCGCGAACGTTTTCCGAACCCTAACCAGATCGACGCCGGCGACGAGATTGCGACTCCCGACGTGGCGCTGCTGAAAAAGAACTATCCCAAGCTGTGCCCGAAGCGCAGAACCGCGCCGAGCGAACCCCGCGAGGGGGCGATGCGATTGGCCTCGAGCGCCGCCACAGCCCGCCGCGGGCGAAGTTACCTGGTCGCCAAGGGCGACACGCTGTTCGACATCGCCAAACGCGAATTGGGCAAAGCCAGTCGCTGGCGGGAGATCTACGATCTGAACCAGGACGTACTGGGCGCCGACTTCAACTATCTTTCGCCCGGAATGGAGTTGCTGCTGCCCGACGGCGGCGAAAAGCCCGATCCGGTCGCCCATCGAGGTTCGTACGATCGCCGCCGCTAGCGCCTTGTTGAATCCGAGTTGACGGCGCCCGACTATTTAAAATCGTAATCCGGGTTTTCCGGATCGAAGTCCTTGTCGGTGAAACCGTTGTTGAATTTCAACCGGGTGTAGGTGTATTCTTCGGTCAGCACCGGCGAGCCGCCCGCTTCTTGGGGCCATTCGTAAGCCTCGTAGCGGGTGGGCAGATTGTACTCCGAGTCGACGTAGATCTTGGCCAGGTGGAATAAGAATTCGCGCCGGGGGACGGGGTGGATGACTTCAATGAGCGTGCAATCGCGTCGATTGACCTTGGCGCCCGGCTTCACGTTCACCTCGCACTCGCCGAACTGGCAGTCGTGCTCGCCGACTTCGATCAAGCGTTCAGTCAACCGCTTGATGCCCAGTTCCGTCATCGGATAGCGGTTGCCCTGCATGGCCAGCATGCTGTCGGGCTTGAGCGAGACGGCGCCCACCAGCTTCTTTTTGAAGCCGATCGGATGAGCCACGATGTTGCCGTCGTTCTGGCCGCGGACGTAGATCGCTTCCTGGCCTTTGACTTTTGTCGGGCCAAGGAAGTAAACGTAAACGCTGAACGGTTCGTGCCGGACTTTGACGAACATGGCCTCGGCCTCGCCGAGCGTGCCGTCGATCCGTTCCCGTTTGTGCATCACGCAGGAATAATCTTTGATCTGCTCCAGCTTCGCGACGCCTGTCTTCGCCCAACGCACGGCCGGCAGGAGTTTATGTTCTCCTGGGGCGGCAGCGGGAATCGAAGCGGGCGATTCGACCTCCTTGGCGGCTTCCGGGGGCGGATTATTCAACGGGGCCGGATAAAACGACGGCATGACGTTGGGGTCGCGGATCGGGCGTTGCCCCCGCGCCGGCGCCTGTGCGGGGGAGGGCTGCACGCCGCCCTGCGGACGGTTAAGGCTGGCGGCGCTGGCCAAGCCGCGGCCTGGAAGGGCGGCCAAGCGTTGCGGTTGAGGATAAAGCTGAGGCGACCGCGACGGCGTTTGCCGGGCCTGACCGCTGGGGGCGCGCCCGTTTTTCGCAGCGGCCGCGGGTTGAGGATATAGTTCTCGGGCCGGGGCAGGACGGCTTGATTGCAGCGGGCGTTCATTCAGGCCGGCCGTCATGCGCGGCGTCGCGTCGGCGCTGCTGCGGCGATGATAGACCGATTCCGGCTCGGCGCCGCTTTGGGCCCAAGCGGAAGACGCCAACAGGAACCCCGTTACCAACGTCAAAGGGGCTGAGGGACGCGGAAGCGAGGTTCGCGAATTCATCGGTTCATGCTCCATTATGAACGGCTCGAATGCTTGAGCCTGCGGTGCGATCTCAATTCCTGTTAAATCGCTCTGGGTGCTATCGTGCTGCGACGAACGAATCGAGGGGCGACAGCGTGCAAAAAACGTGCCCGCACAACGAGAGCGGCGACTGGCAATTGCCGACTCGGTTGCATCCTCAAGACCTACTGGGTGTTAGGTCCAGGGCGCAGCCGAAAATCGCTGGGTGCCAGCGTAGCGGCATTGGTATGTATCGCCACTCATCCTGTCGGAATTTACAATAGTCAGTGCCGATCGAACCAATCGCCCCAAATCGTCGCGGGCAAGCTTACATTCATCCTAAATTACCCAAACGTCGCCCCGGCGGGGAGAGCAGTTTTTGAACTCCGACAAAATCCAAATCGAGACCATCATCTCGGCGCCTTTCGAGGAAAACTCCTATGTCGTGTATTTCCCAGGGCGCAACGATTGCCTGGTGATCGATCCGGGGTTGGCGCCGCAAGAGATTATCGATTGTCTCGACGAGCGGGGCTTGCAGCCGGCGGCCATCTTGCTGACGCACGGTCACGCCGACCATATCGCGGGCAACCGGGCCCTGAAAAATCGCTGGCCCGCATGTCCGATCGTGATTGGCCGCGGCGATGCGCCGAAGCTGACCGATGCGCGGTTGAACCTGTCGGCCCAATATGGACTGCCTCTCACGAGTCCGCCGGCCGACGCCGTGCTCGACGACGGCGACCGCTACAGCGCCGCGGGCTTCGACTTCGACGTGTACGAGATTCCGGGGCATTCGTGCGGGCATATCGTGTTTGTTTGGCGCGGCGGAGAGCGCGTGGTCGTATTTGGCGGCGACGTGCTGTTCTCGGGTAGCATCGGCCGCAGCGATTTTCCCGACGGCAGCTTCGAGCAGCTCGCCCGCGGCATCCATCAAAAACTGTTCAGCCTGCCCGACGACAGCATCGTTTTTTCCGGGCACGGGCCGCCGACGACCATCGGCGAGGAAAAACGCACGAACCCGTTTGTGGGCCGTCCGGCGGGTTACCAAGGCGGAGCGTGAGCGACGTTCGGGGCCAAGTCGCGTTTGGCGGGAGCGAACCGCGCGGAGATCAGAATCCCGTCGCTCTTTTTGCCGAAGGACCACGACCAGGGCCCCGCTTCGCTTATATTCATGACGACTTATACCGCCGCGCGTTTTTTTTCGACGATGGGGCGCGATTACGTTATTTCTCGAAGAATTCGGCCTTGGCCGGCGGGCGACGCGGCAAGACATGACTGATTTGGGCCATTTGACGGCTAATAATGGGCCATTCGGCGGCTAATAATGCGTCTCGTATGCTGTTAGCCTCCCCGAACCGTACTGCGGCGCGGGCGTTGCTCTCGCGCGTCGGCCGAGCGTCGCCGGGCCTGCCGGGCCTGCCGGGCGACGGCGCAACGTCCAGTGCCGCAACGCCGCTAACCGGCTTGGTCAGACCGTTCGTCGCCCGATCGGCCGCCGACCGCTTGCCGTCTTCGGCGTCGCGAGCGTAGTTCTGCAATTTAATACTCCGAGCTGCGCTATAAATCATGAATTCGCACGCCCGAACGGGCGACCCCGGACGCCCCCTTTGTCATCGCCCCGCCCGCTGACGCCCCATTTCGCTGGCGCCCCAAGCCGACGATCGGCGACAATCTATCCGCAACGCGGCTTGCCGCGGACTCGACCGTTCGAGAAAACCCCGCTGATCGCGAGGCCGCGACGCAAGCGGGGCTGTCGATGCTCGACCAGCTCGATCCGGGCGGCGATTTTTTCAAACAGACTCAGCCACAGAGGGCACGGAGTTCATAGAGAGATACTGGGACCGAGCGGGAAATCGGAGCCAGTTTCGAGCGTGAAGGCGGAGCCGCTTGAGGCGGCGCGCGGCAGGTCGGCGGGGAACGAACCGGCTCGGCACGCAGTGGAAAAACGCGGAGTGCAAGGCTGCGTCGGGTTGTGGC
>DATKRK010000012.1:0-11483 GCA_035532215.1 Pirellulales bacterium | reverse complement strand
CTGCTGCTATACTGGCCGTTGCCTGGCGCTGGCGGAGTCGGGCTCTGCTGGCGAGCAACCCGGCAAGGGAGAGCCAGGCCGAAGGGCGCGTCAATGACGCCCGGTTGCCTTGGCGGGTTACACCGCCAAGGCAACCTTCGTCCTTCCTGCCATTGAACGCCCGAGCAATGCCTGAGAAAACGCAACCGTGGCCCCGCTAATCAGCGTCAAAACCACCCACAGATTCTGCGGAAGAGCCAGAAATTGAAACCGCCAACTGAACGCAAAAAGTAGTGGGCAGATTCCATGTGCCGCAACCGGCGTTGGCAATTCGCCCGCCGGTCGTGACGCGTCAGACTCACGCTGTTGGGGTTTGGCTTCCTTTTGCCGCCGAACCGCCGAGGGGCTCGACCGCCGTGACGTGCAGCAGCGAATAGATTCGGAATTCCGCCGGCACTCCGTCCTCGGCGATATCGACGCCGACAAGCATATCGGTCCTGGTGAGCAGCGCCATCTCGGGATGGCGGACTTCATACGACTGACCGCTCGACATGACGAGACGGAAGGGGCGAAAGGGCCGCTGGGCTAGAAGCTCTCGGAATGCTTGAATGGTCATGGAGTCCGCGCTGCCGTTTCTTCACAGTGGTATTGATACGCTACAGCCAAGTATGATCGAAAGAACAATGGATGCCGATTCGTGTCGAAGCGCGAAGGCGCCATCAATTCGGACCGCAATCGGCGGGGCAGAGGCATTAGCCCTTGTCGAGGCTCCGTTTCACTCGATCGATAACGGCGGATCGAAGGTGCGCGGCGAACTCGGCGGCGGACGCGCCGGCAAAACCGGAAATCGCGTCCACCAAAGCTGCGTTGCCCTCCTGGACCGCGTCAAGTAGTTTGTCGTCTGCGTGAAGGAGCCTGCACTCCTCTACTGCGATTTCAAAAACCGTGCGGAGGCAGCGCTCTGAAATCGCGCGCGATGCGGTTTCGTCGCCAACTCGGCGCCTGGCCAATTGGGCGCCGAGCCAGGCTTCATCGTATCCGTTCGGAACCGAGCGAATGGCCGCTTCGTACATCTGCTTTAGCGACTGCTCTGCCATTGATTGTTCCCCGTCGCTAATTATGCCGAATTGAAAGCGTCGGCTCATGGCATTTTATGGCCGGTAGTACGAGTGTGGAAAGCTCTAACTCCTCAAGCTTATGCGTTGGATTCTTTTCCCCGCCGGCATATACTCAGGGATTAACGTTTCCGCAATTTCTGGGAGGTTTTCGGGTGTTCGAGTCCATCGCGGTCGTGGGCGCCACCGGCGCCGTGGGGGGAATTATTCGCAACCTGCTCGCCGAGCGGGAGTTCCCATACGAGAAAATCAAGTTCCTGGCCTCCAAACGGTCGGCCGGCCGCACGATCACGTTCAAGGGCGAAACGCACCCGGTCGAGGAACTTACGCCCGAGGCCTTCCTGGGCGTTGATCTGGCGATCGGCAGCACGCCCGACGAGGTGGCCCGCGACTTCGCCCCCTGGGCGGTCGAACGGGGCTGTGTGGTGGTCGACGAAAGCGGCTATTGGCGGATGGATCCCAAAGTGCCGCTGGTGATCCCCGAGGTGAACCCCGCGGCGGCCTTCAAGCACAACGGCATCATCGCCAGCCCGAACTGCTCGACCACGCAAATGGTCGTGGCCTTGAAGCCGCTGCACGACGCGGCCAAAGTCAAGCGGGTGGTGGTCAGCACCTACCAGGCGACGAGCGGCGCCGGCGTGGCGGGCCAGCGCGATCTGGAGCAGGGGACCCGCAGCGAGTTGGCCGGCGAGGAACACCGCTACGAGACGTTCGCCCATCCGATCGCTTTCAACCTGATTCCGCAGATCGGCTCGCCCAAGCACGAGGGCTATACGTCAGAAGAAATGAAGATGGTCTACGAGACCCGCAAGATTCTGGGCGACGACTCGATGCAAATCTGCCCGACTTGCGTCCGCGTGCCGGTGAGCAACTGCCACAGCGAGAGCATTCTGGTCGAGACCGACCGCAAGCTGTCCGTGACCGAAGCCCGCAAGTTGTTCGCCGCGATGCCGGGCGTGGTCGTCGTCGACGATCTGCCGGCCAAGAGCTACCCAATGCCGCTCAACTGCGACGGCCGCGACGAAGTCTTCATCGGCCGCATCCGCGAAGACCTTTCGAGCCCCAACGGTCTGGCCTTCTGGTGCGTCAGCGACAACCTGCGCAAAGGCGCCGCCACGAACGCCGTGCAGATCGCGGAGTTGCTCGTCAGTCGGCAAGGCGCCGCGGCGGGAAAACGATAGGATTGGGGATTCACGAGCCGCCGGCTTTAGCCACGGATGGAACACGGACGAACTAGAGACTCAGAAGAAAAGCTTTTGAGTTCAGCGTTCGTCTACGCCTTTCGAAAAAGCCACGGACAAGGACGCCAGCCTAGAGTGGAACTCGCTCGCTATGATCCCTTCGGTAAATGTCCTGGCTGTAAGGTTCCATGTCGGTTCATCCGTGTTACATCGGCGTTTCATCCGTGGCTCCCAATAACTTCGTTTCGAATTTCTCCACGTGCGAACCCTCAAGCTTACTCTCGCCTACGACGGCACGGCCTACGCCGGCTGGCAGTGGCAGCAGGGGCCGCGCACGCTGCAAGGCACGCTGGAAGCGGCGCTAGCCCAGATCACCGGCGAGTCGATCCGCGTCACGGCCAGCGGCCGCACCGACGCTGGCGTGCATGCGTTTGGGCAGGTCGTCAGCTTCCAGACCGAAAGCGACTTGAGCGCCGCCGTGCTGCAAAAGGCGCTCAACGCCGAACTGCCCGACGACATGGCGGTGCTCGAATCGGTCGACGTTCGCGAGGGCTTTCACGCCATCCGCAACGCGGTAAGGAAACGCTACCGGTACGTGATCAACGACGGCCGCGTGCGCGACGTGTTCCGCCGGCAGTACGCCTGGCATTATCGCCGCCGGCTCGACGCGGCCGCGATGCACCGCGCCGCCCAGGCGCTGGCCGGTCGTCACGATTTTACCAGTTTCGAGACCACCGGCTCCGAGCGTTCCAGCAGCGTGCGGACGGTGTATGAAATCACCGTCGCCAGGGCAGGGCAGGGGAGTCCGGAACTGGTGACGGTCGAAATCGAGGCCGACGGCTTTTTGTACAATATGGTGCGGTCGATCGTGGGTACGCTGGTAGAAGTGGGCCGCGGCGAAAGGCCGGAGACCTGGCCGGCCGAAGTGCTCGCCGCCCGCAACCGCCGCGCCGCCGGCATGACCGCCCCGGCCCAAGGGCTGTTTTTGGTTCACGTCGAATATGAGAAGTGACGAATCGGGCTTTTGACTTCTGCCCCTGGCGCCCGATTCCTGATGCCTGACGCCTGCCTTCCCCCATGCGAATCGCGCACATCATCACGCGAATGATTCTCGGCGGCGCTCAAGAGAATACGCTCTTGAACTGCGAGGATCTGCTGCGCGATTACGGGGACGAAGTGCTGCTCGTGACGGGTCCGCCATTGGGACCCGAAGGCAGTTTGCTCGATCGGGCGCAAGCCCGCGGCGTGCCGCTTAAGATCGTCCCCTCGCTGCGCCGCGCGATTCACCCGTGGCGAGATTGGACCAGCTATCGAGCGCTGCGCAAGATCTTGCGCGACTATCGGCCCGACGTCGTACACACGCACAGTGCCAAAGGCGGCTTGCTGGGCCGGGCCGCGGCCACCGCCGAACGCGTGCCGGTCGTGGTCCATGGCGTCCACGGCGCGCCGTTTCATCCTTACCAGAACCCTCTCTCGCGCGCGCTGTTTCGCAATTGCGAGCGCTGGGCCGCCGGGCGCTGCCAGGCCTTCGTCAGCGTGGCCGATGCGATGACCGATTTGATGGTCGCTTCCGGCGTGGCCCCGCGTGAAAAGTTCACGACCATCTACAGCGGCATGGAGGTCGAGCCGTTCCTGGCCGCCGACGAACACCGCGAGCGGGTCCGCGCCGAGTTGGGCTACCGGCCGGAACACGTCGTGATCGGCAAGATCGCCCGACTATTCAAGCTCAAGGGACACGCCGACGTGATCGCCGCCGCAAGGAAAGTGATCGCTCGCGCGCCGCAGGCGCGGTTCCTATTCGTCGGCAACGGAATCTTGCGCGCCTCGTTGGAACGACAGATCGCCGAGGCCGGCTTGAGCGAGCATTTCCAGTTCGCGGGGCTCGTGCCGCCCGAGCGGATTCCGGAAATGATTTCGGCCATGGACGTGGTCGTCCATGCCAGCCTGCGCGAGGGACTGGCGCGGGTCTTGCCGCAGGCCCTGATCGCCGGCAAGCCCGCAGTCAGCTACGACGTCGACGGCGCCCGCGAGGTGATTATCTCCGGGCAGACCGGGTTTCTCGTGCCGCCCGGAGACGTCAACATTCTGGCCGAGGCTTTGAGCCTGCTGGCGGAAGGGCCGGAGTTGTTCGCGCAATTCGGCGCCGAAGGACGGCGCCGCTTCACCGATCAGTTTCGCCACGAGACGATGACCGCTCGGGTGCGTGCGCTTTACGAACGTTTGCTCCGCGAGCGAACGCCCTCGGATGAAGCGCGTCTGATCGAGAAATAAACAGTCCGGCCCCGGCCGCCTGCTCGATTGTTCGACTGCTGACGGGCGACTAGAATAGCAAGTGGGATGGAGGGCAGGGCGCCCTCGCCCGGCGAGACGTAACGGGCGAGGGCGCTCGTGCCTCCCTACGTAACGGGCGAGGGCGCCCGTGCCTCCCTACGTAACGGGCGAGGGCGCCCGTGCCTCCCTATGTAACGGGCGAGGGCGCCCGTGCCTCCATCTGTCCTATCGGAACGAGAGAGCATTTCATCGTGTCATTGGCAGGTCAGCAATATGTCGGCCCTTACCGGCTGCTGCACATCGTCAAGACCGGGCAAACCAGCCAGGTTTGGGCGGCGATCAACGACAATACGAAGTTCCGCTGCGCGCTGAAGATCATTCTGGAGGATTTTCGCAAGGATCGCGAACACCTGGCCTACATGAAGAACGAGTTCCTGGCCGGCAAGGCCCTGGACCACGAGCGCGTGATTCACCTCTACGAGCAAGGCGTCAGCCAGAAGATTCCCTACTTGGTGATGGAATTCTTTCCTTATCCGAACATGAAGGACATCATCCAGCGCGTGCTGGATCAGGTGAGTTTCTTGTTGCCGACGATCATCGAACGGGCGGCCGAGGGCCTGGCTTATTTCAACGAGCAAGGCTGGGTGCATCGCGACGTCAAGCCCGACAATTTCCTGGTCAATCTCGAAGGCGAAGTCAAACTGATCGACTTCGCCCTGGCCCAAAAGCCGGCCGGCGGCCTGGCCAAGCTCTTGGGCAGAAAGGGGAAAATCCAGGGCACGCGCAGCTACATGTCGCCCGAGCAAATTCGCGGGGCGCCGCTCGACGTTCGCTCCGACGTGTACAGCTTCGGTTGCACCATTTTTCACTTGTTAGCCGGGGTGCCGCCCTTTACCGGCGTAAGCAGCAACGAGCTGCTGAACAAACACCTCGCATCCCCGCCGCCGTCGGTCGAAGCGGCCAATCGCAACATCACCTCCGACTTCTCGCAGTTGCTGCTGTCGACGATGGCCAAGCGGCCCGAGTCGCGTCCGAAAGACCTGGTCGACTTTCTCCGGCACTTTCGCGCCATCGAACTGTTCAAGACGCCCCCCACGCCGCCCCTGCCCGCCGGGGATAAGGAAAATGCGGCTTAACCTGGTTTCAGGTTCGGTGTAATCTATGGGCTATGCGGCTGGAAGTCGCGCCTACTTGATCGGACGAGAAACCTCTTCATGGCTGCCATGAATCACCGGCTGACCTTCGAGCGGCCGATTTACGAACTCGAAGCCCGGCTGGTCAAGCTTGAAGGCCAAGGCGACGCCTCGCCCGAGGCCGTCGAAGAACTGCGCCGACTGCGGCGCGAGCTGGCCGACACCAAGAAAAAGGTCTACAGCCAGTTGCAGCCCTGGGAGACGGTGCAAGTCGCCCGTCACGACGAGCGGCCGCGAACGACCGACTACCTGAACCTGGTGTTCGACGAGTTCATCGAGTTGCACGGCGACAAGTCGTTCGGCGACGATCGGGCGCTGTTGACCGGGTTTGCGAAACTCGACCAATACAAGGTGCTGATGGTCGGCCACCAGAAAGGCAAAACGCTCAAAGAGCGGCAAGAGTGCAACTACGGTTGCGCGCATCCCGAGGGCTACCGCAAGGCCCTGGGCAAAATGCGGCTGGCGGCCAAGTATCGTCTGCCGGTGATCTGCTTCATCGATACGCCGGGCGCCTACCCCGGCGTCGGCGCCGAAGAACGCGGCCAGGCCCAGATCATCGCCACCGCGATGCTCGAGATGTCTCGACTGCCCACGCCGATCGTTTGCGTGGTGATCGGCGAAGGCGGCTCGGGCGGCGCGCTGGGGATCGGCGTCGGCGACAAGGTGGCGATGCTCGAGCACGCCTACTATTCCGTCATCAGTCCGGAAGGCTGCGCGGGCATCCTCTGGAAGAGCCCGACCTACGCCGAGCAAGCCGCCCAGGCCCTGCGAATGACTTCCAAGGATCTGCTGCGGCTGGGCGTGGTCGACGACGTGATCGACGAGCCGCTCGGCGGCGCCCACCGCGATCACCACCAGATGGGCAGCCGGCTCAAGATGTACCTGCTCAAAAGCATCCGCGAACTCGCCGGCCGGCCGAGCGACGTTTTGCTGGCCGGTCGCTACGACAAGTTCCGCAAGATGGGCGTATTTCTCGAATCGCCGGCGGGCACGGGTTGAAGTTCAACGCCCGTAGAAGCGGCATCCCTGCCGCTTCTCGCTTCGCAGACGGCTGCTACTGGGCCAAGGAAAGCCGCACGTTGCAGGCGGCTTTAACTTGGCCTCAAAAGCGGCAGGATGCCGCTTCTACTTACTGAGGCAAAAGCGGCAAGATGCCGCTTTTAGAGACCGCCCCGCAACGTCCGATAATGTTTCTTATGTTCGGTGGGTGGCTGTTTTTCCCGAGAGATACGCAAAGCCCCAAGCCGGCCGGATCCAGCCATTCCGGCCTTCCCGACGCCCGAACCGACGCTCGCAGCAGCGCTGTGCGAGCGGGCCAAACGCCGCCGCTGCACGGCGCGATCTCCGCGGAGTTTCTCGCGCCGCACTGCGGTGGAGGCTCGCCGCGAGGCTAGGCGTCGGCCGGCGACTGAAAGACGATCGCCGACCAAAAGGTCTGATCGGCGTAGCAGTGCCAAGCGCCTGACGACTCTTCGAGGCGAGCCAGGGCCGTCCCTTGCGACTCCCCTGCCCGAACGGCGCCGTCCACCAGCCAGGCCGGATTGTAGGGGCCGTGCGTTTCGGAGCGGATGCCGGCGTTTTCGAAATGAATCACCGTCGGGCACTCGATTCCCACGAGGAAATAGTGCTGCTCGTCGAGCCGCCACAGCCCGGCGTCGTATTCCGCCAGCAGAGCCTGGTCGCCATACATTGATCCGCCGACGATCCGCACCGTCGCCAGGGGCTCGATGCGTTTTCGCTCATGCGTGAGCACATTCTCGAAATAGATGTTCAACACGATCGCCGCTCCCTTCTCTGGCCTTGCACTCGGGTTTCGCAAGCGACGTGCCGAGAGGCGAAAAAGGCGCAAGGGCTTGCGTCGCCTGAAGAAACGGGCGAGCGTCCTCAGACGGGGAGGCAGCAACTGGGCGGTCGCAGTGGTCGCTGCGCGACCAACTGCGCCCGATTGCTCACGCGTTTGGAGGATAGGGAGTCGCGCGATTGGTCGGCGGCGGAGCCGAACGGGGATCGAGCCGCTCTTCGAGCTGGCGCAGATAGGGCCGCAGCACGTCGTGAATCTCTTTGGGCATGATCGGATTGGCGCGATCGATCAACACGGCGATGTAATAGCCCGAGCGCGATTTCAGCACCATCGCCCGGGCCGACTCCGAGAGCGAGACGGCAAAAAATGTGATCGCCACGCACAACAACACGCCCTTGGCGGCGCCGAACAAGGCGCCGATTTGGCGGTCGAAATCCTTGAGTTGAATGCGGCTGATCGCCTGCGACACCAGGCGAAACGCCAGCCAGATCACAAGCGAGGTCGCCAGGTAAATCGCCAGCATGGCCAGAAAACGATTCAACGGCGCCCGCTGGCCGAAATAAGGCGCCAAAGCCACGCTGAATCGCAACGAAACGAAGTAACTGACGACCAACGAACTAAGCGAGGCGACCTGCCAGGCCATGCCTTTCCAGGCGCCATACGCCGCGGCGATCGCGAGCACCGCCGCCATTGCCAGATCGTAAGGTTGCATCCGCCGATTACGTCCCGATGAAAAAACGAAGCTTTCGGTGTCCTGCCGAGCCGACAGTGCAGGGCGGGGAAGTATAGGTCGCGCGGGCGGCCGAGGAAAGCCGAGGATCGGCGTCAGGCGCCGGGCGCCACGCTTTAGGACTTGCGTTTAAAGAAGTTAGAACCGGCAATTGCCCTTGGCCGGCGCCCGCCGTTTCGCTACAGTCCCCGCCCAAGCGGCGGTATGCGCCAGCAGGGCCACGAGCGAAAGGATTCGCCATGCCGGGGTTCAAAATCCATATCAGCGGCAGCACGGTTATGGGCGTGGGGTATGGCGCCGGAGCGCTCGTGTTCTACGACGTGCCGCTGCCGACGTGCTTGCTGGCCACCGGACTGTGCAGCGTTTCCGGGGGGCTGCCCGACTTGGACAGCGGGCCGGGCATCCCGCTGCGCGAGAGCCTGTCGTTCGCCGCGGCTTTCGTGCCGATGCTGCTGTTCGATCGCGCCCGGCATTGGGGCTGGACTCACGAGTCGATGGTGCTAGGCGGGGCCGCACTGTACATCGTCATCCGCTTCGGGCTGGGTTGGTTTCTGCGCCACCACAGCAAACACCGAGGCATCTACCACAGCATCCCGGTGTGTTTGATTTTCGCCGGCCTGGCATTCTTGCTCTGCAACACCGGGTCGCTGCCGCTGCGCTACTACAAGGCGGGCGCCGTCGTGATCGGCTTCATGTCGCACCTGATCCTGGATGAAATCTGGAGCGTCGAACGCACCGGGGCGGGGATCCATCTCAAGAGTTCGTTCGGCACGGCGGTCAAATTCTACTCGCCCTGCTGGTGGTCGAACGCTTTGGCCTACACGGCGCTGCTTGCGGTCGCCGTGTTGGTGCTCAACGATCCGATCTGGGTCGACGTCGATCCGGCCGCTGCGCGGTTGCACTCGGTCGCCTCGGACATCGTCGAGCACGTCAACGAGCAAACCCAGCAGGTCGAGACTCGCGCGCCGGCGGCCGAGCAGCGCGCCAGCGAGATCGTCTCCGATGTCGAAAACGAAGTGCAAAGCGTCGAAGGGCAATCGGCCCTCGGCCGCCGGCGGCCGGTTGAGAATCGAGGGCGGTACTGAGTAGGTCAGGCTTTCCAGCCTGACGCGCTTCGCGAACAAGTAGGTCAGGCTTTCCAGCCTGACAGACGTCGGGTTGGAAAGCTTGTAGTCCCCGATCCGCTCGTCAGGCGGGAAAGCCTGACCTACTGCGGGCTCTCGATCACCAGCGTGACCGGCCCGTCGTTCGCGAGCGAGACCAGCATCTGCGTGCGAAAGCGGCCAGTGGCGACTGGAATACCCTGGTCGCGAACGGCTGCGACGAAGGTTTCGTAGAGAGCTTCGGCCTGTTCGGGCGGCGCGGCGTCGACGAAGCTTGGTCGGCGTCCTTTGCGGCAATCGCCCAACAGCGTGAACTGGCTGACGACGAGCATCGCTCCGCCGATTTCCGCCAGGCCGAGATTCATTTTGCCCGCCTGGTCTTCGAAGATTCGCAAGCCGGCGACCTTATCGGCCATCCAGCGGGCATCCGCTTCCGTATCGCCCTCGGCCACGCCCAGCAAGTAGACGCGGCATCCTGCCGCGTTCAAATCCAAAAGCGGCAAGCTGCCGCTTCTACGGCGGCGGCTTGCAAGGCGGGAATGAAATTGGCATACTCTTGCAATCGTGTTGCGAAAAGACGCCCGACTGTCGGCGCGGAACAGAACTCATCGATCGGATTTCCGGCATGTCGCCGACCGTGCTGCTGGTTTTTTATTGCTTGGCCATCCCGCTTGGCTCGCTGGCCGGCGGCTGGATTCCGCTCGTCGTGCGGCTGACGCACACCCGGCTGCAATTGGCCATGAGCTTCGTCAGCGGGGCGATGCTGGGCGTCGGCTTGCTGCACCTGCTGCCGCACTCCTATTTCGAGTTCGGCGCCATCTATCCGCCCGTGTGGTGGCTGACCGGCGGCTTTCTGTTCATGTTCTTCGTCGAGCGCGTGTTTCACTTCCACCACCACGACGCGCCAGTCGATGTGGCTGCGCAGCACGGACACGCGCATGAACACGCTTCGCACGAACATCACGGGCATGCGCATCACTCTCATGGGCACGATCATGGCCAGCGGCGGCTGAGCTGGGGCGCGGCGCTCGTCGGGCTCTCGCTGCACAGCACGCTCGACGGCATCGCCCTGGCGGCCAGCGTGGCGGCCGAATCGCACGAAGCCGATCGCGGCCAGTGGGTCGGCCTGGCCGTGTTCCTCGTCGTGTTCTTGCACAAGCCGTTCGACTCGATGACGCTCGGCACGTTAATGGCCGTCGCCGGCCGTTCCGCCGGGCTGCGGCACCTGGTCAACGGACTGTATGCGCTGGCGATCCCCGTCGGCGTCGTGCTGTTTTATTTGGGCGTCGACGCCTCGGGCGCCGACCAGCACCAACTCGTCGGCGCCGCGCTGGCGTTTGCCGCGGGCACGTTCTTGTGTATTTCGACCAGCGATTTGTTGCCCGAGTTGCAATTCCACTCGCACGACCGCTTCAAGCTCTCGGCCGCGCTGCTGCTGGGCTTGGCGCTCGCCGCCGGAATCGTGCTGTTGGAAGAGCGGCATCATCAACACGGCGCGCCGGCGGTTGAAGAACACGAGCATGAGCATGCGGAATAGGGAATCAGGTTCCTTGGCGGAATCTGTGGGTTGATTTAGGCGGTGGGGCGGGGCAACGGTGCGTTTTACAAGGCATTGCCGGGCAATGAATAGGGTTATGATTCGCGAACCAGTTTTGGCGTGCTCGCATGCAAACATTCATTGCCCGGCAATGCCTTGAAAAAACGCACGGTCACTGTGCTCAAAGACGAAAACCTGCCCACAGACTCCCCCGAGGAGCCGGGAATCAGAATGGCGTCAGGTAGCAGGCGACGGGGGTCGGCTGTTAGGTGATTGGTTGCGTGAAGGCGCCACGTCGGCTGCCCTGCCCTGCTCTCCCCTGCCCTGGCCTTTGCTGTTTTGTCACGCGGAGTCACCCGGAGGCTGACGCCTCCGGCTCGCCCGCCTGACGCCTCCGGCTCGCCCCTACTGCCTCAATCGAGTCCGCGTTCCTTCCGAATCCGCCCGACCTCGCCCATCACTTCGGTAATCAACTTGTGATTCTGGCGAATGTTGTACGACTCGATGAAGCTTGCGTAGGCGACGAAACAAATCACCAGGCAGGCGGCGGCGAAATGGATGTTGGTCCAGGTC
>DATKRK010000011.1:0-17506 GCA_035532215.1 Pirellulales bacterium | reverse complement strand
CTGTCAAAAAAGGCGTTGAAGAACCAGTAGGTAATCGTTGGCGGAGCTTCCAGCCTACCTGATCGCGGGCGGCGCCGCAAAACAGTCGCGAGGAGGTCCGGGAATGGCGGATTTCCACAGGATCGTGATAATAGCCGTCCGTATAGAATTCACACTGACTCAAGAAACAGACGTCTGCGCCCCGCGAAGTCGGCTCGGGCCGCATTGGCCCACCAAAAAAGGCCCCGCGAAACGATGCACGATGTGCGGCAAACTCCTCATGCGGCAAGCTGCGAACAGCTCTTGCAGGCCCTGGGCGGCGATCCGCTGCGAGGGCTTTCGGCCGAACAGGCCGGCCGGCGGCGAGCCGCGGCCGGGTTCAACGCTCTGGAAGTCGCGCCGCCCGAGCCGAGCTGGAAAAAATTCCTGGCCCAATTCAACGGCTTGGTGATTTGGATTCTGATCGCCGCGGCGCTGATCGCCGGCGCCCTGGGCGAGTGGATCGACGCCGTCGCCATCTTGATGATCGTGCTGCTCAACGGCGTGCTGGGCTTCGTGCAGGAGGAAAAGGCCGAACGCACGCTGGAGGCCCTGCACCGACTCTCGCCCGCGTTAGCCAAAGTCGTGCGTTCGGGAACCCGGCAGACGCTGCCGGCGCGCGAACTGGCGCCGGGCGATCTCATCGAACTCGAAGCCGGCGACAACGTGCCGGCCGATGCGCGGCTGATCGAAAGCTTCAGCCTCCAGGCGATGGAAGCCGCGCTGACCGGCGAATCGACGCCGGTCGTCAAAGACGCACAGGCGGCGGTTCCAGCCGAGGCCCCGCTGGGCGACCGCGCGAATATGGTCTTTTCCGGCGCCGTGATCACGGCCGGCAAGGGCAAGGCCATCGTCGTTGCGACCGGCATGCAAACCCAACTCGGCCAGATCGCGGGCATGCTGCGGCGGTACAAGCCCGAGCCCACGCCCTTGCAGCGCCGGCTGGAAGAGCTGGGTCGCGTGCTGATCGTCGTCTGCCTGCTGCTGGTCGGCGCCGTGTTTGCGATCCGCATCGTCGACGGCGGCCAATTCATCGACGTGTTCTTGTTCTCGATCAGCCTGGCCGTGGCCGCCGTGCCCGAGGGTTTGCCGGCCGTGGTTACGATCGCCTTGGCGCTCGGCTTGCAGCGGATGGCCAAACGCAACGCCCTGGTGCGAAAACTGCCCAGCGTCGAGACGCTCGGCTCGGTGACCGTGATCTGCTCCGACAAGACCGGCACGCTGACGCGCAACGAAATGACCGTCGAGCGCGTGCTGGTCGACGACCGGACATACTCGGTGTCCGGGGCGGGTTACGCGCCGCACGGCGGCTTTACGCTGCTCGCTGAATCAGCCGCCGCGGAGCCCATCTCCGCCGGGCCAGCGCCGCCGTCCGAAGACTTGCCGCCGGACGTTCCCGAGGACGACGATTTGAAGCTCGCCTTGGCGATCGCCGCGCGCTGCAACGGCGCGACCGTCAAACGCAGGCCCGACGGCGATGGATGGCAGGTGATCGGCGACCCGATGGAGGGTGCGCTGGTCGTCGCGGCGCGAAAGGCGGGCATTGAGGCCGACGGCGTCGCCGAGCGCACGGTGGCGGAGATTCCCTTCGATTCGCGGCGGAAGTTGATGTCGGTCGTAGCCCGCGCCGACGGCCGACTGACCATCTTCACCAAAGGCGCGCCCGAGGCTGTGCTGGCCCGCTGCGATCGCGAGCGGCGCAACGGGCGAATCGAAACGCTCGACGAAACTCGCCGCGAGCACTGGATGCAGGCCGGGGCGGAGATGGCCTCGGAGACGCTGCGCGTGCTCGGCTTCGCGTATCGCGAGTGCGCGGACGACGAACCGCCGCCGTACCGCGAAGAGAACCTGATTTTCGCCGGCCTGACGGGCATGCGCGATCCGCCGCGAGAAGAAGCCCAAGAGGCGCTTCGCCGCTGCCGGCAAGCGGGAGTGCGCGCGGTAATGATCACCGGCGATCATCCGGCCACCGCCCGAGCGATCGCCCAGCGATTGTCCCTGTTGACCGAGGAGGGGCAATTGCTGACCGGCGAGCAATTGAACGGTTTGAGCGACGAGCAATTGTTCGACGAGGTCGAGCGGATCGCCGTCTACGCACGGGTTTCGGCCGAACACAAGTTGCGCGTGATCGAGGCTTTGAAAAAACGCGGCCAGATCGCGGCCATGACCGGCGACGGCATCAACGACGCGCCGGCCGTGCAGACGGCCGACGTCGGCATCGCGATGGGGGTGACCGGAGTCGACGTCACCAAAGAGGCCTCCGATATCGTGCTGTTGGACGATAATTTCGCGTCGATCGTCAATGCCATCGAAGAAGGTCGCGGCATTTTCGACAACATCCAGAAGGTCGTCCACTATCTGCTGTCGTGCAACGCCGGCGAAGTGCTGTTCATGTTCGGCGCCGCGCTGGCCGGCTGGCCGATGCCGCTCGCGGCCATCCAGATTCTGTGGATCAACCTGGTCACCGACGGGCTGCCGGCCATCGCTTTGGCGACGGAGCCGACCGAACCCGACGCCATGCGCCGCCCGCCGCGTCCGCCGCGCGAACCGATCGTCACCGGCCGCCGCGGCTGGACGATTGTTTGGCACGGCGCGCTGATCGCCGCGGCCTCGGCGGCCAGCTTTTGGCACGTCTACAGCGGCGATCCGCAGCAATTGGCAGCCGCGCAGACGACTTGCTTTTTCGTCATCACCTTGTCGCAACTGTTCTATGCCTTTTCGTGCCGCAGCGGCCAGCGGCCGTTTCTGGCGCTCGGCCCGCTGACGAATTTGCCGCTGCTGGCGGCCGTGGCGGCCTCGTTGCTGCTGCAATTCGCGCTGATCTCGGTTGCGTCGGCGAGGTCGCTCTTTAGAATGACCGGCTACGAGCATTTGCCTTGGGCGGTCATCCTGGCGGTTTCGCTGGCGCCGGCCGTCGTCGTCGAGGCGAGCAAATGGTTGACCTCGTTTTTCGTTTCCCGCGTTGGAAAGCCGCAAAATGCCGCCCGAGCCGATTGAAATTCGCAAAATCCTGGTCGCCGCCGATTTTTCGCCGCACTCCGAAGCGGCCCTGCGGCGGGCGGTGGCGGTCGCCCAGGCGTTCGGCGCCGAGGTTTCCGCGGCCCACGTGCTGGAAGACATCCGCGAGGCGATGGCCGTCATGTGCCGCGAAGCTCGCTGGGAACTGGTGGCGGGCGATATCCGCATATACGAGCAGGCGCTGTGCCGTGACAGCGAGACGAAGCTTGACGAATTTCTCAAGCCGCTGGCCGGCGCCGGCGTGCCGCTAACGCATCAAACTCGCGTCGGCACGCCCTACATCCAACTGGTTCACGCCGTCGAAGAGCAGAAGCAGGATTTGCTGTTCGTCGGCACGCGCGGCGACACCGGGCTCAAGCGGCTGCTGTTGGGCAGCACCGCGCAGCGCCTGCTGCGACACTGCCCGGCCCCGGTCTGGATCGTGCGGGCCGAACGCAGCGGGCCGCTGAAGACGATTCTGGCCGCCACCGACTTTTCTCCTGCCAGCGGCAAGGCCCTGGCCGCCGCGGCGACGCTCGCCGAACGGATGGGCGCCGAACTGCACCTGCTGCACGTCAGCGAGTCAACCGACGCCTTGCAGTCGGCCAAAGACCAGGGCTATCTGGCCGAGATTTCCACCAAGGACGTGCATCGCAGCCTCGAAGAATACCTGCGGCAGATCGCAGCCGAGTTTTGCGGCGACCAAACGCAGCCGCACATTCAACTGGTCAAGGGCGTGCCCGCCAAGGCGATCGCCGCCGCGGCCAAAAAGCTCGACGCCGATCTGACGGTGCTTTCGACCGTCGGCCGTAGCGGCCTATCGGGGCTGTTGGTCGGCAACACGGCCGAAAAAGTCGTCGACTCAGTCCACTGCGACGTGCTGGCCGTCAAGCCCGAGGGGTTTGTTTCGGCGGTGCTGCCGGCCGTGCAATTCGAGGAGAACGGCGGCGAAGCGGGCGCTCAGTCGTAAACGCCCGGGCTGGCGAATGCAGTCGCGGCGACTCTTGCTTGCGATTTGTCGCGACTATGAACTAGGGCTTGCGCATGCTTGCAGTCGAGCGACGCGCCAAGGACTTTAGCCACGGATGAGAATGTGAGAAGCAAGCGTTTGGACTCCATTTCCCTCGGGACGAAGGTGAAGTTCCATTTGGCTTAATCCGTGTTCGATCCGTGGCATGCTACGCGAGCATCGCCGCCGCGACAAAGCGTTTCAATCACTCGTCACTGGCTAATGACAGGGGCCGGCGTCGGGACGGCGGCAGGCGCGGAATACATGGGCGCCGCGTAGCCTGTCGCCCCATAGCCCATCATCCCCGGCTGATTCTGCTCGATCAACGCGGCCGGCAAGATCAACTGGATCGTCCCTGGCTCGAACACGTCGAGATAAAACGGATCGACTTTCTTGGTCGCAATCAAAACGTGCGTCGCCTTGGCGAGTTTGTCGGCAAGCTGCACCGGATCGAGGTCTTCATCGCCGGCATAAGCGCGAATCATGTCCAAGTCGTGCCAACTCGTATTGGCGAAACCGACGGCCACTGTGCGAAGAATCGACTCGGAAGTCCATGCTCCTTCAACCTCGATTTTGGCCACGACGTTACGAGTTTCATTCTGGAACCAAAAGCGAACCAGTTTGAGCCGGCCATCGGCGACGGAGGCCAGCGCATGCTGCGGCGCGATGTCGTGCGGAAGGCCGACGGCGTTGGGCGGAATGGGCTCGGTCTGCGGCTGGCGATTCGGCGCTTCGGCCGGAACGAAATCCGGAGCCTCCGCCTCGACGATGCGACCGCGCGGCAGCCGAGTCGGACGCTGCGGCTGCGAAGGCCGCCCGACGTTCTGGGCCCAGCCAACCAACGCGATCACGGCGACGAGTACAGCGGCAAGCGAGAAAACGCGGATCATGGCAATGCTCCTTGAGTTCGTGGGGCCGCAACTCCGCTCGATTGTAGCGCCGCCGGGCAAAGTGCGGCAAGCGGAGTTTGCAATCAGGGTGGCATGCTTTCACGCTTGCGTAGCAAGCGGGTAAGCATGCGGGCAATGTGGCGATACAGGCATGCCTACGCCGGCTGGCGCCGGCGAAGGCATGGCACGCAATGCGCCCGATCCTACTTCGCCCCCGCGCTCGGCGTCTTCGACAACGGCGGCTCTTCCTCCTCGTCGCTCGTATCGGACGAGGAACTCTTGGACGAAGGCGCTGACGACGACGGCGGCGCGTCGTCCGCCGGCGCGGGCGATTTTGGAGGCGTCGTTTCCGACGACTTCTCGTCGCCGGCGTCGAACGAAGGCGTTTTGACGCTCTCGCCCGAGCCGGCGCCGAGGCCGCCTGCGAGCGAGGCGGCGCCGTAATAGTCGGCGACCTGCTGCTGGAACTTGGCGAGTTGTTCGAGCAGCCCGACGTATTTTTCGTGCTCCTGGCGGTCGGCGTCGCCGTCGCGGCCGGCAAGCTGCCCGATGACCTGGTCGAGTTCGGTGACGAGCCGCTCGTTGACCTTCATCAGCTTGCCCGCCGTCAGGTAATCGCCCGCGGTGCGCAGGGTTTCGAACGCCTTCGTCGCCTGCGGCAAGGCCGTCTCGACGCCGGCCGGTTCGATTTTGGCCCAGACCGCGTAGACGAACTGCCGGGCCTGCCGTTGCTCGGGGCTCTTGATTTTCCAGGCCGCCTTGAGCTGATCGAGCCGCTTGGCCAGCGGCGGCTGATCGGGCTGCTCGCCGAGAGCCAGCGAATACTTTTCGAGGGCTTCGTCGATGTCGCCTTCGCGCTCGGCCTGGTTGCCCAACTCGATCAGCACGTTGGCCCGGCTCTGGGCGTCGTTGCGCTGGATGATCCGCTCGAGGTTCTCGGCCAGCGTTTCCAGGCTCTTCTGCTGGCTGGCCAGCTCTTGCGACTGTTTCTCGAGCCAGGCCAGCGACGCGCCCGGCGGCAGCTTCAACTTCTGCCAACTGGCGTCGAGCGTGCGCAGATGCTTGAGGGACGGATCGGCGTATTTCTTGCCGTAGGCCAACGCGTCGCGCGTCGAGCGGAGCGCCTCTTCGTAGCGCTTGGCGCCGTTCAGCCGATTGACGTCGCGAACGCGGTCGTCGAGCCCGGTTTCCAGCGCCTTGACGTCTTCGACCAGGTAGCCGATCCGGCGCTCCAGTTCGCTCTTTTCGGCCGCCGCCTCGTCGATCGAGACCTTGCACGTCATCTCGCACCAATCGGCCGTGATCGGCAGCGGCAGTTGCACGCCGGGACCGGCGTCCTGCGAAATCCGCAGGTAAGCCAGCCGCTCGAAGGGCCGCGAGGCGACGACATAGCCGCGGGCGTCGGGATCGGGCAATCGCTGGCCGTCGCCGAGCGAGTCGAAGCCGCGCTCGCCGGCGTAGACCGAGCAATTCTGCAGTGGCTCGCCGGTGGACTGGTCGACCAGGTGCAGGCGAAAGCGGCCCGATTGCGTATGCAGCTTCCAAGCCTGGAAGCCGACGACGCGGGCGGTCTGGAGCCAGGGGTTCGGCAGATTGGTGATCACGCGGGCCCACTTGCCGCCGCCGTCGGGCGTGAGCTCGAGCGCCGTGAATGGCAGCGGCACGCGCGCCAGCGAGCCGTCGCCCTGCTGCACGACCCAGAACGGCTGCAAGACGCAGTCCTCGCCCAGCCAGTTCGCCAGCCGCGGGCCGTCGAGGAGCAAACCGCGGAATTCGAGCTGCACCTTGTCCCGCTCGACCGTCGGCAGCACCGCTGCCGTGGGCGCGAAGTCGTCTTGGATCGCCAGGCCGATCGCCTTGCCGAGCCATGGCCGATCGGGCGTGTTTCGCGAGCGGTACGGGCCGAGCTGTGCGACGTCGCCGTCCAGTTGCCGCCAGGCCAGTTCATACAGCCCCGCACGGTAATCGATCTGGAACAAAAACGCCTTATCGAACGACTGTTCGCCGAGCTTCAAGCTTGCGGCGAATTCTTCCGGGGGCAATTCCAACGCGGCGAGCCCGCCCGGCGGAAGTCGATCGACGAGCGGGTGCTTGTTCGCCACCTCGACGGCGGCCAGCGGGCCGAACAAGTTGCGGGTTTGATCGCGCACTTCGCGCTCGACCGCGCCGGTGAAGGCCGGCGTGAACATCGCGTCGTCCGCGAAGTGCAGCACGACCAGCAACCGGTAAGGCTTGTCGGCCTGCGAAGACGGTTCGGCCGCGGGTGCGGCGATGGGCGCCAACGCCTGCAACCAAAGTAGCGTCCATAGTAGCAGGCACAATCCGTGTGCCGTCCGCCGCCTTTGGTTTAAGCGCTGTCGCAGGACTGGCGACGGCACACGGAGTGTGCTTGCTACACTCGCGCAAGCGTCGGACACGATGCCGCAGTTTTGATTTTTCATCGCGAGCCAAGCTCCCAATGCTCGACGCCATTGAATAGCTCGTTCGCATCGAGCGTAATTCCGCCGAGCGACTCGTCGACGGCGACGTAGGCGTCGAGCTGCCAGAGCGGAATGACGACTGCGGTGCGGGCCACATGGTCGTGAATCTTGTGCATCAGCGATTGCACCTCGGAGAATCGCTTGTGCAACGCCAGTTCGCGAAAGAAGGAGGCCAACGAAGCGTCGGGCGAGACGCCCATGAAATTGGCGCCGCCCGAGTCGCGCGCGGCCGGATCGGGATCGAACAGCGGCCATAACTCGTAGGTTTCGTCGGCGTAATCGTGCCGCCAGTAGGCCAGATCGAAATCGTGCACACGCACGATGCGGTTTTCGAAATCGCCCGGCTTCGCCGCTTCAGGCTCGATCGCGATCTTCAGCGCCGCCGCCTGCGATTGGATCTGCCGGCAGGCAAGTTCGGCCTGCGGATCGTGCGCCGGATAGACCAGTTTCAGCGGCGGAATCTGCTTCAGTTCGCTGAGAGCGTTCGCCGCGAAGGCCCGCGACTGCTCGGCGTCGAACGTGGGCGCGTCGGAGTTGTAAGCCCACGAATCTCGCGGGAAAGGCCCGTTCAACTCGGCGTGGTCGTCGGCGTGGCCCGCGGGCCGGAACACCTGGTCCAAGATCGCCTTGCGGTCGATTGCGTGGGCCAGCGCCAGCCGCAGCTCGCGGTTGGCCAGCGCGGGCCGGCGGTAGTTTGGCGCCAGAAACCAGACGCTACGCGGCCGTAGCGTCCGCACGTGCTTTTGCTTGGCCGCGAGCGCATCGACTTGCCTGGCCGAGAGGCCGTAGGCCAGGTGAATTTGCGAATTCGCGATCGCGTCGACGAGCGCGTCGGGGTCGAGCGTGCGGAAGTTGATCTCGCGAATCTTCGGCAAGCCCGCCACGCGGTAGTGCGGCTGGGCGACGAACTGCACGCGGTCGTCGGCCCGCTCGCCCAGGCGATACGGTCCGGCGCCGACCGGGGCCGCGACAAAGGCTTGCCATTCTTCTTGCGTGCCGCCGGCCGGGAAGCAGTGCTGCGGCAAAATCGGAAACTCCATCAGCGACAGCGGCTGCCAGACGTCGCGCTGGAGCCGGATCACGGCCGAAAAGGCGTCGCTCGAGTCGGCGTCGGCGCCGGCGAGCAAGCGGGCCCGCGCCGCCGAGTAGCCCGGGCACGCCTTGTTCTCCAGCAGCTTGATCGTCCAGCTTACGTCGGCGGCCGTGCAGACGAACGGCCGGGCTTCGCTGTAGTCCGACCACTTGGCCGGCGGCTGGTTCGGCAAGCGGAAGCGCCGGCCGCGAGCCAGCGCCGACGGTCCGGCGGCGGCCAGTTGCGGAGCATAGTGCGGCCCGGTGCGGGGATCGTTGGTCCAGCGAACGAGGCTCTCGAAGATCAATGCCGCCGCGTGCCGCTCGGCCGGCGAACGGGCGCCCAGCGGCGAGATGTTCTGCGGCAGTTCGGCATAGGCGCATTCGAGAATCGGGTAGGCCAGCCCCAGCCGGCGCCGAAACGCTTCGGTCTCGGGCAATTCGGGCGCCGCCAGCGCTGCCAACTCCACCAGTTCGAGCGCTTTGAGCCGGTCGGAATCGGCCGCGGCTTCGGCTTGCTTGAGCAAGCCCTGCGATTCCTGCTTGAGCCGCTGGCGGATGCGATTCGTGGCTTCGCTGGCTTCTCGCGGGTAGCGGGTGCGGAATGCGTCGAGCAAGTCCCGGGCCGCGTGCAAGTCGCCCTGTTCGATCGCCTGCGCGGCGGGCGCCAACAGCGCCGTCTCGTAGCGCCGCTGCAGCGCCGCAAACCGCGGCCCTTGCTGCTCGCGAAGCTCGGCGAAGACGCGATCGCACAACGCCCGGGCGTCTTCGGCGCGGTCTGCCTTGGCCAGGCGATCGATGCGCCCCAGCCGCAGATTCAAAAGCGCATCGGCCAGCGGCAGGCGCACCGCCGTCGCCCACGCCGGGCCGCGCCGCAGGTTCTGCTCGACGGCCGAATCGTGCTGGCTGAGGGCGGTCGAAAGCAATTGCTCGGCGGCGGCGATTTGCTCGTCGGACAGCGCCGCCAGATCGACCGCGGCGCCGGGTTCCGTCAAGACTTTGGCAGACACATTGAGCTGCTCGGCGGCCAGCCGCAACAGCCGCAATTCGTAGTAATCGATGCGCTTGAGCTGCGAACCTGCGATGCTCTCGCCCGGCCCCTGGCCGCCGCCGCGGCGAAAGTAATGAAAGGCGTAAGACTGCCCTTTCGGCGCCGGAAACGTCAGCCAATCGGGAAACAGCTCCGCCCGAAACGATCGTTCGCCGCCGCCCTTATCGACCGCGTAAACCACGTCGCAAACCGGCCCGCCCGGCGGATCGTCGCCTGTGGCCTCCGGCGAACTGGCGACAGGCTCCTCGTCGGCTTTTGCCGCGGGCGCTGACTTGCCGGGCGCTGACTTGCCGGGCGCCGATTTGCCGGGCGTTGAGTTGAGCGGCGGCTCTTCTTCGTCTTCCGCAGCGTTCTTCGATTGGGCCGCAGGCTCGTCGGCGCGAAGCAAACCGGGCGGCGCCAGGCGGTCGGACAGGCTCAACGCCACGAACGCCAAAACTGCGAGCGTTATACCGCACGCGGGCGCCAACGAGACGATTGGGCGGCATGTGGGGCGGCCTTCCAGGCCGTCTATGGCCGGCGGCTTGGAAGGCCGCCCCACGACCAACGCACGCCTCATTCTTAGCCGGGCACAGTATAGCAGCGAACGAAGCGGCCTAATCTTCATCGCGGCGCCTCCGCAAGTTCTTGAGCGTGGTTGGGAATCGGGGCGATCAACAGCGTGCCGTCGGCCAGCGGCACGAGCAATTTATCTTTGCCCAACGGCGCCGGGGCCGCGGCCGGCCCGACGCGCGGACCGAGTTCGAACTGCCAGAGCGGCTGGCCGTCATCGCGGCGAAGCCCCGAGACGCGGGGGCTGCCGTCGGCGACGAGCAGCACGTCGCCGGAAACCGTCGGCGAACCGGAGATGCGGCCGGCGAAAGGTTTAGTCATCCAGCGCGGCGCCTGGGCTTCGTCTTTGGGATCGAGATCGAGACAGGCCACGCGGCGCTCGTCGACCACGGCGAACAAGCGATCGCGGTCGAAGACAAAGCCGCCCGTCACGCGCCCGCCGAGCGACCACGACCGCCATTGCCGGCTGGGATCGCGAACATCGAGGGCATGCACGGCGCCCGAGGCATCGGCCGCGAAGATGCGGTCGCCGGCCGCCAGGCAGGCTCCGGTCAGCGGCTGCGGCGATTCGAAGGCTTCGCCGGCCATGACCCACTGGCTGATCTGATCCTGGCTGCGAAACTGCAAACGCCGCAGCCGCCGAGCCGCGTCGCAGACGAGCACGGCGTCGTCGGCCAGAGCGTAGACTTCGGCCGTTTCCGGCCCTGGGTCGCTCTCGTGCGACCAGCGGAACGGCTGTTCATTGGCCGTGGCGTTCGGCTGGCCGTCGAGCCGCAAGCGATACAAGCGACCGTCGGCGCAGGGCACGACCAGAAACTCGCCCATCACGGCCGGGCGGCCTTGCAGCCTGGCCACGAGCGGCATGCGCCGCCACGCTTCGCCCGAGTGCAGCGGCCGCACGGCGATCGAGCGGCCGTCGTGCGATGCGGCGGCCAGAAAGACTTTGCCGCCGACATCGATCAGCCGCAGCAGTTCTTGCCCCTCGAACTCGGCCGGCAAGCTCTCGCCGGCTTCGGGCTCGAGTGCGATATTCGCCGCGCCGCCAGCGTCCAGCGACGAGGCAAGAATCTCCATGGTCCGCCCGCTGGCATCGACCATCAGCACTCCGGCATCCGTAGAAATCGGATTGCCGGCGGCTTCGAGGCCCAACTGCCGCCGCCAGAGCCGCGCGCCGCCTTCGCCTTCGACCGCCGTGGCATGAAAGCGGCGGCCGTCGGGCGACATCGTCGTGAGAAACAGCGACAGCCGATCGTCGGAAACCGCGGCCTGCGCGGCGTGGATCGGAACGCCGGTCACGGGCGAAGGCGTCGAGTCGTTCGGCCACAACGTACGCAGCGATTGCGAAAACCAATCGAACGCCAGCTTGCGCAAGGCGCCGTCGGACATCACCCACAGCAGGTAGTCGTCGGCATGCACGGCCAAGGCCCGCGAACCGCCGCCGGGCGGCAGCGGCGGCGGTTGGTCCCCGGGCTCTTCGATCAGGCGGTAGATCGCCTCGCGGCGATTGTCGAGGTTGAAGCCGAACAAGCCCATCGCGCCCTGGTCGGTGGCCAACACGATTCGCTCCGCGGTCGCTTGCGGCGGAAACCACGACCAGCCGCGCACGGCCAGCTCTGCCAGCGGCTTCGCCTCGGGATCGGCGAAGCCGCCGGCGCCGAGATCGAAGGCCATGAGCTTCGTTTGTTCCCAATCGATCGACTCGGAAAGCACCAGGTACTGGCCGACGACGAGCGGCGCCGAGCGGATCGAGCCGCTCGGGTGGTGCGTGCGCAACAGCGAGCGGCAGGCCGGCCGCTGCGGATCGTCGATGGCGGCCGGATCGATCGCGAAGATGCGCTCCGAGTCGGCGGCGAAATAAGCCAGGCCGGTGAGCGGATCGTAAGCGCCGCCGACCGTCACCGGGCGGCCGAGCTTGATTCGCCCCAGCCGCTTGCCGAGATTCAACTCCAGCACGTGCAATTCGCCGTCGGCCGTCGGCAGCAGCCCGCGACGCTTGGGCGCCTCGTTCTTGCCGGCGGGCTGTTCGACGATCGTCAGCGGGGCCGAGATATCGCCGCCGGCCGGATAAGTCCAGAGCGCATGGCCGGCGGCCGCTTCGAGCGCCACGAGCGTGCCGTCTTCGGAAGAGACGGCGACAAGCGCCTCGGGCGAGGCGGCGGTCGCCGCCAGCCGCAGCGGCGGCTGGTACGAGTCGATGCCCAGGCGGCGAAACCAGAGCAGCTTGCCCCGCTCGTCGAAGACATACAGCACGCCGCGCGCCAGCGAAATGATGACTTCGCCGGCCGCCTTGCCGCCTGCGGCCGCGGCTTCGCGCGGGCGCCAGACGACGGCCGCCGTTTGCTGCTTCAATCGCGACGCCGCCGAAGGCTTGCCCCGGTCGGCCTCGGCGGCTTGCGCCACGAACCGCACTCGGGTCGCTTCCGCGCGGCGGGCGGCGGTGCGCTGGTCGACGATTTCCCCGTCTTTCGCCAGCGCCGGCTCGGAGGCCAACAGCGAGTCGAGGCGATGGTTGAGATCGTCGACGTCGACCGAAGCGTCGGCCTTTTGAATTTGTTCGAACAGCGCCAGGATTTCCAGCCGCCTCAGGCGGCGGCGGGCTTCATCGGCCGCGGCGGCGATCTTGCCGGCGAGCTTCTTGGTCGTTTCCGGAACCCAAGAGTCCTTCATCGATTCGGCCACGGTCGAAAGCAGCTCGTGAGCCTGACGGGCGCGCGCCAGATCGGCCTCGGCCGCTCGGGCGCGCGCCAACCCCGGCAGCCGCGAGGTTTGCTCGGCCCGCTCCACGAAGCGATCGACCAGCCGACTGGCGGCCTGATATAAGTCGGCCGCATAGTCGCGGTAGGCAGGGCTGTCGCGATGCTTGCGAAAGATGCTTTGCAGCCCCGAGAGCCCCTTGGCGGCATCGCCCGTCTGCGAAAAGATGCCTTCGCCCGCGTCGCACATGTCGACGAAAAACGGCACGTTCGCCGTATGGGGCGAATCGGGGAAGTCTTGGGCGTACTGTTCGAGCGACTTTTTCGCCCGGCTCCATTTGTGCTCTTGATAATCCTCTTGCAGCTCTTTCCAACGCCTCTCGGGCGCCTCGACCGCCTGCCGCCATTGCTGCACGCCGACAACGATCGCCAACAGGACGACCGCCGCCACGCCGCCGATTTCGGCGTAAAGCTGCCAACGCGGACGTTTTCGCTTCTGCAAATACGACTTGGCCGGCGGCGCCGGGGGAAGTTTTCGCGCCGAGGCAGTTTTGCTCGCGGGGGAAGCAGAGGTTGTCGGGGGCGCCGCCGGGGCGGGCTTCGCAGGGGCATTTGCCGAGGACGGCGCCGCAGTCTCTTCAGCGGGCGGCTGCGCCTTGTTCTGCACTTCCGCGGCCGGCGCGGGCGGCGGAACATCGGCGGAAGGCCATTGCACCGGCGGCGCTGCGAACGCTTCCTCGATCGGTCGCGGCGACTCTGCAACGGGCGGCGGCGATTCGACAGAAGGCAGCGGCTCGGCGGGGGGCACAATCGTGCGCGCGAGGACGATCTCCGAATCGCTCGGCCGTTCGGCCTCCGGCTCGATCGTCCGCGCGCGGAGAATCTCCAAACCCGGCGGCGCCGTTGGCGAATCGGGCGCGACCGCCGGCAATTCGACGGGCGGCTCGTCCGGCGCCGGCGCTTCGACCAGGAAATAGTGCTTGCAAAGCTTGTTGTGGCATTGCACGCGCTTGCCGACCGAGTCGCCGCGCAGATGATAGACTTCGCCGCAATCAGGGCAAGCGACGTCGATCATCTCCTGGCCGAAGCTCATCACGCAAGCCTTCCTCGATCGTAGGGCGTCCGATTCAAGTGCCGGGCGAAAGCGCCGGCGGCGCCGCGCGCTGAGCGGGGCCTTTCGCACCGCCGCGGGACGACGATTGATGCGAGATAAAATGGACCTTTTCGATCTGGGCGCCGCCCGCCGCGTCGAGCACCTTGACCAGCGTTTCATTCAATACTTCATCGGCGACGTCCAAGGCCACTTCGGGCTGGCCTTGCTTGTGCCGCCTGGCGGCGGCGATTAAAGCCGGGCCCAGTTCGTCGAGCGGGGTGGGCACGCCGTTGACCGTCGCCGTGCGATCGTCGCTCACGCGAACGATGATGTTCTGCGACGCCAGGTCCGCCATCGTCACCGTCGCGGGCGCCTCGTCGTCGCCCGAGAAGGGAGGCAAACTAAGCGTCTTTTGCACGATGTACGTGGCTGCGATCATGAAGAAGATCAACAGTTGAAAAGTGACGTCGATCATCGGCGTCATGTCCATCTCGGCCTCGTCGGCCGATTTGCTGCGAAATAACGCCTGCGGCGGCAGGAACTCTTCGAGCTGCGGGTGCTCGGCGATGAGAATCCAGACGGCGTCGGCGGGGCCGCGAGCCTGGTCGGCCGGCCCCCACACGCCGTCCTGGATGCCCTGCGCCAGCCGCGCGAAGCGCACTTTGCGCCCGTCGCCGTCGTCGTCTGCAATTCGCACTCGCCAAATCTCGCTCATCGGCGCGGCCTTCTTCGGTCAATGTTTTTCCGTAACCCCGAGCATCACCTTGCCCAGGTTCGAGATCTTGCCCAGGCGCTCGACGAGCTGTTTGATCCGAGCGTATTTGGCTTTCTTGTGCGCGCTGACGATCACGTCGAGCGCGTGGTCGGCGGCCGATGCGTTTCGAGCCACTTCGCCCGCCAGCGAGTCGAGCGACGGCGAAAGGTTCTCGGGGCTGACCGCGTCGCCCAGATAATATCGGCCCTGCTCGTCGACGACAATCGACTGCCGCCCCGCGGCGTCGATGCCGCGGCCGTAGACCGCCTCGGGCACGTCGATCGGCGCGGGGTTGGCCAGGTGATTGGTGAGCATGAAGAAAATCAGCAACTGAAAGGTGACGTCGATCATCGGCGTCATGTCCATTTCGGCCTCTTCGCCGCGATGGCGCAGGCGGCGCACCGTCCACGACGTCGCTTCGTCGACGTCCTGTTCGGGCTTTTCCTCGTCATCGTCGGCCGGCTCGCGCGCCAAGCCGTGCGGCAGGTGCAGGGCCAGCTCGGGCACGTCGGCCACGCGATGCCAGTGCTCGTGTCCCGCCTTGCGCACCAGGTCGTCGGGGGCGATGCGACCCTGCATGGCCCAGGCCACGAGCGTCTTGCTCGACACGCCGGCATAGACGCGGTCGAGGGCGACGACTTTCAACTCCATGTCTTTGGCCATGACCGGCGACTACCCCTCGGCCGGCTTCTTGGGCAGTTTCGGCAGCAAGTCGATCGCCGCCTGCGCGGCGCGCTGCAATTCGAGTTCGAAGCGATTGACCCGTTCGCGGAACATCGTGTAGGCGAAGATCAGCGGGATGGCGATCATCAGCCCTTCGGCCGTGGTGAACAGCGCCATGCCGATGTCGTTCGACAGATCGGCGGGGTTCACCTTGGTGGCGCTGGCGATTTTTTCAAAGGCCAGGATCATGCCCCAGACGGTGCCCAACAGCCCGAGCATCGGCGCCAGCTTGGCGAAGACCAACATGATCGGGAGCAGGAAGTTCAGATCGGGCAGGATTTCCAGCTCGATCAGGTTGGCCATCGCGTTGCGCGTGGCCACTTTGCCTTCGTGAGCGGTCTGCAACACGGTGGTGAACAGTTTCGGCACGATGCCCGGCTCCTGATCGCAAAGCTGGGCGGCGCCGTCCAGGCCGTCTTGCTGCAAGGCCTGGTCGAGCCGCGCCAGAAAATCGACCAGATCGGTGCGGGCGTTCATGTTCAGCCACCAGCGCCACAGCACCACCGTGAGGCTGGCCAGGCTCAAGGAGAGGAACAAGACCGTAAACAACGGACCGTTGGCCACGATGATGTGCTTGATGTTCATGGACGACTGCTCCTCGCTCGGCGGGCATACCTTGTTCGTAGCCCAAGTGTAACTACTCGATCCGGATAAGAATGTATTACGCTACGTCCTATCGCACCATCGGCGCCGATGGGGCGAGTTCCGAAGGGGCCGGTCGATAACCGAGCCTAGCGTTCTGTCAGCCACGATTTGACGAATGCTAGCGGCCAGGGTGGCTGGCGGCAGAGCCTAGGCGATGCCCCAGCGAACTGGGCCTTCGCCTAGGCTCAGACCCAGCCACCCATCACTTGAACATACGTCAATCAGCGGCTGACAGAGCACTAGAGCGGCGTCTGCGAAAATACGATCACGTCGTACCCTCCCCCTCGGCGGACGACCTTGAATTCGGTTTTGGCGATCTGGTCTTCTCTCAGATTGGCATACGAGAGCTCCAGTTTCAACATCTTTTCTTCCAGTTCGGCGGGCAAAAAGGCGAGCATGAACGAGGTCGGCGTCATGTTCAGCAAGTTGGCGATTCCGGCCACGGTGGGTCGCTTATCCTCGACCCAATACAGCCGGCTTTCGCTGTCCAGCCCGCGCGTTTGCGAGCGAGGCGGCTGCGAAGTCAGATGGCTGAAAAAGCGATATTTGTCGTTGGGCAACGGAAACGCCAGTTCGGCCCCGAGGGCCTCGTATTGGGCCAATAGGTCTGGGTACGAAGTGTGGTCGAAGCGCAAGATCCAACGGCCGTTACGCGAGGCGCGGCCGCTGGTGCCTTTGCCTCCTCCGCCGCCGGAACCGCCGCCCGAATTGCCGCCTCCTTGGCCGTCGAGATTCGCGTTCAGCCGCTCTTTTGCCTGTTCAAGACTGCGCCGGGCCTGCTGCGCCGCGCGCGAGGCGCTGCTGGCGGCCTGCGCCGCCTCGGCCGCCAATTGCTCGGCCGATGGCGCCTGGACGTCGGCGGCCAGTTCGCTCGGTTGAACCTTGGTGTTCACCGACTCGAGCGGCGTCGTATCCGTCGGCGCGTTGTCGGCGGGGCTTTCGGCGGACGACGCCGCATCGCTCAAAGCTTGCCCCGCGGCCGGCAGACCGTCGCCGGTTCCGGGCGCCACGTCCGAATCGTCGCCGACTTGCACCACGTCGATTCCCGGCGGCGTGTGTTCCGGCGGCTTCAAGGCGCCCGACATCAGGATCAGCAGCAGCACCAGCGCCAGGTGCAGCAACAGCGAGGAGATCGACGAGCGCGGAAACTCGCCATAGGGCGAGAAGCGGCGCCAGAAACGCTGCCACGGCGTCGGCCCCAAAATCGGGGCCGGCGCTTCTGGCGCAGGTGCGTCTGCTGGCTTCGGGGTTGGTGTAGCGTCGGACATGTCGTGCTCAACGTAAAGCAATGCTCAAGGCGAAACGGAATCGAGCAGGCGGATCGCGGCGACCGGAAAGACACCCTTCATCATATACCGGACGCGGGCGTCGGCGAGCCCCTGGGCGACTTGATAGGGGTAGGGAGAGCCGATTGAGTTCGGCTCCCCCTCCCTCCGAACCGTACGGGCGGTTTTCCCGCATACGGCTCTCCGGTTAGGAGGTTCCTGTGGATTGGACGAAACGAACGTGGGTCGCACTCAGGTTGATGAA
>DATKRK010000010.1:0-24133 GCA_035532215.1 Pirellulales bacterium | reverse complement strand
TTCATCAACCTGAGTGCGACCCACGTTCGTTTCGTCCAATCCACAGGAACCTCCTAACCGGAGAGCCGTATGCGGGAAAACCGCCCGTACGGTTCGGAGGGAGGGGGAGCCGAACTCAATCGGCTCTCCCTACCCCTATCATGCCGCCCGAGCGTCTCGTTGGCGCCCGCGTGTGGTATAGCACGGATTGAACGCCGCGAATCTACTAGGAATCGGCCTCGCCGGGCGTTAGGCTGTTATGCGGCGCCGAGTCTTGCGCCGCGGGCCTGCTGGGTGAAAGATCGCTCTTGGCCGGTTCGACGGCGGGGATGGCAGACCCTACGCGCTTGAATAAATCCAACCTTATACCGTGCTCGGTTGAGAATGAGACGTGCGTTGGTCGTGGGGCGACCTTCCTAGTTCGTCGGCATTTGACGGCCTGGAAGGCCGCCCCACTCCTGGAAAGGATCGTGCATGCGAAGCCGCCGATATCGATCGTTTCTCTCGGTCATGGTCATCCTGCCGCTCGCCGCTTCGCAGCCGGTCCGCGCCGAAGAGCCTGCGGCCAAATCGGGCGCCGAAACGCTCGCCGAAACGCAGGCCGGTCATTCGCTGCACGGCGAGGTCTTCAACGAAGGGCCGCGGCAGCGGGCCTATCTGATGGGTAATACCGGCCAGGTCTCGTTGGCGGTCACCACTAAGTCGCCGCAAGCGCAGGAGTTCTTCAATCAAGGACTCGGCCAACTGCACGGGTTCTGGTACTTCGAGGCCGAACGCTCGTTCCGCCAAGTCGCGGCGCTCGACGCCGACTGCGCGATGGCTTACTGGGGCATGGCGATGGCCAACCGCGACAACGCCAAGCGAGGCAAGGGGTTCGTTGCGGAGGCCGTCAAGCGCAAAGCCTCGGCCAGCCCGCGAGAACAAGCCTGGATCGACGCGTTGGCCGCCTATTTCGCCGACGCAAAACCAAAAGACCCCAACCAGCGTCGCCGCGCGTATGTCAGGGCCTTGGAGAGCATCATTCATCAGTATCCCGACGAGATCGAAGCCAAAGCGTTTCTCGCCGTGCAAATCTGGCAGAACAGCAGTTCCGGCATCCCCATTTCGAGCCACGAGGCGGTCGACGCCTTGCTCCGAGAAGTGCATGCGGCCAACCCGATGCACCCGGCCCATCACTATCGGATTCATCTCTGGGACTACGAAAAGCCCGAACGCGCACTCAAGTCGGCCTCGCTGTGCGGCCAATCGGCGCCAGGCATCGCCCACATGTGGCACATGCCCGGCCATACCTATACGAGGGTCAAACGCTACGCCGACGCCGCCTGGCAACAAGAAGCCTCGGCGCGCGTCGACCATGCCCACATGATGCGCGACCGGGTCATGCCCGATCAGATTCACAATTACGCGCACAATAACGACTGGCTGGTCGAGAACTTGAGCTTCATCGGCCGCGTGCGCGACGCCCTCGATCTGGCGAAAAACCTCTCCGAGTTGCCGCGGCACCCTCGCTACAACACGCTGGCCCGCAACGGCAGCGGCAAGCTGGGCCGCCGCCGCTTGTTCCAGGTGCTCGCCGAATATGAGTTGTGGGACGAATTGATCGCCCTATCGCAATCTCAGTACCCGGAACCGACCGACGTATTCGACGAGCAGGTCAGGCGGCTGCGGGCCTTGGGCGCGGCCTATCTGGCCATCAATGATTTGGAGCAAGGCAAGGCGCAGATTACCGCCCTCGCCGATTTGCTCGCCAAGCAAAAGGCGGAGCAGCAGGCGGCCGGCGCCGCCGCCGAAGCCAAGGCTCGCGAAGAGAAGAAGCCCGACGATCAGATTGCCAAGGCCAAAGCCGACGCTCTGGCGGGCCACAATGGCCGGATCGAGACGCTTGAATCGGCTTTGCACGAGGTGCAAGGTTACTGGGCGTTGGCGGGCAACGATGCGGCCGCGGCGATCCAACATTTCGAAAAAGCCAAAGGCATGACCAAGGAGGCCCTCTCGCGAGCCTATCTGCGCGCCGGCGACAAGACCAAGGCCGAGCAACTGGCCAAAGAGGCTGCCGATCAGGGCGTCAACCGGGTGAATCCGCTGGCGAATTACGTCGAAATATTGCACAAAGTCGGCAAGACCGCCGAAGCGACCGAGGCCTTCGAAAAGCTGCAAGGCATTTCGGGCTCGATCGACATGTCGGCGCCGATCTTCAAGCGGCTTACGGCGCTGGCGCCGCAACTCGGTTTGCCGGCCGAATGGAAGCAGCCGCTCAAACCGGCCGACGACGTCGGCCAGCGTCCGGAACTCGATTCGCTCGGCCCGTTCCGCTGGGCTCCGTCGCCCGCGGCCGAGTGGAGCCTGGCCAACGCGGCGGGCGAGCCGGTCTCGCTTTCGCAGTATCGCGGCAAGCCGGTGGTCGTCATCTTCTATCTAGGCTTCGGCTGCCTGCACTGCGTCGAGCAACTCAAGGCCTTCGCGCCGCTGTACCAGGCGTACGCCGACGCCGGGATCTCGGAGATCGCCATCAGCTCCGAGTCGAACGAGCTCTTGCAAAAGGGCCTGGCCATGCTCGCGAAGTCGGGCGAAACGCCGCTGCCGATTCCGCTCGTGTCGAACGGCGATTTGTCGATCTTCAAGGAATACCGCTGTTTCGACGATTTCGAAAACGTCCCGCTGCACGGCACCTTTCTGATCGACGCCGACGGCCTGGTCCGCTGGCAAGACATCAGCTACGAGCCGTTCACCGACGCCAAGTTCTTGCTCGGCGAAGCGAAGCGGCTGCTGGGGAAATAGACGGGCAAGCCGCTTTGGTCGCACTCGTATCCCGTTCGCTATGGCAAGTCCGGCTACGACGAACAAGCTCGGACGCGGCTCATCGGTCCGACCTGGGCTCACCCCGCTTACGCCGGCCGCCACGTTTACGTAAGAGACGAGAGACAAATAGTTTGCGCCGAATTGCCAATTTCAAACGAGGGCCCCGCCCGCCGACCTTCAAACCGAGGCGAAGGCGTCGATTCAAGGTCGTCAACCTTCCACGCGTGTCGAAAACCGGCGTGGATTTCCCGAAAAACTCCGTCTGACGGGGCGGATTTTTCTTGGAGTTCCTGCGTGGCTTGAGTAATCTAGAGCGAAGCTAAGTACCGGTGCGTCATCTCTTTGGTACGGAATAGTCAAGAGACACAAAGACACGATGGGAGTAGGAACATGACTTCGCTCAATCGAACCAACCGCGCGTGGCGCGTGATGTCGGCCATCATGGTTCCATTGTTTCTGATTGCGGCGGTGTCGATGGGCTCGCACTCGGCTTCTGCGTCGCGTCGCTCGCGATCGTCGACCAAAAAGCCTGCCTCCTCCTCGGCGAGCAAGAGCAAGGCGCGCCCGAAGAAGCTGGGCCTCTACAACCCGGCGGATGAAACCGTAAATATGTTCGAGGCGATGGAAGCCGGACAGATCGCGGTCAAGCTGATCCCGAAAGACTCCACGCAAGGTCGCGTGATCATTCAAAACAAGACCAAGAAGCCGTTGAACGTCAAACTTCCCGAAGCCTTCGCTGCAACTCCGGTCCTGGCCCAAATGGGAGGTGCCTTGGGCGGGGGTGGAGGCGGCGGAGGACAAGGCATGGGCGGCGGCATGGGGAACATGGGCGGCGGCATGGGGGGTGGTTTCTTTAACGTGCCGAGGGGAGGCATGGGCGGAATGGGAGGCATGGGCATGGGTGGTATGGGAGGCATGGGCATGGGGGGCGGATTCTTCAACGTGCCCGCGGAGAAAGAAGGCAACTTCAAGGTTCCCTGCATGTGCCTCGAACATGGCAAGCCCGAACCGCGGTCGGCGATGACCTACAAGCTCTCGCCAATCGAAACGCTCAGCAAAAAGCCGGGCGTCAAGGAATTGTGCCGCATGCTCGGTTACGGCAAGATCAATCAGCGCGCCGCGCAAGTGGCCGCCTGGCACTTGAACAACGATATGAGCTGGGAGAAGCTGGCGAGCAAGCGCATCCAACATGCCGACGGCTCGAGCGAGCCCTACTTCAGCGCGGAAGAACTGCGGGCGGGCATGGCGCTGGTCAACCAGGCCATGAGCGAAGCAGAAGACAGCAAAGACGAAGAACAGAAGCCCAGCCCGGGCGAGACTGCCCTGACCAGCGAGGCGAGTCTTTCCAAAGCTCGTTAGAGTTTTAAAGTAGGCTCCTCGACTGTCGTTCTCTCCGATTCTCAATCGCGGGGCGCACGCGGCCAACTGTGTGCGCCCCGCGTGTTTTTGCGCAGCGGCCGAAATGCCCAGTTTCGCTGCGGGGGCCGCCCCTTCGCCTTCCGATCGGCTTGACGCATTCCATCCGGGCTTTAGGATTCATCCGGACGCCGCCGGGTGACGCAGAGCCGGCGGCCCCCGGCGCTTTTGGCTGCGGCGCGGACCGCGAGGCAGGCGCTTGCCGATGGCCTGTGAGAATCGACCCGCGTGACAGACACGATCAGGCAACCCGACGATTTCAGCGATTCGGCGCTCGCCAAGATCGAAGCGACCACGCGCGAAATCGGCCGGGCGATCTTCCAGCGTATCTCGCACCGGCAGCCCAGCGTGCTCGAACGGCGGTGGTGGGACGACCGGATCATGTCCTGGGCTATGCAGGATGAATCGGTCAAGGTGCAGATGTTTCGCTTCATCGACGTGTTGCCGATGCTCGGCGACAGCGCCGCGACGATCCGCCATCTGCACGAATACTTTCACGAAGTCGAACGGCATTTGCCCGGCGCGGTGCGCTTGGGTCTGGCCGTGGCGACGCCGCATTCGCTGGCCGGTCGGGCGTTGGCGCTGACCGCGCGGCGCCAGGCGATGGGACACGCTCGGCGATTCATCGCCGGCACGAACTCGGCCGAAGTGCTGGCCGCCGCGATGCGCGAACGCAAACTGCGCCGCGGCTTCACGCTCGACATTCTGGGCGAAGCGGTGACCAGCGAAGTCGAGGCCGACCGCTACTTGCAGCTTTATCTCGATTTGCTCGACCAGATCGCGCCGACGGTCAACGCCTGGCCGGAGATTCCGCAAATCGACCGTGCAGGGCCCGACGAATTGCCGCGCGTCAATGTTTCGGTCAAGCTCTCGGCGCTCGACAGCCGGTTCGATCCGATCGATCCCGAGGGCGCCGCCCAGCGCGTCGGCGAGCGGTTGCGGACCTTGTTGCGGCGTGCCCGGAAAAACCGCGCCCACGTCCACGTCGACATGGAATCGTACCAGACGAAGGATCTCGCGCTGGCGATCTTCCAACAAATCATGCTGGAAGACGAGTTCCGCGACTGGTTCGACGTCGGCATCGTCATCCAGGCCTATCTGGAAGACGCGGAAGCCGATCTCAAGAACCTGGCCGAATGGGCGAGACGCCGCGGCGCGCCGGTTTGGGTGCGGCTGGTCAAAGGCGCCTATTGGGATTACGAAACCGTGCTGGCCGCGCAGTTGGGCTGGCCCGTGCCGGTGTTTCAGCAGAAGTGGCGTTCGGACGCCAATTTCGAGCGGCTGGCCCGCTATCTGATGCTCAACCATCGCCTGCTGCGGCCCGCCCTGGGCAGCCACAACATTCGCTCGTTGGCGCATGGGCTCGCCGCGGCTCGGCATCTCGGCTTGCCGCCCAACAGTTTCGAACTGCAAATGCTCTACGGCATGGGCGACTTGGAAAAGCAAGTTCTGGTCGACATGGGCTACCACATGCGGACCTACATGCCCTACGGCGAACTGATCCCCGGCATGGCCTACCTTGTGCGGCGCTTGCTGGAGAACACGTCCAACGACTCCTTCCTCAAAGCGAGTTTCACCGATCTGGTTTCGCCGGATAAACTGCTGATGAATCCTCTCGATATGACCGGCGGCGACGGACCTGCACTGCCTTCGCCCGCCGTGGAATCTTTGCCCCTCTCTCAACCGTCGGCGCCCTTCCAGAACGAACCGACGGCCGATTTCGCCCGCGAATTGCAGCGACGCTCGATGCAGCAGGCGCTTGCGCAAGTCAGAGCGCAACTCGGCCGCTCCTATCCGCTCTGGATCGGCGGCCAAGCCGTCGAATCGCCCGAAAAGCTGGTTTCCCTCGATCCCTCGCAGCGAGACCGCGTCGTGGGCGAGACGGCCGCAGCGCAATCCGAGCACGTCGAACAGGCCGTCGCGGCCGCCAAAGCCGCACTGCCCGATTGGAACGCGTTGGGCGCTGAGGGTCGGGCCGAGTTTCTCCAGCGCGCGGCCGAAGCCATGCGGCGGCGGCGTTTCGAATTGGCGGCCTGGGAGGTCTTCGAGTGCGGCAAAGGCTGGCGAGAGGCCGACGCCGACGTGTGCGAAGCGATCGACTTTTGCGAGTTCTACGCCCGCGATGCGGTCGCGCTCGCCGCCTCGCACGGGGTCGACGTGCCGGGCGAGGAGAACCGTTTTTCGTACCTGCCCCGCGGCGTGGCCGCGGTGATCGCTCCTTGGAACTTCCCTTTGGCGATTCTCACCGGCATGACGACCGCCGCGCTCGTCACGGGCAACACGGTAGTTATGAAGCCTGCCGAGCAATCGCCGGTGATCGCGGCGAAGCTGATGGAAATCTTCGACGAACTCCGGCTGCCGCCGGGCGTGTTGAATTACCTGCCGGGCGACGGCGAAACGGCAGGCGCCGGCCTGGTGAAGCATCCCGACACCGCGGTGATCGCCTTTACCGGGTCGCGGCCGGTCGGGCTGGCCATCCATCGGCAAGCGGCGGAAGTCTCCGCGTCGGGCATCGGCTTCGTCAAACGCGTGATCGCCGAATTAGGCGGCAAGAACGCGATTATCGTCGACGACGACGCCGATCTCGACGAAGCCGTGCTGGCCGTGGTCAAAAGCGCCTTTGGCTACCAAGGCCAGAAGTGCTCGGCCTGCTCGCGAGTGATCGTGCTGGCGAACGTGTACGACGTCTTTCTCCAGCGGCTTATCGAAGGCGCCCGCAGCCTGCACGTGGGGCCTGCCGAAGACCCGGCTGCGAACGTCGGCCCGGTGATCGACGGCGAGGCCTTCGAACGCGTGCAAAGCTACATCCGGCTCGGCCGGCAGGAAGCGCGCGAGGCGCTAGCCGTCGACGTCGGCAAGTTGGCCGATCGCGGCTTTTACATCGGCCCGCACATCTTCGTCGACGTGCCGCCGAACTCGCGATTGGCGCAAGAAGAAATCTTCGGCCCGGTTCTGGCGGTGATTCGCGCGGCCGATCTCGACGAGGCGATCCGCATCTTCAACGGCGTCGATTACGCCCTGACCGGCGGCATGTTTTCACGCAGCCCTGCGAATCTGGAGCGCGCGAAACGGGAATTGTTGGTTGGAAATCTTTACCTAAACCGCGGCATCACCGGCGCGCTCGTCGGCCGGCAGCCGTTCGGCGGCTTCAAAATGTCGGGGATCGGCAGCAAAGCCGGCGGGCACGACTACTTGCTTCAATTCGTCCTGCCGCGGACAATCACCGAGAACACGATGCGCCGCGGCTTTGCTCCTGCTGCCGCAGAGCCCGCCGAATAATGGCGGCGCAGCCGGACCTCCTGCACTCCGCCCGAGGACGGTTGGACGCCCCCGATTCGAAAACGCCGCTTGCAAAGCGGCGTCGGGTAAGCTAGTTGTGTTGGTTTGGGCCGTTCGCCAAGAGAGCGTGCTCAAGGGGGGACGTTTTTGAGGTCGAGCGGGGTGTGGTCGGCCGCGGCGAGTTAAGGCGGCTCTAGGATGAAACTTCATGGCTGAAAAAAACGACAAGAGCGAGAAGGCCGAAAAAGGCGAAAAATCGGAAAAGCCCGCCAAGGGCGAGGGCGAGGCGAAGCGGATTTTGCTCGTCGACGACGATTACGAGATCATCGAGTCGATGCGAATCGCCCTGGAGTCGCGCGGATACAAGATCATGGTCGCCCGCGACGGCAATCAGGGCTTGGCCATGGCCGAGCGGGAGGATCCCGATCTGTTGATTCTCGACATGATGATGCCCAAACGCAGCGGTTTCCTGGTGTTGGAAAAGCTGCGTCGCAGCCGGCCCGTGCCGATGCGCGTGATCATGATCACCGCCAACGAGGGAAGCCGGCACAAAGCATACGCCGAAATGTTGGGCGTCGACGACTACTTGCGCAAGCCGTTCGCGATGGATCGGCTGATGGATAGCGTCGAGCGGCTATTGGCTTAGTCTTCGACTTGGGACCAGGAAGCTCACCGGTTGCGGCCGCGCGCGGTTATGTGTCCGAATTGCCCGACGAGTCTCTTTTCCACCTCGGCGGTCGAATATCTAAAAAATGTTCCAGATTCACGACGCCAGGTCGCCATCGCGCAACAGCTTATTCCCAAACAGTTTGCAGTCCTCGATTAGAGCGAAGCTGAAACGCTCGGCCACTCGCATTCATGAAAGTTGATATTGCCCGTGGGCCTTTTCGAGTAGATACTTGATTTAGGTTACGGCGGCAGAGGTGCGGGAAGCGGAGTCTCGCACGCCGGCGAGCGAGAAGAAGCAAGACCTTCCCCCGTCCCGCCTCGCCTCAGTTCCGGGTGTTCTTTCGCAAGTTCTCCCCTGGTCGCTTACGCGAAGCTTAGGCTGCTGCCCTTGATGGGAATGTGTAGCGTCGCCGGGCCGACCGTCGTGCCGCATCTCTCGGATCTCTTCTGAACTTGCGGCATTACGAGCCGCCGTCCGCTTGCCGTTCTCGAACCCGTCCCCGTCAGTTCCTGCGCGGACATCTCGATCTGGGGGGGCCTTGTCAAAAACGTCCGGACTGAGCGAACGCCGCTCGAATTGACCCGAATAAGCAACTCGACCACCGCAAGATGCGGAACATTGGATATCGGATGGATAGGGCAATTTAGAGGGGCAAGAAAAGGCCGTTGAGTCTCTCAACATGCCGAGGAGATCCCTCAATGAGTGATGGACGCTCGATCATTTCGCTCGTGGCGCAACGCCAAGACTTAGAGCAATTTCGCAAGAAAAACTGGGAAGGCTCGTTCGAGCAGTACCTGGATGTCGTGCGTGCGGACCCCAAAATCACCCGCAACGCCTTCGAGCGCGTTTACGAGATGATCATGTCGTACGGCACCGAAAGTTACGAGCAGGCGCGGGAGAAGCGCGTTCGCTACCGGTTCTTCCAAGATCCGGATCAGAACGGGCAGGACGGCGTGTTCGGGCTCGACGATTCGCTCGCCGCTTTGGTCAACGCCTTCAAAAGCGCCGCCCAAGGCTACGGCATCGAGAAACGCGTGCTGCTGTTGCACGGCCCGGTGGGCAGCAGCAAGAGCACGATCGCCCGCTTGCTGAAGAAGGGCCTGGAGCGATATTCCAACAGCGACCAGGGCGCGTTGTTCACCATCGGCTGGGTCGATCTGGCCAATTCACAGACGGTCCATTGGTGCCCGATGCACGAAGAGCCGCTGCACGTCATTCCGCGGCGGTTCCGCGCCGACGTACTCGCGCAGCTCAATGCCGGGCACAGCCCGGGCGATTATCAGGTCCGCATCGAGGGCGAATTGTGCCCGTTTTGCCGCTATGTCTACAGCGAGCGGCTCAAGCACTATTCGGGCGACTGGACCAAGGTCGTCGACGACATCCGCGTCAAGCGTTTGCTGCTAAGCGAGAAGGACCGCATCGGCATCGGCACCTTCCAACCGAAAGACGAGAAGAACCAGGACTCGACCGAACTGACGGGCGACATCAACTATCGCAAGATCGCCGAGTACGGCAGCGACAGCGATCCGCGGGCCTTCAATTTCGACGGCGAATTCAACGTGGCGAACCGCGGCATCGTCGAGTTCGTCGAAGTCCTCAAGCTCGACGTGGCGTTTCTCTACGACCTGCTGGGCGCCAGCCAGGAGCACAAGGTCAAGCCCAAGAAGTTCGCCCAGACCGACATCGACGAAGTGATTCTGGGCCACACCAACGAGCCGGAATATCGCCGGCTGCAGAACAATGAGTTCATGGAAGCTCTACGGGATCGAACCGTGAAGATCGATGTGCCCTACGTGACGCGGCTGGCCGACGAAATTCGCATTTACGAAAAGGACTACAACCGCGAGAAGGTTCACGGCAAGCACATCGCCCCGCACACGATCGAGATGGCCGCCATGTGGGCCATTCTGACGCGGCTCGAACAACCCAAGAACGCGAACCTGACGCTGTTGCAGAAGCTCAAGCTCTATAACGGCAAAAGCCTGCCCGGCTTTACCGAAGACAACATCAAGGAACTGCGCGAGCAGGCCGACAGCGAAGGCATGCTGGGCATTTCGCCGCGTTACGTCCAGGACAAGATTTCCAACGCCTTGGTGGTGCACCCCGAAGCCCGCTCGATCAACCCCTTCATGGTGCTCAACGAGTTGGAAACGGGCCTCAAGCACCACAGCTTGATCACCAGCGAAGAGACTCGCAATCAATACCGCGAGTTGCTGGGCGTGGTCAAGGAGGAGTACGAAAACATCGTGAAAAACGAAGTGCAACGCGCCATTGCCGCGGATGAAGACGCACTCAAGCGGCTGTGCGGCAACTATATCGACAACGTCAAGGCTTACACGCAGCGCGAGAAGGTCAAGAACAAGTTCACCGGCCAGTACGAAGAGCCGGACGAACGGCTGATGCGCTCGATCGAGGAGAAAATCGACATCCCCGACAGCCGCAAGGACGATTTCCGCCGCGAGATCATGAACTACATCGGGGCGTTGTCGATCGACGGGCGGACGTTCGACTACAAGACGAACGAGCGATTGAACAAGGCCTTGGAGCTGAAGCTGTTCGAAGACCAGAAGGACACGATCAAGCTGACCAGCCTGGTTTCGAACGTGGTCGACGCCGACACGCAGGCCAAGATCGACGTGGTGAAGCAGCGGCTGATTCGCGCCCACGGCTACGACGACGAAAGCGCCACCGACGTGCTGAACTACGTCGCGAGCATCTTCGCCCGCGGCGACGCGAAGCGCTAAAGGCAGCCGAACTGCTCGTTTCGACGTTTTGCAAGAGGGGAGCGGGGCGACACAGGGAGCGGGCCATGTACGTCAAAATCGATCGAGATCAATCGCGTTTCAAACAGATCGTGCGCGGCAAGATCCGCGACAACTTGCGGAAATACGTCACGCACGGCGAATTGATCGGTCGCAAAGGCCGCGATCTGGTCAGCATTCCGATTCCTCAGCTCGACGTGCCCCATTTCCGTTACGGGCAGAACGGCTCGGGCGGCGTCGGCCAGGGCGACGGCGAAGAAGGTTCGCCGATCGCGCAAGGCGACCCCCAAGAGGGCGACGGCGAAGGACGCGCCGGCGGCAACCCGGGCGGGCACATTCTCGAAGTGGAGGTTTCGCTGGAAGATTTGGCTCGGATTCTCGGCGACCAATTGGAGTTGCCGCGGATCGAGCCCAAGGGCAAGGCGAACATCACCGAGGAAAAAGCCCGCTACACGAGCATTCGCCGTTCGGGCCCCGAATCGCTGCGGCACTTCAAGCGGACCTATATGGAGGCGCTGCGGCGGCAGATTTCCTCCAACAGTTACAACGCCTCGCGGCCGCTGGTCGTGCCGATCCGCGACGACAAGCGCTACCGCGCCTGGACCACCACGCCGCTGCCAGACGCCAGCGCGGTGGCGATCTACCTGATGGACGTCTCGGGCTCGATGACCGACGAGCAAAAGCAAATTGTCCGCACCGAGGCGTTTTGGATCGATACCTGGCTCCAGAGCCAGTACGACGGGCTGGAAACGCGCTACATCATCCATGACGCGGCGGCCAAAGAGGTCGACGAAGAGACGTTCTACCACACCCGCGAGAGCGGCGGCACGCGGATCAGCTCGGCCTATCAGGTCTGCCTGGAGTTGATCGATCGAGAATTCTCGCCTTCGGAATGGAATTTGTACGTATTCCAATTCTCCGACGGCGACAACTGGGGGGAAGACAACCAGATCAGCCTCCGGCTGCTCGGCGAAAAGATTCTGCCGCAGGTGAACCTGTTTTGTTACGGCCAGGTCGAAAGTCCTTACGGCAGCGGCGAGTTCCTGCGGACGCTGCGCGACGGACCGGCAAAAGACCACGAAAACCTGGTGCTCTCCGAGATTCGCGACCGCGACGCGATTTACGAGTCGATCAAGGTCTTCCTGGGCAAAGGGAAGTAACGATCATGGCTACTTGTCGCATTGAACCGTTGCCCGCCTACCTGGCCGAGATTCAGGCCCAGATGCAGCAGCACGCGCGGAACTACGGCCTCGACTTTTACCCCACGATCTTCGAGCTGATCGACCACGACGAGCTGAACGCGATCGCCGCCTACGGCGGCTTCCCCACTCGCTACCCGCACTGGCGGTTCGGCATGGAGTACGAACAGCTCTCGAAGGGCTACGCCTACGGCTTGCAGAAGATCTACGAATTGGTGATCAACAACGATCCGTGCTACGCGTATTTGATGCGGTCCAACGGGTTGACCGACCAGAAGATGGTGATGGCCCACGTCTACGGGCATTGCGACTTCTTCAAGAACAACTTCTGGTTCAGCCAGACCGACCGCAAGATGATGGATCACATGGCCAACCACGGCAACCGCATCCGCCGCTATATGGATCGGTTCGGCGTGGAAGAGGTCGAAACGTTCATCGACGCCTGCCTGAGCATCGAGGATTTGATCGACGTCCATTCGCCGTTCATCAAGCGGTTCGATTCGCCGGTGAGGAGCCATTTCACGCCTGCGGAAGAGGACGAGGAACCGCCGCGGCCGGGCCGCTTTCGGGCCAAGAATTACATGGACCAGTTCATCAATCCGCCCGACGCCCTGGCGGCCGAAGCGGCCAAGCGCGCCGAGCAGCAAATCGTCGACGAGCGATTCCCCAGGGAGCCGGTTCGCGACTTGATGCTGTTCGTACTCGAAAACGCTCCGCTCAAGCCTTGGCAGCTCGACGTGCTGTCGATCATCCGCGACGAGGCCTATTACTTCGCGCCGCAGGGCCAAACCAAGATCATGAACGAAGGCTGGGCCAGCTATTGGCACTCCACGATCATGACGCGTCAGGGGCTGTTGCCTTCGGACGTCGTCAATTACTGCGATCATCATTCGGGCACGATGGCCACTTCGCCGGGCCGGCTGAATCCCTACAAGCTGGGCCTGGAATTGCTCCGCGACATCGAAGATCGCTGGAACAAGGGGCGGTTCGGCAAGGAGTACGACGAGTGCGACGATCTGGTCGCCAAGCGCGACTGGGACACGGGCGCCGGTCTGGGGCGGGCCAAAATCTTCGAAGTCCGCAAGATCCACAACGATCTGACGTTTATCGACACCTTCCTGACGCTCGATTTCTGCCGCCAGCACAAACTGTTTTCGTTCGGCTACAACGAAGACTCCAATTACTACGAGATCGAGAGCCGCGAGTTCCCCAAGATCAAGCAGCGGCTGCTGTTCAGTCTGACGCATCGCGGGCAGCCGTTCATCACGGTCCGCGACGGCAACTACAAGAACCGCGGCGAATTGTTCTTGGCACACGAATTCAACGGCGTCGAGTTGCAGGCGGGCTACGCTCGCGACACGCTGGTCAATCTCCAGCGGCTTTGGAAGCGCCCGGTCCACATCGAGACGGTGCTGGACGAAATCAAGACGACTCTCTCTTACGACGGCTCGGAACACTCCATCGAGCAGTTCAAGCCTTCTTCACGATAAGGAACGCAGCCATGACTCTGATCGAGAAGACTCGGACCTCCCTCGCCGCTTTGCCGGCCTTCGCCGGCGGCGGCCAAATGTTGCTCGCCCAGCACTCGGGACAGCGCTTCGAATGCGAGTTGACGGCCTTGGACACGCTGGGTTGTGCATTCGAGCGGTTTGCCTTGCACAGCGAGGCGCTTGCCGGGGCCGCAATCGACCGACTTCGCAGCGTGAGCAAGGACCTGTCGGCGCGGCTGACTTATTTGCTCGAGCCAATCGCGCCCATCGAGATCGACGCCGAGCAATGCGTCGTGCAATTGCGCTCCAATCCGCCGCAGCGCGACGAGCAGAGCACAAGCTATTACGAACTGCTCGTGCGCAAGGGAGGCGAACTGAGCTTGCGCCGTTGGAAGAAAGAACCGGGCGACGTGCGGCGGCCGCTCTCGGCCCAAGTCACTCGCGAAGTATTGCTGCGGCTCGTCGGCGATTTCTCAGCGGCGGCCGCTTGAAGCCGGGATTTGTCTTCCGTTTCCAAGAGGCCGTCCCGCCGAGGGGCGCGGCGCGAGCGGCGCCGCCCGTCTGCGTTGGAGCACTTCCACCGAGACGTTGTCGACCCAAGCTTCGCCCAAGCCCGTGAGCGCAATGGTCAGCGTCATCGGGCCCGTCGCGGGGACGGCGCGATACAACGTAAACTCTTTCCAGCCGTCTGTTACGCCGAAGCGTTCCGCCAGCGGCTCGCCGCCCAGCGAATCGAAAATCAGCAGCCCGTCCAGGCTGGCCGTAATCGGCTTGGGCACGTAGACCCAGCCGTGAATGCGCACCCATTGCCCGGCTTGCAGAGGGAGAGCGGGGGACGTCAGCCAGAGCGGCGGCGTTTCGATCAATTCGGGCGGGTTCTCCGGGTCGGTCGCAATGGCCTTGAGATGAAAGCTGTAATCGCCGGCGTAAGGATCGCCGCCTCGCTTGGTTCTGCCGACTAATTCGCCCCAGGCCCGCACCGATGCCGCGCCGGAAGCGAGCGATTCTTCTGTTCTCAGAGAGTGAGCGTTGAGCCGCCAGCCGGCCCAGTACATGCGATCAACGTCCTCCATATCGCTCTCGGGCAGCAGGTTTCGGGATCGCTCGGCCGAGTCGAGATCGGCGAGCAGAATCCAGTACTGTGGCAAGGTGGCGAAGCTGGCGGCCAGCGGGCACGCGGCCGGGCGGCCCACGGCGGCGACCGCACGTTTCCAATGATCGTGCTCGAGCATCCGCAAGGGCCGCATGGCGCGCTGTGCATGGACGGTCGCCGAACGATAATCTCGATTGGCCAGGCCCCTGTCCGCCTCGGCGAGATTGCGGCGGGCTTCGCCGAGCCACAGCGCAGCGTCTTCGCTCTTGCGACCTAACCGGGTTAGCTGCGCGTCGACGCCGACCGTGAGATTGTACTTGTAAACGGCCAGGTCGAGCACGAGCTTGGCGGTTTTCGGGCCTTGAATCAGCGCGGCTCGGGTCAAGCGGCCGATCGCCACCTCATCGGTCATCACGACCATCGCCGTGAGGCTGAACTCTTCGAGCTGGACGTGCATCCCGCCGGGCTTGCGCGCCAATTTGACGATCGGCCGCAAGCCGCCCGGAGTAATCTCCAAGGCCTTGTGAGACTCGGGTGCGCCCGGCACGATGAACGTGATGTTGTTGCCGGCCGATTGGCCGGGCACGTACTGCCCGTCGGTTCCCAGCCAAACGGGCAGCAGCACGCGCGTCTGATCCGTTTGCAAAACGGCCGCGCTTACCCCGGGATTAGCGTCCGAAGCATCGATGCCCGACAGCTTGGCTCGCAATTCGCCGACCGCGACCCAACGGTCGATGAGCGCGAGTTCGCGGTTGATCAGTTCCAAAGTCCGAGCCCGCTGCTGCGTTTCGCCGTCGGTCGCATCCAGCGCGGAACGCGAAGCGAAAACCAAACCGCGCGCCCCCGCCGCAACGGCGGATTGCACGAGCAACTGGATCTGCTCGCTTTGGAGCGAAGGCGCCCGCGCCCGTCGTTCGCTGAGCAGCGCAACCTGCTGAGCCAATTGCGGGGCGAATTGCGTCTGGATCGTGGTCCAGAAGGCCGTGCCCGGCAGCGCCAACCGCGGGCGATCGTGCAGCCAGGCGCCGTAGTCGGCCAACTCGAAGCTCGTGCCCGCGGGAAAGCGGTGAGTCAGCATAATCATCGACGGGATTCGACTGTACGGCTTGAGTTCCGATTCGGCGTCGCAAACGAGAGGTCTGGACGCATCGCCGTCGGCGCGCAGCACTTCGGCCGCCCAGCGCTCGGTCGTTTCTAACTCCCGCTTGGTCAAGCCTTGCCCCAAATGCCAGGCCAGAACGCGATCGTAGCGAGCGTCGAACGGCGCCAACGAGCCTTGTGGTCCGTTCGGCTCGTTGAGTCCCGATGGGCGCGGCGGAGGACAGACCACCCAGAATCCGACGCGGGCGGCCTCTTCCAAAATCAAAGCCGTTGGGGTTTCGCTGAGCAAGATGCCGTTGAATCCCACTTCTTTGAGAAAACCGAACGATTCGCCTTGGTATTCGATCAGCCGCGGAAACATCGGGCGGCCATCGACCAGTAGTATCGAAGACGTGAGTTCGACCTTCGGCCGATTGCGCCGGACCTCTTCCACGCCGCCGAATGACAAGGGCGCCTCTGCGTTTGCCAACGCATCCCCGGCGCGGCCGGCAGGGGGGAAGAACCCGGTGATTTGCAAGTCGTCGATCCAGACCTGCGTCTTGCCTCGCCCGCCGTAAATGTTAAGAGCCAGGCGGTCCAAATACGCTTCGCGCGAATCGACGTCTTGCCCCAGATCGGACCGCAGCACTCGCACTTGCTGCTGCACGAGCCGCGGAAGGTCGTCCAGCCGCAGCTCTTCCCAGCGATCGACATCTGAATAGCTTGTGCCCGCGATGTAGCGGGTCACGGGTTTTTTCGTGCGCGGGTCGATGGTTCGCGGCAAAACGACCCGTCCCAACAGTTGCAATCCCGGGCGATCCGCCCGCATCCAAAGCCCGACCTTCAACTCCGGGATTACGCGCCCTTGGCCGATCGCCAGAGCGATCCGCACCGAAGTTCCGTCTCCCGCGCTGAGTTGCAAGTATTCGCAGCCCGCCCCGCTGCGGGCGCCTTCTGCGGTGCGTTTGTGTACATCGATGCGATACTGCGCAACGTCGCCGCCAGCGTCGCGCCAGGTCGCCTCCGGACTGTCGAACCCCTCCAGGACGACGTTTTGACCGTGGCAGAACTCCGGCCAGCAAGCCAGCGCAACGAGCGCCAAAAATCGGCGAGCCAGCCTGAAAGCCATAGGAGCGGATCCGTCCGTTACCCTTCGTGCGGCCGGCCGCTTCCACACCAAGCTCCGTGTGGCGAATTTACGTCATTGAGGCCAAACCGCAGTCTTTCTGTAAACCCGTTTTCTATCAGCATTTGCGAATCGTCTCCAGAGCGGATGTCGCGTTTTTTCATCAGCCGCGGCGGACAAAGTGCTTGCTTTATCCGCACCTAATCGCTTACAAGTAAAGGACTTGCATTCAAAGCACAAAGCGAGGCGTGCTCACTGGCACAGGGCCTGCTCTTAATGAATCTCGTTAACCACCACCCCAAGAGAGCGCTACACATGAGCCAGATTTCGCGAACCGCCGCATCGACGACCGAAGAGTTGCCCATCGATCTTGTCGAACTCACGGCTGCGATCGACGGTTTGCCGCCTGAACTCAAGCAGCGTTTGAGCCCCTTCGTCTTGCGAGTGGTCGAGAGCACCCGGCGGAGGCGTCGCATACTGAACTTGGTGCAAGACGCACTGAGCCAGCTCCGACTCGATATGAAGTACTTGCTGTTCGATTTGGAGGCGACTCGCCGGGAACGAGACGGCTATCGGCGCCAGATGGACTAAAGTTGAAATCGCCGCGTTTGCGGAGCTGCATATAATTCGTTGCGGCTTCCGCGAGACTAGCATACGATAAGGGCTCGGGAGCAGCCGGTCTGACAAGTGGGAACGATTCCCCGCTACTTGGGGATCGCTTGCTGCTTTTCTGGCTGGAGGAAGGAACAAGGAGAGCGGGGAAATGAGTGCAATGGCCGAGCTGACCGCTGAACAAATTGCTCAGCGCGCGTTCGACCAGGATCTGCTGAATGAACGGCAGCTTCAAGAGATTTGGGGCGATTTCGGTCGACGCAACGTTCCGGTAGATGACTTCGTCCAGTTGTTGCTGCGGCGAGAACTGCTGACGAATTTTCAACTGGATCGCCTGCTCAAAGGCGAACGCGCCGGCTTCTTCTACGGCGATTACAAAGTCCTCTACATGGTCGCCGGGGGCAGTTTCGCCCGCGTATACCGCGCAGTACACAAGGACACTGGCGTCGTCCGGGCCGTCAAGGTGTTGCGCAAGCGCTACAGCGACAGTCCGGAGCAGACGGAACATTTCTGCCGCGAGGGGCAGGTCGGCATCACGCTGCGACACCCGAATATCGTCCCGGTTTACGAGGTCTACTCGAAAGGGTTTACGCACTTTCTGGTGATGGAATTCGTCGAAGGTCGCAACCTGCGGGAATTCGTCAAGATTCGCAAAAAGCTCGATCCGGCCGAAGCGACGCGGCTGATGATCGACGTCGTCAGCGGCCTGCGATACGCCGTCGAGCACGGCGTCTCGCACCGCGATCTGAAACTGACCAACATTCTCGTCTCCAGCAAGGGGCAAGCGAAACTGGTCGACTTCGGATTGGCGGCCACCGATGCTAGCGTTTCCGAAGACGTTTCGGGCGATCAACTGAATCAGCGCACCATCGACTATGCCGGTTTGGAGCGGGCGACCGGGGTCCGCAAGGACGATGCGCGCAGCGACATCTATTTTCTGGGCTGCATTTACTATCACATGCTCGTCGGCCGCGCGCCGTTGCAGGAAACCCGCGATCGTATTCAGCGGCTGTCGAAAGCCCGGTTTCAAGACGTCGTGCCGATCCACCAGGCCGACCCCTCGATGCCGCGGGTGGCGTCGGCCATCGTCAATCAGGCGATGCAATTGGACGTCGATCGCCGCTACCAGTCTCCCGCTCAGATGCTAGTCGATCTAAACATCGCGGCCGAGCGATTGGCGGCCGGCGATGTAGGCGGCGCCGACGAAGGCGGCGACGCGGCTGAGCAATACCGCTGGCAGGCCGAGCGCGAGCGGATTGCGGCTGCTTTGCTCAGCGACAGCCAGCGCCGCAGCATCATGTTCGTCGAATCGGATTCGCGCATGCAGGACCTGATTCGCGACGCACTCAAGAAGGCCGGCTATCGCGTATTGGTAACCAGCGATCCGAGCCGCGCCTTGCAGCGTTTTCAGGACGACAAACAGCCCGCAGAGTGCGCGATTTTCAGCACGGGGCAGTTGGCCCAGTCGGCCATCGACGCCTTCCAAAGCTTCGCCGGAGATGAACAAACCAAACAGATTCCGGCGTTATTGCTGTTGGGGCCCGACCAAGGCTCGTGGAAATCCAAAGTCGAAGCCAGCCTGGCCCCGCACCGCGTCGTCGCCAGCATGCCGATCAAGGTCCGGCATCTGCTGGAGATCATTGCCAAAATTCTGCCGGCGACGCCGCCTGCCGAGTAAGCGCCCAGTCGTAGGTTATGCTTCAGCATGACCTTTTTGGCGAATGCCGTTATGCTGAAGCATAACCTACGCGACGCGCGCTGCGCGACCGGCTCAGCTCTTCCCAGGCAGCTTGACGCCCATCTCGCGCATCAACAATTGCATGTCCTCCCAGACGTCCTTTTTGGCCGCGGGATTGCGCAGCAAATAGGCCGGATGATAGGTGCAGATCACTTGGGCGCCTCGATGCTCGAAGAACTGCTTGCGAAGGCGGCCGATCGGCGCCTCTTTCGCCAGTAATGCTCGGGCGGCCACGGCGCCCAGACAGCAAATGAACTCGGGGCGAATAATCTCCAGTTGCCGGTCCAAGAAGCCGCGGCAATTCGACAATTCGTCGGGCAGCGGATTACGGTTGCCGGGCGGACGGCACTTGAGCGTGTTGAGGATATACACCTCCTCGCGTCTCATCGTGCAGGCCTCGATGATCTTGTCGAGCAACTGCCCGGCCCGGCCCACGAATGGCTCGCCCTGCCGGTCTTCATCGGCGCCAGGGGCTTCGCCCAGGAAACAAAGCCGAGCCTGGGGATTGCCGACGCCGAACACCGTTTGCGTGCGCGTCGTCGCCAATTCGCGGCAGGCCGTGCAGGCAGCCACTTCACGGGCGACGGCCTGCAACGCAGCCGGGCATTCGGCCGGCGGCACACGGGGCGCATCGCCGCTCTTGAAGAGCGGCGTCGCCGGCGTTGTTCTTGTTTCTCTCATCGGCAGAGTCTCTTTACTTCGCAGCGTCTCTTTGTCCGCGGTCGCCGGCCCGCCGCCCGCGATCACTCCGCTCGCAACGCTTGCCGCGACAGCAAGGGCTTCAGGCGGCCGGTTGCTTTGCGACAGAGGGGTTTGCGGCGGGGAAACAGGCATTTTGGGCCCCGCAGCAACCAACGGCGGCCGGGGCAGATGCGTCACGCCGGCTCGTTCGAGACTTTCCAGGCCTTGCAACAAGGCGCGGCGAGCGGTCGCCAGATCGAAGCTTTCGGAATCCACGAACCTGCGGCTCCTTCCTGCGGCTTTGCTTCCCTGAGCTGGCGGCCCGAAAAGCGACAAAGCAGGCCGCGGCGATGACCGCCGCGCCCAAAGTGTGATGCGGCCATCGACAGCAGATTCAGTATAGGCCCCGGCGGCGCGCTGGAAAGGGCCCGCTGGCGGCTTCTTGGCCGCAAATCAAGGGGCCGATCGGCCCGCGACGGCGGCCTTTGCGACTGTCGCACCCGCGGCGAATCAACTATCATTGATTCTTCAACTGTGTCGGATGCTTGGAAAATATCGAGCGAAGGTCATGGGAGTTCCCCAAGTCGTTATCGTCGGCCGGCCGAACGTCGGCAAATCGAGCTTGTTCAACTGGCTGGTGAGCAAGCGCGTGGCGATCGTCGACGACACGGCGGGCGTGACCCGCGATCGTTTGACGCACCTGATGTGCGTCGGCGATCGGTACTTCGAACTCGTCGACACCGGCGGCATGGGCGTCGAAGACGTCGATAATCTGACCGTTCATATCGAAGAGCAGATCGCCGCCGCCGTCGATTCGGCCGATTTGCTGCTGTTCGTCGTCGATACGCGCGAGGGCCTCACGCCGCTCGACGAGGAGGTCGCCCGGCGGCTGCGGTACGCCCGCGCTGCGGTGCTCTGCATCGCCAATAAAGCCGACGCGGCCTCGCTCGACTCGCAGGCCGACGAGTTCTACCGCCTCGGCCGCGGCAAGCTGATCCGCGTCAGCACGCGCGAGAACCGCGGCCGGCAAGAGCTGCTCGACGAAATCTTCGAGCGCTTGCCCGATCGCGACGGCAGCGAGCCGCCGCCCGAATCGACGATGAAAGCGGCCATCGTCGGGCGCCGCAATACCGGCAAGAGCACGTTCGTCAACACGCTGGCGCAGGCCGAACGGATGATCGTCAGCGAGGTGCCGGGCACCACGCGCGACAGCGTCGACGTACATTTCGAACTCGACGGCAAGGCGTTCACGGCCATCGATACGCCGGGCTTGCGACGGCGCAAAAGCATCTCGACCGACATCGACTTTTACAGCACGCACCGCGCCGAACGCAGCATTCGCCGGGCCGACGTCGTGCTGTTGTTTTTCGACGCCAGCGAGCGGATCAGCAAGGTCGACAAGCAGCTTTGCGACTACGTGGCCGAACAGTACAAGCCTTGCGTGTTCGTGGTCAACAAGTGGGACGTATTCGCCGGCGGCTTGCCTACCGAAAAGTGGGTGGCCTACCTGCGCGACACGTTCCGCACCATGCACCACGTGCCGATCGCCTTCATCACCGGTCAGACGGGCAAGAACGTCAAGGCGCTGCTGAATCACGCCCAAATGCTGTACAAGCAGGCCCGCCAGCGCGTGAGCACGGCCGATTTGAACCGCGTGCTGCGGGCCGCCATCGAGCGCAACCCGCCGCCGCTCTACAAGCACCGCCTGCCGAAAATCTATTACGCCACGCAGGTCGGCGTCGAACCGCCGACGCTGGTGCTGTTTTGCAACAACCCGCAAGCCATCGGCGCGAACTATCGCCGCTACTTGCTCGGAGTGTTTCGCGACTATTTGCCGTTCGGCGAAGTGCCGATCAAGCTCTATCTGCGCCGCCGCGAAGGGGCCGTGCCGGGCGGCGCCGGCGAGGCGCCAACGGAAAGCCAGCGCGGCGTCGAGAATCAGGAAGGCGAGCATCAGGAACTTGCCGAACACGACGGACGGGACCTGCCGCAGGATGCGGACGAGGTGAACCTTTGATTGTCGGCGTGCCGAAGGAAATCAAGCGGGATGAGTATCGCGTGGGGCTGCTGCCGGTCGGGGTCGAAGAGCTCCGCCGCGCGGGGCACGCGGTGCTGGTGGAATCGGGCGCCGGGCTCGGCTCGGGCCTCCTCGACGAAATGTACGCCGAGCAAGGCGCCCGGCTGGTCGCCGGCCCGCAAGAGGTCTACGGCGAAGCCGAGTTGATCGTCAAAGTCAAAGAGCCGCTGGCGGCCGAATGGCCGCTGTTGCGACGCGGGCAGATCGTGTTCACCTACTTTCATTTCGCCGCCGACCGCAAGCTGACCGAGGCCGTGCTGGCTTCGGGCGTCACGGCCGTGGCTTATGAAACCCTGCGCGACGACCGCGGCGCCTTGCCGCTGTTGACGCCGATGAGCGAAGTCGCCGGGCGGATGAGCATCCAGGAGGGGGCCAAGTATCTCGAACGCCCGCAGATGGGCCGCGGCATTTTGCTAGGGGGCGTGCCCGGCGTGGCCCCGGCCAAGATCACGATTCTGGGCGGCGGCGTGGTCGGCGCCAACGCGGCCAAGGTGGCGGCCGGCTTCGGCGCCAACGTCGGCTTGCTCGACGTGAACATGGACCGCCTGCGCTATCTCGACGACGTGATGCCGCCGAACGTCGATTGCCTGTTCAGCGACCGCCACACCATCCGCGACCAGATTTCGCGGGCCGACCTGGTGATCGGCTCGGTGTTGATTCCCGGCGCCAAGACGCCGCGGCTGATCGAGGCCGACGACCTGAAACTGATGCAGCCGGGCAGCGTGATCATCGACGTGGCGATCGACCAAGGGGGCTGCGTGGCGACCAGCCGTCCGACGACGCATAGCGAGCCGACGTTCATCGTCGACCACGTGGTCCACTACTGCGTCACCAACATGCCCGGCGCCGTCGGCCGCACCAGCACCTACGCCTTGTGCAACGTCACGCTTCCTTGGGCCTTGCAGATCGCCAACCGCGGCATTCTCTCCGCCGCCGCAACCCTCAAGCCCATCGCCCGCGCCATCAACATCGTCGACGGCCACGTCACCAACCAGGCCGTGGCCGCGACGTTCGGGATCGCGTGGGACAAGCGGTTTGAAGCCTAGCCATAGCACAAGGATCCCCGCTTGTGCGTTTTGACAGTCGCTCAAAGTCTTTCCGCGGGCGCGGTGTTCGCTGTAAAATGGCGCCATGGCACGCATTCCCCGCCGTCTGTTCCAGTTTTCGTTGCGGACGTTTCTGATCGCGGTGACAGTTTTTGCGATCTGGCTCGGCCTGCAATTCAATCGCCCGAAGATCACTGCGGAGAACCTGGATCAATTGGAAGTGATCGCCACAATGCCGGTCGATCTCCATGAGATCGAGTGGAGCCGCGACGGCAGCCGCGTCGCGTTTCTCGGCTGGGAAAAGCCAGCCGAAATTCGCGAAGCGAAGACGTTATTTCGCTTCGGCTCGTTGGGCGTTGGCAAGGCGCCGATTCACGTCGCGTTGAGTCCCGATCGAAAGGTGGTCGCCTATTGCGAAAACAATACGAAGGTCGAGATACAGCGACTCGATACGGGCGAGATCAAGACTATTGAGACGCGCAACCCGCAGCCAGAGATGGAGTTCAGCCCCGATGGGACGCTGCTCGCCACCGGCGGCTATGGCACGCACGCCGCGCTGTGGGATGTCGCCAGCGGCGAATTGGTGCGCAAGTTTGACGTCGGGCCGATTGCTGGCGGACTCACGACAGTTTTTAGCAAAGACGGCAAAACGCTCGCCGTGGGCCACCGCAATTCACAAGCGAAGCTGTTTGATGTTGCGACTGGCAAAGAGACCCGCGTGCTCGCGGGCCAGATGACGCATGGGCTGCAGTTCGATCCGACGGGCAAGCGACTTGCCGTTTCGTACGTCAACGGCGACATTGTATACTTCACGCTGCCAGGATTGAAACATTTTTGAAAGACTGAAATTTGAGGGTGATCAAGGTCTCCAGTTCGGGCTTGTGGGTCGTTGAAAGCTGGTCCAAGCATTGGTCGATTGTGGATTGGAAGTGCGCAAACGATGGCTGATGTCGCGAGTTGAGAACCGCTTTCTTCACGAATTTCCAAAGGCGTTCAATCAGGTTCAGGTTGGGCGAGTAGGAGGGCAGAAACAAGATCTCGATGTTCAGCGTCCGAGCCGCTTCTTGCACCAATTTGCAGTGCTGG
>DATKRK010000009.1:0-8014 GCA_035532215.1 Pirellulales bacterium | reverse complement strand
TCCTGGAGCCAGCCCAGGATGACCGACGTATCGAGACCGCCCGAGTAGGCAAGAACGCAGCTAGGCATGGCGATTCAGAAAGTTAAAGGCGGGTAAATCGGGAAAGCGTTATTTTGATTGGCGCCGCGGCGGCTGGCAAGGACGGGATCTTAGGTTCCGAGGGAGGGCCGGGCGCCCTCGCCCGGCAAACGAGTTCAAGCTAGGGGAACCTGGGACTATTTCCCCACCACCTCGTGCACGACCAGCATGTTGTGCCCCATGGCGACGAGGCCGATGCCGCTGACGAGCACGATGTGGTTGCCGGGCGAGAGGCAACCGTCGCGCAACCCCCAGCCCTCGATGAACTTGATGAGCTGGTCGCTTTGCCGGGTGGGGGCGCCGATCAGCGGGGTCACGCCCCAATACAGGCACATTTGCTGCGAAACGGCCTCCGATTCGCAGACGGCGATGATCGGCACATGGCTCCGCAGTTTCGACAGCGCCAACGCCGTGGCGCCGCTGTGCGTGGCCACGACGACCAGTTGCGCGTCCAACTGCCCGGCGATGAATTGCACCCCGTAAACCACGGCTTGCGTCACGCGGTGCAGGTCTTCGACGCGGATGTCGCTGAGCGGTTGCGGCGGCCGGCCGCGCAGCAGCGGCTCGGTGGCCACGGCGATGCGGTTCATCATTTCCACGGCCTGCACCGGGAATTCGCCCACCGCGGTTTCGCCCGAGAGCATGCAGGCGTCGCAGCCGTCGAGAATGGCGTTGGCCACGTCGGTCACTTCGGCCCGCGTCGGGTGCCGCGAGTGCTGCATGCTGTCGAGCATCTGCGTGGCGATAATCACCGGCTTTTGATAGCGGTGGCAGGTCGCGACGATGTGCTTTTGGGCCACGGGCATGCTGGCCACGTCGATTTCGACGCCCAAGTCGCCGCGGGCGACCATCGCGCCGTCGGCCGCGGCGATGATTTCGTCGAGCCGATCGAGCGCTTCTTGCTTTTCGATTTTGGCGATCACGGCCGCCTTGGAGCCGTGCGAGCGCAGCAGGGCTTTGAGTTCGTGTACTTCGTCGGGCGAGCGCACGAAGCTGAGCCCGACGAAATCGACGCCGTTTTCGGCCGCCCACACGGCATGCAGGCGGTCTTCGACGCTCATTGCGGGCAGGCCGACCTTGACGCCGGGCAGATTGATGCCTTGGCGGCTGCGGATCAGTCCCGACTGCACGACGCGGAAACGGACCTCGTCGCCGCCGTTTTCCTCGACGCAGAGGCTGACGGCGCCATCGGCCAACACGACCCGATCGCCGCGCGACAATTCATCGATCAGGCGGTCGTAGTTGCTCACCAGTTGCCCGGCGTTGGCGGCGACTTCGCCGCGGACCAGCCGCAACTCGGCGCCTTCGACGCACATTTGTTCGCCGCCGCACAGTTCGCCCAGGCGGATTTTCGGCCCGGCCAGGTCGGCGAGCACGCCAATCGGCCGCCAGAGCTTGCGGCTGATGCGGCGGATGGATTCCAGCACGGCTTGGTGCTGTTCCAACTCGCCGTGCGCCATGTTCAAGCGAAAGACGTCGACGCCGGCCTCGGCCAACGCGGTGAGTTGGCTTTCTTCGCGGCTTGCCGGGCCGACGGTGGCGACGATTTTGGTGCGGACGCGACTCTGCGAAATTCTGGAATTTGCCATCAACGATTCAGGCCTGGCGGTCGGTTGACTTGAGCTTGCTCCGGGGGCGACAATGCCGCCGGCTAGATCAAGCGGGCCGCCTGGCGCCAATGCTTCGCCCTCGCTTGAACGCCCCGAAGGTAAACCGTCAATGTACTTTTCCATCCAAATACTGACCAGGGGGCGAGCGGCGGCTCATCGAATCCTCATGCTGCGCGCCGGCGATTCCCTTCGATTCTCGGGCGAGCGCTAGTGCTCTGTCAGCCATGTTTTGACGAATGCTATCGACCAGGGTGGCTGGCGGCTGAGCCTAGGCGAAGCCCCAGTTCGCTGGGGCATCGCTTCGCTCTGCCGCCAGCCACCCTCACCTATCAGCTCGGACTTGAAGAGGCGCTAGTGCGATGGACGAGCCGGAAATCCCTCCGCCGCGGCCTTCTTCCAACGGCGACGCTCCGTCAGGCGAGGTTTCGTCTTCGATCGGCGCTCGCGTCGTTCAGCCGGCCCGGCGCCGCGTGCGCGTGAGCGTGCTGGCCTCCGGCGCCATCGTCGGCATCAGCTTTGCGGTGCTCGTGGCTCTGGCGGCGACGATCATCGTGAGGCGTTCGGCGGCGCCCGTTTTGAACGAACAGGAATTACAGCGCGCCGAACAGCGCTGGCGCGCCCAAGGCCCCAGCGATTACGACATGGAAGTGCGCGTCACCGGGCGGCAGCCGAGCGACTTTCACGTCGAAGTGCGCCGCGGCCGGCCCGTCTTGCTCACGCGCAACGGCAACGCCACGCCCCAGCGGATGTGGGATGTGTGGACGGTGGACGGGCTGTTCGACACGATCCATCAGGAAATCGAGTTGGCCGACAACCCGGCCGGCCCCTTCGGCTCGCCTCCCGGCTCGCCTCCCGGCTCGCCTCCCGGCTCGCAGGTCGTCGAGCGCGCGGCGTTCGACGAGCGACTCGGCTATCCTCGCCGATACCAGCGGATCGTGATGGGCACGCCGCTGGAGGTGGCGTGGGAGGTGGTTGAGTTCCGCGAGTTGGCGGCGGCGCATAAGAGTTTAGGCGCACAAAAGGCCTCAGCCGGGAAGCGGCGCACGCCCGGTCCCTAACATGTCGGCGAGCGTCTGAGGATTTCGAAACCGAAGCGCCTTGAATTAGAGTCCGCAATGTCCAATCCGTACGAAGCTCCACAAAGCGACGATGCGGCGGCTGCGAGCGGCGACGAAACTCGCCGGCGGCCAGGCCTGTTGCTTTTTGCAATCGTTTGGCCGTTCTGCGGAAATACTTGGTGGATCATCCTGTCGGCGGCGTTTCGCGGCGTTTCGTGACGGTCGGCTTCAAGCATCTGGAAGCGCGTAGGTCAGCAATAGCCGATCGGCGACCACTTCTTCTTCAAGGGTTTGTCCGGCCATCTGGAAACGCCGCAGCATCGAACGGCCGCAGTTCACGAATGCTTCGGTTTCGAAAAGCCCGTCGGGGATGGGCACTCGGCATTCCTTTTCGCCCGAACGCTTGGTGCCGTCGATCGACAGAGCAACGAACACGCCCCGCGCTTTGCACTCCGCAATCGTTGCGAACAGTTTGGCGAGGCTGAAGCTCTGCGCTCCGTAGAGGATGGCTTGAGTGTCGAGGTACGGAGGGTCGCAATAGATCAAATCGCCCTTCTCAGCTCGCCCCATCATCTCGGCGTAGTCAGCGTGGACGAACTTGACGTGTTGACAACGCTTTCGCCACTCATCGGCGCGTTTCGCGAACGACGCGGGAGAAATCGGCGCGTGGACTCCGCACGGCGTCGACATGTATCCGTCCGCCTTGCGGAATCGGACTACGCCGCCATAGCACGAACGGCAAAGATAGAGCAGATCCGCGCCGTTTGGTCGGGCGTTGTACGAAGCCTTGACCTCTTCATACGCCAACTCTTTCGTCGTACTCTGCGTTCGCTCCCAGCGCTCGGCATACCAACGCGTCAATTGATCGGGACGGCACTTGAGTTCCTGCCAGATTTCAGCCAGCGGCTTGAAGGCGTCGGACCCTACCGCGGCATGCGGGGCCAGCGTACCTAGCACGGCGCCGCTGCCCAGGAACGGCTCGTAGTAAGTTCCGAAATCGGCCGGAAAGTAGGAAACGATCTCGTGCGCGAACCGCTGTTTATTGCCGATCCACTTGAGGAGCTGCGTGCGAAAGGGCTTCACTTCCCATCGCTGGACATCCGAAAACGGCAACAGTGGCTGCATCCTGGCCTCTCGCACTACTAATCATTCGTTCAGTTAAACCTAATCGCGCTCGCATCATATCCTAACTTGGGATGTGGTGGGTTAAGGGCCGCTCTTATTTGTGTCGAATCATCGACATGCTGCACATGGGATACCTCGATGAGGCGTTGTTTGGAAGAGAGGTCGTCGACAGGCTGCCGGCAATCGCCAAGAATTGGGTCGCGGAGTACGAGCGGCAGTATGGTCGAACAATATGAGCTACTGGCAAGGCAAAGTTGCGTTGGTGACGGGCGGTTCGAGCGGGCTGGGGCGCGCGATCGCCGAAGCGTTCGCCAGTGCGGGGGCGCGGGTCGTGATCGCCGCGCGGCATGCCGAGGCGCTTGAGCAAACGGCGGCGCAACTGGCGCAAAACGGCCGCCAGGTCTTGCCGATCGCAGCCGACGTCACGCGGCAGGAAGACGTCGAACGGCTCGTGACGCGCACGATCGACGAGTTCGGCCGCCTCGACGTGCTGGTGAACAACGCGGGCCGCTCGATGCGCCGGCCCGTGTTGGACACGACGCCCGAGGATTTTCAACAGTTGATGGAGCTGAACCTGATCGGACTGGTGCGCACGACGCGGGCCGCGGCGCCGCACCTGTTGGCCAGCCGCGGGCACCTGGTCAATATCGGCTCGCTGGCCGGCAAGTCGGCGGCGCGCTGGATCGGCGCCTATCCGGCGACCAAGTTCGCCGTCAGCGCCTACTCGCAGCAGTTGCGACTGGAACTCGGACCGCAAGGGCTGCACGTGCTGTTGGTCTGCCCCGGACCGATCGCCCGCGACGAACCGCGCGATGACAGCTCGCGCGAAATTCGCGGCGACGACGCGGCCGGCGTGCCGGCCCGCGCACTCCAGCCCGGCGCCGGCGTGAAGACCAAGGCGATCCGGCCCGATCGCTTGGCCGCCGCGATCTTGCGCTCGTGCGAAAAGCGGAAAGCCGAACTGATCGTTCCGCCCGCCGCCCGGCTGCTGTTCACCTTGCTGCAGCTTTCGCCGCGGCTGGGCGATTGGATCGTGCGAAAGAAGACTTAGCCCGGCTTATTCAACAGCCCATACTAACCCGAAGCGCAAGCGAGGTGGCGCAACGCACTTACCTCGCTGGCGCTTCGGGTGTGTATCGAGCGCTTTGTCAAGCAATAGCCGGGCTGATGAATAATCCGGGTTAGAGGCTCTTCAGGCAACGGAGCAAGCCACGGATGAAACACAGATCGAACACGGATCGGACATGGTTTTTCCGACTCTGTATTTCATCCGTGATCCATCCGTGGCTCAATGGTTCGCGGCCGGTGATTAAACTAGCGCTTTGTCGCGGCTACGTCAACTTCGTCATCGCGGCCACCAGTTCCTTCACCGCGTCGACGCTCTTCTGGAAGTCGCTGCGTTCCTGCGCGGTCAGGTCCAGTTCGACGACGCGCTCGACGCCGTTCGAACCGAGCACCACCGGCACGCCGACGAAGTAGCCGCCAACGCCGTACTGCTTGTCGCAATAGGCGGCGCAGGGGATCAGCCGTTTCTTGTCGCGGACGATCGCCTCGACCATCTGGGCGACGGCCGCCGCCGGGGCGTAATAGGCGCTGCCGGTTTTGAGCAGTCCGACGATCTCGGCGCCGCCGTGCCGGGCCCGCTCGACGATCTCTCCGAGCCGCTTCTCATCGAGCAGCCGCATGACCGGAATGCCGCCGACCGAAGTGCAGCTCGGCATCGGCACCATCGTGTCGCCGTGTCCGCCCATCAGCAGGGCCGAGACGTCCTCGACGCTGACGCCCAGTTCCATCGCCAAGAACGTGCGGTAGCGGGCCGTGTCGAGCACGCCAGCCTGCCCGAGGACTCGATTGGTCGGGAAGCCGCTGACCTGCCAGGCCCGCTGCACCATCGCGTCGAGCGGATTGCTGACGACGATCAGGATCGCCTCGGGGCTCGACTTTTTGATTTCCTCGGTCACGGCGCCGACGATCTTGGCGTTGGTGGCCAGCAGATCGTCGCGGCTCATGCCCGGCTTGCGCGGGATGCCGGCGGTGATCACCACCACGTCGCTGCCGGCCGTGTCGGCGTAGCTGGTCGTGCCGAGGATGTTCGAATCGAAGCCCACGATCGGCGAGGACTGCATCAAATCGAGCGCCTTGCCCTTGGGCATGTTCTCGGTTTGGGGAATGTCCAAGAGGACGATATCCCCCAGTTCGGCGGCCGCACACCAGTGGGCGGTCGTGGCGCCGACGTTACCGGCTCCGATAATCGTGATCTTGGCGCGACGCATGGGCGATCCTCGGCAGAGAAGAAATTGGCGATTCGACTTGTGAGTATCCCGCTCGTCGGCGCGCCGTCAAGGGGTAGATCGCGCCGCCAGATCGACTTGGAAGCGCCGGCGGCCAGCAATCACTTCTTGCGAGCGAGCTTCACGAGCACCACGACGACCGCGACGATGACGATCAAGACGCCGACTGCGAAGCCTGCGATGAACCCCGCATCCTCTGCCGATATCTCTGCGAACATTTGCCGACGCTCCTACTGGCTTTACCCGTTAAGTTCAGTCGAACCGCGGCGGTCCGGCGTCTTCCAAGCCTAAATCGTTCAGCGAGCGGCCATCTTCGATCGCCACGGCCTTGCGGACCACCTGGCGGTGAAAGCGGTCGTCGCTGCGGTTCAGCCGCCAGACGACGAGCCATAGCAGCAACATCCCGACGACGAAGGCGGCGACGAACGTCGTCGTGGCCCAGCCGGTGTCGGGCTTTTCGCCCGGAATCCAGAGCGGCTCGCGGCCGATCAACAGCGGCGCCAACTGCCGCCGCACGACGTCTTCTCCCAGGTCGGCGCTGCCGGCGGCGGTTGGCGGTAGCGGAGCGTCGACGCGGTAGCCCCATTTCTTCATGAAGAAGCCCGGGATGCGGACCGTTTCGAGAATCCGCTCGCCTTGCGGAAAGCCCTCGGGCAACTGCCGCACGCAGAACGTGATCGGATTGTTCTGCGAGTCGGGCGTGCTGATCTCGATTTCATAGTAGTGATCGATGCCGAACCGCGAGACGATGTCGGGATCTTCCACTCGCCGCAACAGCGCCTGCCGCGCCGTGCCGACCAGCGCGACGAGCTTGCCTTGCTGCGTCTGGGGCTGGTTGAACAAAGGCGCCACGGGCGACGGCTGCGGCGTGCGCCGCAACAGCTCTTGCGTTCCGGCCCGGCCGGCGGCGGCCAGCAATTCGTAAAAGCATTCGCGGTCTTCCGCCCCCAGTTCGGCCTTCGGGCTGAGTTCGTCGAACAGCCCGACGTCCATTTTCAAATCGCCCAGCTCGGTGTCGGGATACCAGGCGACGCGCTGGGCCGCGAAGACGAGCCGCGGCCGCCCGTCGCGGTCTTCTTCGCCCAGCTTCAGAAAAAAGCCCCGCACGCCGCAACGTTCGTCGAGCGGCCGATCCTTCTTCCACGCCTTGGGAACGGCCAGGGCGTAAACGGTCGCGGGCCGGCGGTCGTCGCCGAATTCCAACTCGCAGCGATAGAATTGCGGCAGGTTGAAGCGATCGACCACTTCGGCCAGCGGCTTTTCGATCGTGACGTTCTTGACGCGGCCGGAAAACTCGAAGATCTCGCCGCGAAACTCGCCGGGCGTTTTCGGCAATTGAGCGAGCGCCGCCTGGGGATTCGACCAGCGATAGATATTGGCGACCGAGAACCGCCGGACCGCGAACAACACGCGCCACAGCGATTCTTGTTCGTCGGGACCGATCGCCTGGCCGTCCACGAGCCCGTCGAGATAGCTGTTGTCGACGCCGTACAGTTCGAGCATTTCGCGCGCATCGGCGATCGGCGCCGGCTTGGCCTTCGGCGGTTTTTCGGCTGGCCGACGTGTGGGCGTCGATGGAGGCGTCGCCTTGTCGTCCGCCGCCCGCACCGCCGTCAACGACACTGCGGCCCAGCAACACGCGAACCCGGCGAGCACGGCCGCTTTGAACGAAAACGTCGGCATGTTCCTCTTTTGAATTCGCGTAACGTTGTGGCGGAAGTGAGAGATCGAGCCTTATGGAGGGCCGGGCGCCCTCGCCCGCCAAGTAGCCTTATGGAGGGCCGGGCGCCCTCGCCCGCCAAGTAGCTTCGGGCGCCCTCGCCCATGAGAAGTCTAACGCCTGTCGCCGGGC
>DATKRK010000008.1:0-26972 GCA_035532215.1 Pirellulales bacterium | reverse complement strand
TTCGCTCTGCCGCCAGCCACCCCGCCGTCAACTCACGCGTTGAAGTGGCGCTAGCCCGGATTATTCATCAGCCCACACCAACCCGAAGCGCAAGCGAGGTGGAGCAATCGCCTTACCTCGCTAGCGCTTCGGGTTAGTGTGAAGCGATCTGTCGAGCGTTCTCGGGGCTGATGAATAATCCGGGCTAGCGCCGAAAGGCGAAATTGCCGTTAAGAGATATCGGAGCCGGCAAGCTGGGGCCATTAGGCAATCGGCCGCCCGCCGGTAAGATGATCGCAACTCGGGCGGGCCGCTGTTGGATTCGCACAGCCGGCTGATCGGCATGAACACGGCCATCGCCAGCCGCTCGGGCGAAAACACCGGCGTTGGCTTTGCCATTCCCATCGCCACCATCGAACGCATCGTGCCGCAACTCATCGAGCGCGGTCACGTCGTGCGCCCGCAGACCGGCATCGAAGCCGTCTACACGACCGACCGCGGGCTGTTGATTCAATCGCTCGCTCCCGGCGGCGCCGCCGAAAAAGCCGGCCTGCAAGGCCCCAAGCTCATTCGCGAGCGTCGCCAGCAAGGCCGGCTGGTCTACGAGTATCGCAGCGTCGACCCCAAGGCCGCCGACCTGATCGTCGCCGTCGACGGCAAGCAGGTTTCCACCGTCGACCAATTACGATTTCGACGCTAAGCGGCGATAGGCATCGAGCGTGGCGGAAATGGCGTCTTCGTGGACGGCTGGAAACGTGGAAAGCATATAAGCGAAATCGTCCTCGGAAACGCCATAAAGGTGAGCGAACGCGGCGTCCAGTTCGGCCCGCAGTTCGATTCGCTCGTCAACCCGCCACTTGTGTACGCCGTTGCCCTGCGAACCTCGAAAGTCGCACGCCTCGGCGAGCGGTTTCATGTCGTCTGCCGTACACGAGAGCTTTAAAACACGTTCGCTGATCCACCGCTCGAGCGTTTCTCGTTTGGACCAGGGGCACTTATTCGCGTATTCGTCGGGGGGAAGCGTGGGCAGTTGTTCGACGATGAAAAAGTTGAGGTGGACGCTGCCGACTTTCTGACGTGCGACGTAATCGAGAACGAATGCGTTGAGGTTTGCCAGCAAACAACACTCGCGGCGCGGCTCGATACCAGTTCCGGGGAAGATAATCGGGGCGGAATTGACGACCGCGACCCACGGCAGAAACGAGGCGATCATCGTGCGCTCATTCGTCGCACTCGTCACATCCTTGTAAGAGAGCAGCCAGTTTCGTTTAGATCCCTCAGTCGCAGCGTTTACGGCCGCTTCATCCACCCACCAGCGCGGCAGAGCGGCAAACTCCGGGTTTTGATGCTGCACTAAACTGGTCTCGGCCTTTTGTCCCTGGCGGACCCAGTTGTCCTCATCCACCAAGACGCTGGCAGCGCGGTGGTCGAATGCCTGCACCATCTTCGCCTCATAAAGCGGCAAGGCCCGCTTCTTGGGCTTTTTGTAGACGTTCCCATCCAGCTTGTAGCCTTTTTTCTCCCAGACCTTCGCCGCGTGGAAATGCTCGGCGTCGTTGGTCTGGTGGTACATGGTGAAGAACCTGATCCCCCAGGGGTTGCCGCCCTGCTTGCGGTTCTCGTCGATCAGGATAGGGATGCGTTTGTAGATCGATTTGGTCAAAACGGCATCGCGTCGAGTGCGGAAGATCGGACAGGTTTTGGTGTTGGGGTTCAACAGCGCCATGTCCGCGGCAGTCAACGGAATGTGGCGCTGCTTGTTGACCTCGGCCGTGTCATCGACGCTGTGGGCGAAGAACACGAAATCCGCCTGCTGCGTCTCTCGTGCTTCGCCGCCGAATACCAAGGCCGAAAACTTAAACCGCCCATCGACGTCGGCGAAGATTTTTTCGCGGTTCTCGAAGTCGTACAGAGACGCAAGCCGCTTGCCGTCCATCAAAGAGGCGAAAAAATCTTTGGTCGTGTCGTCGGTGGCGATGCCCGAGGGAACGAGCAAGCCGACCAGCCCTTCGGGCGCGACAAGGTTGCTCGCCAGTTCCGCAAACAGCATGTAGAGATTGACGTCCCCCTTGCCCGTAAGCGGGAATTGGCCCGAGCCGCGCGCGTAGTCGAGTAATCGTTGCGCGTGATCGCGGGCGGCCAGATAAGAATCGTGCAACTCGGGGTTGGCCGCCGGCATCGCGGCGATGCGCCGCTTGCGGTCGTTGGCGCTGACCGCGCCGGCGGTCTTGGGATCGGTCAACGAGAAAAACTCTCGGTCCTGCACTTTCACTCGCTCCCAAGGCGGGTTGCCAATGACGCAAGTAAACCCGCCGGCGCCGTCTTTGCCAAACACGCTCGGAAAGGCCGTGCGCCAATCTAGCGCCCGAGCGTCCACGCGGGCGTCCGAGACAAGACTGTTGCCGCAGATGATGTGCTTGGACAGATCGGCGAGCGTTTTTCCGCGGCGCGCCGAGCGGATCCAAAGGGCGAGTTGCGTAATCTCGACCGCCTCTTGCGAGAGGTCGACGCCGTAGAGGTTTTGATTCAGGATCAAGTCGGGGATTGCGTCTTCGAGGAGCGCAACTTTGTCGTCGGGCAACCCCGCGCCGGCCAGCGCGTGAACGACGCCCTTGTAATGAACGTCGAGCGCGTCGTAGGCGCGAATCAGAAACGCTCCCGAGCCGCAGGCCGGATCGCACACCGTAATTCGCTGCAGATCTTCGAGGCAAGCTTGCCAGTAATCGAGAAGCCGTTTCCCGTTTTGCTTTGCCCGTGATTCCGGATCGACCTTGTATTTCGTCTGCAAGGCGCCAAATCGGTCGCGGACGATCGTATCAACCGTCCGCTCGACGACTAAGCCGGTGAAGGCCGCCGGGGTGTAGTAGATTCCGAAGCGCTTCCGCTGAGCGCTCTTGGGCATTTTCGACAGCGGCGAACGCGATTCGGCGGGCGCTTGCTCGCCCTGTTCCGCCGGCGATAAATCTTCATCGCGCGCCTTGAGGGCAAACAGGCCGCCGACGCGGAGCTTTTCGAGTTCCGTGATCGAGCGCTCGAACAAATGCCCCAGCACTTCGACGTTGACTTCTTCGGAGAAGTCGTAGTCGCCGAAGTTCTTGAACCCGCGAACCCACGGCTCGTCTTCAAGTTGCAGGTCGTCGATCTCGGGATCGGGCTTGAAAAGGTTGCCGTTGTAGCCTTTCGCTACGCCGACGTTATTCCCGCCGCGATCCACTTCGGCAAACAAGCCCAGAAAATTCTGCCACAGCGGGTTTCTGGCCTGTGAAAATGCGGCAACCTTCTCCGAGGCTCGCTTCAAGCAATGTTTATTGAGCAGGTCACGGTCTTCGCAAAAGGCGATGAAGATGATCCGGTCGAGCAATTTCTGAGCAATGCGGATGGCCGAGTCCAGCGGCTTGCCCATCTTCAGCTTCAGGTGCTCGATGAGCCGCAGTCGCTGCATGTGGTACGATTTATAGAGGTCCTCGCCGACCTCGTTTTGGCGATCGGTCGTCCTGCGCAGCAGTTCCAACGCGCGAGGCGCCTGGCCGATCGCGGATTGCAGCAGCCCGCCTCGCTCGAACAGGCAATAAAACTCGTTGAACCGTTCGCGGTTCCGCAGTTCCTGGAGCGAGAATTCTTCGTAAGACAGCGTCCCTTTGGGATGGTGGTACAGTCGAATCGTCTTGAAGTTCGAGACGATGCCCCACGTGCAGCCCGGCAAAGCGTTGAGATAATCCCAGCACTGTTGGACGGCGGTTCGCCCGTTCGAGCGGTCGCGGTCGAGATCGGTCAGTGCCCCTTTGAGTTCGACGACCACGGTCGGCTCGTGAGATCTCGGAAAATCGCCCAGCGCCGCATCGGCGATGCCGACTCCCGAGACGGAAAACTTGTGTTCCAATTGCCACGCATCCGGGCTGGCCGTTTTGACGTGATAACCGAGCCCCTCGCCGAAAAGTTGATCGAGGAACTGCGTGTCGATCGACGTTTCTTTGTATTGCGGCAAGTGCCCTTTGGTCTCCAAGTCGGCCCAGCGAATCGCGATCTCGTGCGCCTTGTCTTGCGCCTCATTTCTGAGGTGCAGATTCAGCGCGGCTTCGCGCAAGAATCGCGGGATGAATAGCGCCCGTTGCCGGCGGATGCGCCGCTCTAGCTGCCGCTCTTGCTCGTCGAAAAGCCCCGGGCCGTTATGATTGCTGTTTTTCCGTCGCGCCATGCGTGCGGTGCGCCCATCTAGATAGATTCAAGGAGTAGCGAGCGAGGCGCACCACTTCTCGACCAATGCGAGAGGCCGACGCGCGTCCGATGGCGATCGGCGCATGATGCAATTCCGCCCTATGCGAGCCAATAATGCAACTGATTCTATCAGGCGCCCGTGTGCAAGCAATTGCATGGGGAGTTGCGCATCGCTTGGCTCCGCGCTCGCGAAACGGTTCATCAAGCGAGAGAAAATCGAAGACGTAGGGATCCTTGAGCATTTGCCGGGCGAGGTCGGATTGGCGGCGGCAAAAGCCGCTCGAAGTTCGAAAGCTCCGCATTGTAGTACCAATCGACGGATCGAGGATCCTGACTCATCGCCGGAACTGTTCCGCCTGGCGGCCTTCGTCGAGCAACTGCAACTGCGTTTCGACCCACACGGCGACGCGGGTCCGCGTGGGGAAATGGGCGGCGATCATGAGCATCAGCAGCACGGCCACGCCCAGCGCCAACGGGTCGCGCTCCGTTTGGTAGGCGAACACCAGGAAGAAGGCGGCGCCCTCGAGAATGGCGACCGCGATGATGGTGCGGACGGTGTAGGCGGCGCACAGTTTGCCCGCGTCGGTCATCGGCGCCGCGGGCGAATTGCCGGCCTGGCCCGGCGACGGCCAGGCGCCCGAGGCGATTTGGCGGCGGACGCTGCGCAAAACGATCGGCGGCACGACGAACCAGGCCGCCACCGCGGCGACCGCCGCGCCGCACGCCAGGTACGTCAACGACACATTGCCGGCGACAGCGGCCGGCGGGCCCGGCGGCGGCGTTGAAAGAACATAGCCGAGAAACGCCAACGGGCCGAACGTAATCGCCGCCACGATGATTTGCAGCACGCGGACCTGGCCGGCCAACTGCTCTCGCAAGTCTTCGCCGCTTGACATCAACACCTCCCCTGGGGCGCCAGAGCAGACAAGTAGATGGGCTGCGTCTACTCCCCGCCATGCTACCGTTTGCCCCAGAGGCACGCCAGCCGGCGCGTCTGATCGACGCCGACGCGGTTGCGCCGGCGCCTAACCTCGGCGGCCGGCGATCGAGCTTGATAGGCGTCTGGTTGCGCTCGTCAATACTCCCTGCTCAAGCCGCTCGATCGGTAAGGTGTCGTAGGTCAGGCTTTCCGTAGGTCAGGCTTTCCAGCGTGACAGCCAATCGCGCGGGTTTCACGGCCTCGCGCCCTTCAGGCTCGCAAAGCCTGACCTACTGCCCATCGCCGTATCCGTCAGGCTAGAAAGCCTGACCTACCCCATCCCCGGAGCTTGTCATGTCGAACGAAACTTCCGCGAAACACAATGGCGCGGCGAATCTCGCGGCGCCGCACCGCCGGCCGTGGACGTTTAGCGAACGCCGTTGGGAGCCCGATTTTCGGGCGCCGGATATCAAGCTCAAGCCGCTCGACGCAAGATGGAGGGCCGGGCGCCCCCGCCCGGCAGCGTGACCAAAGCGGCTCAGCCGGGCGAGGGCGCCCGGACCTCCATGAGGCCGGGCAAGAACGCCCGTCGCTGAACGAGGCGCAAGACGCAGCCTCGCCGGAAGGCGGCGCCCAAGATGGTCAACCGCGCGCGACTCACAACGGCCGATTTGCGCCCTGCGGCGTCTGATCGGCGTACCGCCTCGCGCCCTGCCATTAGGGAGTGCCGCAGCCACACGCCGTTATACCGCACGCGGGCGCCAACGAGACGCTTGGGCGGCATGTGGGGCGGCCTTCCAGGCCGTCAATGGCCGGCGGGTGAGGAAGGCCGCACCACGACCAACGCACGTTTCATTATTAACCGGGCAGAGTATAGCACATTCGAATCGCCTACGTGCTCGCTGTTGAGCGAGCGTGAGGCAATGCGCCGCGGTGCGACGCGGCCCGCTGGAGACTGGCTTCCAAGCCGGCGGCGATCGTGCGGATCTGCGGCTCGTCGAACAACCGGACGTGTTCGCCGGCGATCACGTGTTCTTCGACCTCGTCGACCCACGGCTTCCAGCCGAGTTGCGGCGCCTGGTGCAACGTGGTCACGCCGTGGTCGGCGCGGAACAGCGTCAGCTTGCCGGGATACGGCTGCGGGTGGTATTCCAACAGCGCGTTCAGGTTGGCCTGGAAGACCTGGAATACGTGCTGGTCTTGAATCGGGTTGTCGCCGCCGACCAGCACGCGGGCGCGCTCGGCCCGCTGGCGGAAGAATTGCAATTGCTCGGCGGCGCTCATGCCGCGCAGGTCGGACTGCGAGGGACGCAGCTCGTCGGGAAACATTTCCAGCAGGATCGGCAGGAAGTCGTCTTCGTCGAACGATTCTTCGGGGGAGATCATGCCGGCGTCGATCACGGCCAGCAGTGCGGTCTCGAACCCGTCGTCGGCCAACTGCCGCGCCATCTCGAAGGCCAAAATGCCGCCCAGCGACCAGCCGGCCAACAGGTACGGACCTTGCGGCTGCACCGAACGCATCGCCGCGACGTATTCGCCGGCCATGTCTGCGATACGCGTGTGCGGCGACAGCAGGCCGTCGATGCCGCGGGCTTGCAGTCCGTAGACCGGCCGCAGGGGATCGAAGTGCCGGGCCAATTCGCGATAGCAAAACACGGTGCCGCCGGCCGGATGGACGCAGAACAGCGGCTGCTTCATGCCATCGCACTGCGGGCGAATCGGAACCAGAGTGGCATTGACCGGCGCCTCCTCGGGCGCCCGCAACACGGCGGCCAGCCGTTCGATGGTGGCGTCTTGAAACAGCCAGGCCAGCGGCAGTTTCCGCCCGCAATCCGTTTCGACTTCGGCCATCAATCGCACGGCCAGCATCGAGTCGCCGCCCAGCTCGAAGAAGTTGTCGTGCGCCCCGACCGCTTCCAGGCCCAACAGTTTCGCCCAGATGTTTGCCAGCCGGCCTTCGAGTTCGTCTCGCGGAGCGACGAACTCTCGCGCGCCGATCGGCCGCGGCCGCAAAGCGCCGGCGGATGCTTCCGGCGTCGTTTGCGGCGCCGCAGCTTCAAGCTGGGCGAACTCGCCGAGCGTTTGCTCGCCGGCGTCGGGCATGGCGGCGAGCAACGTTTGCAGTTCCGAGAGCAGCCGCCGCATGGCGGCCGGCGCGAACCGCGCCCGCTGGTAACGCAGTTCGAGCTGCAGTTCCTCGCCGGGCGAGGGCGCCCGCCCCTCCTCACCGGGCGAGGGCGCCCGCCCCTCGTTGTCGAAGGATTCGCCGGGCGAGGGCGCCCGCCCCTCCTTGCCGGGCGAGGGCGCCCGGCCCTCCGCGCCGGGCGAGGGCGCCCGGCCCTCCTTGTTGGGCAGGGCGATGAGCGTCAGCGGGTAGACCGTTCTGACGGTCGCTTGCACGTCGCGCACCGTGAAGCCGGCGTTTTGCCGGCGGCAATTCTCGGCGATCGGGTAGTTCTCGAACACGACCAGGCTCTCGAACAATCGCCGGCCCGGCGCGATATCGCTCCAGGCTTCGAGCTGCGTCAAAGGCGCGTGCTGGTGCGGCGCGAATTCGGCCGACTCCGCTTGCAGTTCGGCGAGCCATTCGGCCAAAGGCTGCTCCGGATCGATCGCCGCCCGCAGCGGCAGATTGTTGATGAACGGTCCGACCATCGCCTCGACGCCCGGCAGATCGGCGGGCCGGCCCGAGACGGTCGTGCCGATGACGACCTCGGCCTGGCGACTGGCGCGAGCCAAGAGCAGCATCCAGGCGCCTTGGACCAGCACGGCCGGCGTAAGCTGCCGCTGCCGGCTCCAGGCGTTCAGCGCCGCCGTGGTCTCGGCAGAAAGCCGCAGCCGCTCGCCGCCGAACGTCGGCGAGCCGGAGGCGTCAGCCTCCGAGTCGTCAAGCGTTATCGCGGCGCCTGAAAACCCGGAGGCTAACGCCTCCGGCTCGCCAGTTGACGCCAGCGGCTCGCCAGTTGACGCCAGCGGCGTGGGCAGCCGGAAACCGGCGAGCTTGCGGCGCCAGAAAGCCTCTTCCGCCTCGGCGTCGCGGCGCCCGAGCCAACCCAGGTAATCGCGAAAGGCCGGCGCCGGCGGCAAGTGCAGCGGTTGCCGATGCACCAAAGCCCGATAAACCGACAGCACCTCGCTGAGCACGATCGCCAGGCTCCAGCCGTCGAACAGCAGATGGTGTGCCCGCCAGATAAAGAGATATTTTTCGTCGGCCAGGCGGATCAACGTCATCCGCATCAACGGCTCGCGCGTCAATTCCAAAGGTTGCCCGCCGTCATCGTCAATCAAGGCCGCAGTTCGGCGAGTTTGCTCGGCGGCGGCGAGATCGCGCCAGTCGAGCGCCGTCCAGGCCAGCTCGACCTGCTTGCGGACGACTTGCAACGGCTTTTCCAAGCCTTGCCACAGGAAACAGGTGCGCAGCGCCGGATGCCTTTCCGCCACGCGCTGCCAGGCCTCGGTGAGCAGCTCGAACTCGATCCGGCCGTCGAGCGACAGGCTGAATTGCTCCTGCAGCGTTTCCGATTTCGGATCGTGCAGCGCATGCACCAGCATCAACTGCTGCATGCCGGTCAGCGCGTAGATATCGTCGACGTTTTTGAGCTTGGGTTGCGTCATCGCGTCATCCGAACCGGGCGAGGGCGCCCGGCCCTCCTTAGTTGTCGAGTTGATCGAGCAGCCGGGCCACCTGGTCGATGCCCTGATGATCGAGGTCGGCCAGCGGAAAATCTTCCGGGGCGGCGCCGCCCGCTTCGTCCGAGCAGCAGTGGGCGATCAGCCAGCGGAGATTGGTCAAATAATTGTCGGCCAGCCGCGCGACCGTCTCGCGGCGGTGGGTGCGATCGCTGTAGGTCCAGGCGACTTGCAAGCGGCCTTCGAGAATGTGAGCGTTGATTTCCAGCAAGTGCCGTCGCTCGGCCCGCGGGCTGCGGAGCTTGCCGCTCGATTCAGAGGCCAGCGCGAACGGGCCGCCGGTCGGCAGCAATCCGCCCAAGCGGCCGAGATAGTTGAAGCTCAGCTCGGCCTGCGGCAGCGCCTTCAGCTTCGCCGCCATCGGGCCGTGGTTCAGATACCGCAGCAGTCCGTAGCCGACGCCGCCTTGCGGCACGCGGTGCAAGGCCTCTTTGGTCTTGACCAGCACTTTGCCGGCGGTCTGCCCGGGGACCGAGCTCAGGCAGAGCGGATAATAGTGCGTACACCAGCCGACCGTCCGCGAGAGATCGACGTCGTCGAACAGCGGCAATCGCCCGTGGCTTTCCAGGTCGACGAGCGAGCGCGCGTCGCCGGTCCACTCGGCCAACGTGCGGGCCAAGCCGGCGAGCAGAAGGTCGTTGATTTCGGTGCGGTACGCGGCTGGCGCCGTTTCGAGCAAGGCCGTCGTTTCCTCGGCGTCGAGGGCGCCGGCAATCTGTTGGCTCGAACTGCAAAGGTTCTTGTCGCCGGCCATGTCTCGCGGCAAGGGCTCGACGCGGCGCCGGGCCGATTCGAGCCAGTAGGGCGCCTCTTGCCGCACCGCCTCGCTCTCGGCCAACTCGCTGAGCCGGCGCGACCAGGCTCGAAACGACGTGGTCTTCGGCGGCAACGCAGGCGTTTGCCCGGCGGCGAGTTGCGCGTACAGCGTCGACAAATCTTCCAATAGAATCCGCCAGGAAACGGCGTCGACGGCCAGATGGTGAACCGCCAGCAACAGTCGCCTGGTTCGCCCGGCGCCTGTAGGCGCGGCATCCCTGCCGCGTTTTCTGCTGTCGACGCTGCATCCCTGCCGCGTTGCGGAAAGCGGCAAGGATGCCGCTTCTACAAAGTCGAACCAACCGGCGACCGCCAGCGGCCCTTCTGCCAGGTTCAACCGGGTTTGCAGGCGGTCGATTTCGGCGTCCATCGTCGCCGCTTGCTCGGCGGCGGAAAGCGGGCTGAGATCGAAGCGGGTCATGGGCCAGGCCGCCTGCTCGGCGTGCGACTGCGTCCAGGTCGCCGCATCGCGCTCGAACCGCAAGCGCAGGGCGTCGTGGTGCAGGCACAATTGTTGCAAAGCTTGTTCGACGAGCTCGCACCGCACCCATTCATCGACGCTGAGCAGCACCGCCTGGTTGAAGTGCGCCGCATCGATCGGTCCTGCTTCGCTCGGCCCTGGGTTGTTCGGCCCTGGGTCGAGGAACCAGTGCTGGATCGGCGTTAGCGGCGCCGGGCCGACGACCGGCCCTTGCTCGGCGTCGATCGTTTGGCACGTTCCTTCGACGGCGGCCAATTCGGCGATCGTTTGGTGCTGGAAAAGCTGTTTGGGGGCGAACCGCAAACCGGCGTCGCGAGCCCGGGCGATGACCTGGATGCTCAAGATCGAGTCGCCGCCCAGTTCGAAGAAATTGTCGTCAACGCCGACCCGTTCGACGCCCAGCAGCTTCGCCCAGATTTCGGCCAGCGTCTGTTCGACCGGCGTACACGGCGCCGCGTAGGCTTGCCACCCGAATTGCCGGGCCTCGTCGGGCGCGGGCAACGCCGCCGCGTCGAGCTTGTGGTGCGACGTGAGCGGCAACGAATCGAGCGTCGCCACGGCGGCGGGCAGCATGTATTCGGGCAGCTTCTCGGCCAGCCAGCGCCGCACTTCGGTTGTCGAAAGTTGAACCTTGAAATCCGACGCCTTTTCGCGATCGGGCACGACATAAGCGACCAGGCGCTTCGCGCCCGGCGAGTCTTCGCGGCAGATCACGGCCGCCTCGCGAACGGCGGGGTGCTGTGCCAGCGCAGCTTCGATTTCGGCCGGTTCGATGCGGAAGCCGCGAAGCTTGATCTGGCGATCGACGCGGCCCAGAAACTCCAGGTTGCCGTCGGCCCGCAGACGAACGCGATCGCCGGTGCGCAACAAGCACGAGCCCGGCTTCGAAGCGAACGGATCGGCGATCAACCGCTGCCCGTTCCGTCCGGCGGCCCGGCGGTAGCCTCGCGTCAGGCCGACGCCGCCCAGGTACAACTCGCCGGGGGCGCCGATCGGCACGGGCTGCTGCTGGGCGTCGAGCACGTAGGCCGTGGTGTTGGCGATCGGACGGCCGATCGGCAGCCGACCGGCATATCCGTTGAGCTTTTCGCCGGGGGCGAGTTCGAACAGCGTGCTGGTGATCGTCGCTTCGGTCAGCCCATAGGCGTGCAAGAACCGCTCGCGACCGCCGCTCATTTGGCGCCAGCGTCTCAGCGTTTCGACCGCCGGAGCCTCGCCGCCGACCAACAGCACTCGCAAATGATCGAAGATTTCGTCGTCTGCGGGCGTCCAATCGGCCAGACATTGCTGCCAGAGTACGGTCGGCAAGTGCAGCACGGTGATCTGATGTCGGCGGCAGTCGTCAAGAATTCGCCGGCCGCTCGGTTCGGCCGCAGGCTCGGGCAAGACCAGCGTCGCGCCGCTGACCAGCGCGGGAAAAATCTCCTCGCCCGCCGCGTCGAAACCGATGGAAATGATTTGCAGCACCCGGTCGCCGACCGCCGAGCCATATCGCCGGGCCAGCTCCGTCGCATGATTGACCAGGCTGCGATGCGTGATCTCCACGCCCTTGGGCCGGCCCGTCGAGCCGGAAGTGTAGATCACGTACGCCAGGCATTCGGGGCCGGCCTGGGCTTCGAGCGGCGCATCGCTCTCGCGGGCGATCGAGGCCCATTCCGCGTCGAGCAGAACTTCTTCGGCCTCGTGCGGCGGCAGCTTCGCCGCCCCGGCGCGCGTGGTCAGAATCACCGGCATCTGCACGTCGTCGACGATCAACTCCAATCGCTCGGGGGCGTCGTTCGAATCGAGCGGCACGTAAGCGCCGCCGGCCTTGAGCACGCCAAGCAGCGCCACCAGCATCTCGACCGATCGTTCGAAGCAGAGGCCCGCGGGAACTTCGGGGCCGACGCCCATCGCGCGCAGGTATCTCGCCAATTGGTTCGACCGCCGGTCCAGCTCGCGGTACGTCAGTCGCTCGCCGCCGCACGCAATCGCGATCGCGTCGGGGTGTTTCGCCGCCTGTTCGACGAACAAGTCGTGGATCGCGAGTGCGGAGGGAAAGGCTCGCTCGGTGCGGTTCAACGTCGCGACGGGCGAGTCGGCTTCGTGCGGCGGCCAAAGGGGAAGCTTGCCGATCGGCGCCTCGGGCTGGGCGACGGCGGCGACCAACAGGGTGCGCCAGGCGGCCAGCATTTCCGCGATCGTGGCCCGCTCGAACAATTCCGCGTTGTAAACGATCGTCGCCGACAATCCGGCCGCTTGCGGTTCGACGACCAGCGTCAAGTCGAACGAAGAAATCGCCCGGTGTTCGATGCGAACGTCGCCGATCGACAATCCGGCGGCCTCGGTCTCCCGCCAGTCGACGTTTTCGAAGACGAACATCGCTTGGAACAGGGGCGATTGTCCGAGTTCGCGATTGGGCCGCAGAACCTCGATCAGTTTGTCGAGCGGCACTTCCTGGTTGGCCAACGCGCCGAGCGTCGTTTCGCGCACGCGGCCGAGCAACTGGCGAAAATTGGGGTCGCCGGAAAGATCGGTTCGCAGCGGCAGCGTGTTGACGAAAAACCCGATGAGCGGCTCCAACTCGACGCGCGTGCGGCCGGCCGCCGGCGAGCCGATGCAAAGATCGGTCGCGCCCGTATAGCGCGAGAGCAAGGCTTGGAACGAGGCCAACAACGTCATGAACAGCGTGGCGTGCTCGCGACGGCTGAACTGCTCCAACTCGGCGCGCAGTTCGGCCGGCAATTGGCGCTGCTCGCTTGCGCCGCTGAACCGGGCGTCGGCCGTCCGCGGACGGTCGGCGGCCAGTTCGAGCGCCGGCGGCAAATCGGCGAATCGCTCGGTCCAGTAAGCAAGCTGCTTTTCGGCGGCGGAGCTGGCGAGCCATTCGCGCTGCCAGAGGGCGAAGTCGGCGTATTCGAGCGGCAACGCCGGTAATGGAGCATCGGGCGCCCCCGCCCGATGCGTCGCCGGGCGAGGGCGCCCGGCCCTCCCTGGTAATGGAGCATCGGGCGCCCCCGCCCGATGCGCCGCCGGGCGAGGGCGCCCGGCCCTCCCGCCAGTGTCGCCGGGCGAGGGCGCCCGGCCCTCCCGCCGGGGCCAGTTCGCGGCGAAGTTCTCGTAGCAAGCGGCCAGTTCCTTAAGGAACACGCCCATCGACCAGCCGTCGACGACGATATGATGCGCCGCCAGCGCAAGCAGGTAATCCTGGTCGGACAGCCGATACAACGCGGCGCGGACCAGCGAATCATGTTCCAGGTCGAACGGCGCAGCCGCGGCCTCGGCGGCCAGCCGCTGCGCTTCGGCCAGACGCGCTTCGAGCGCGGCGTCCGGCAAAGCGGCGGCGAGATCGACCAGCGCCAGCGGAATGCGTCGCTCGGCGTGTACGACTTGCACCGGCCGCCCGTCCGCTGCTCGAAAATTGGTCCGCAGCGCTTCGTGGCGGCGCACGATTTCGTCGAAGCTCCGCTCGAGGGCCGCCAAGTCGAGCGGGCCTTGCAGCCGCGCCGAAGCGGGCACGTTGTAGCGCGGGGATTGCTCGATTTGCTCCAAAAACCAGAGCCGCTGTTGAGCGAACGACAGCGGCAATTCGCCTTCGCGGCGGGCGCAAACCAGCGCCGGCGCCGGCGACTCGGCGGCGCCGGCGCGAAGCTGGGCGATTCGCTCGGCGAGTTCGGCGATCGTCGGCGATTCGAACAGCGACGGCAGCGGCAACTCGACGCCGAACGTGTCGCGAATGCGGGCCAGAAGCTGGGTCGCCAGCAACGACTGGCCGCCGTGGTCGAAGAAGCATTCGTCGATGCCCACGGTTTCCAGGCCCAGCACTTGGCGCCACAACTCGGCCAGCGCGGCTTCGGTTTCGTTTCGCGGTTGCGCGGGCGCCGGTCGCTCGGCCTGCCGATCGATCCGGCCGTCTTGCCACTGGAGCACGATGTTCAACGCGCCGCTCAAGAACCGCTGGCGGCAGGCGCTGCGCCGCGTCTTGCCGCTGGACGTTTTGGGCAGCGTGCCAGCGAGGATCAGCGCCACGGCGTAGACGGGCACGCCGTGCTCCTCGGCCACCCGGCGCCGAATGGTTTCGACCAGCGCCGCCGGATCGATGCGTTTCGGCCGCAGCACTTCTTGCACGATCGCCAGCCGCTCTTCGCCGCCGACGTCGATGGAAAACGCGGCGCCGCCGTCGGGCTTGAGCGCCTCGTGGCAGTGCAACACGGTTTGCTCGATGTCTTGGGGATACAAGTTGCGTCCCCAAACGACGATCATGTCTTTGACTCGGCCGGTGACGAACAATTCGCCGTCGTCGAAGAAACCAAGGTCGCCAGTTCGCAAAAACGGCCCTTCGTCGCCGCCGGCCAGCCGCGCGCCGAACGTCGCCGCCGATTCTTCCGGCCGGTTCCAATACCCTCGGCCGATGCTGGGGCCGGAAACCCAAATCTCGCCCACGCGCCGCTCGGGCAGCCGTTGGCCGCTGGCCGGATCGGCGACGACGACCTGTTGGCCGTAGACGCTTTTGCCGCAGCCGACCAGCCCGCATGCGCGGCCGCCTTCGACCGGAGGAGCGATCATGTTGTGCTCCAATTGTGCGGCGTCGAACGGTCGGACGACCGGCGCCGCGCCGACCGGGCCGCCGGCGACCATCAAAGTCGCTTCGGCCAAGCCGTAACAAGGATAGAACGCCTCGCGCCGGAACCCACACGGTCCGAACGCCTCGACGAAGCGGTCCATCGTGTCGGCGCGCACTCGCTCGGCGCCGTTGAGCGCCAGGCTGAGACTGCTCAGGTCGAGCGAGCGCCGCTCGTCGCCGCGAATTTTGCGGACACACAAGTCGTAGGCGAAATTCGGCCCCGCCGTGGTCCAGGCTCGGTAATTCGAAACCGCCTTGAGCCAGCGGAGCGGCCGTTGCATGAAGCTCATCGGCGACATCAAAATCGTGTGCCGACCGCTGAACACCGGCTGAAAGATGCCGCCGATCAGGCCCATATCGTGATAGGCCGGCAGCCAACTGACGGCGATCACTCCTTCGCGGTCGAGCGCCCGTTCGATCCGCCGCAGGTTGGCCAGCAAATTGGCGTGCGAAATCACCACGCCCCGCGGCGCGCCGGTCGAGCCCGACGTGTACTGTAAGATCGCCAGATCCTCGGGCGAGATCGGCGGCTCGGCGCGCCGAGCGGTCTCCGAACGCGTGATGGCGTCGGTGGCCACGATCGAAGTCAGGCCCGGCACGGTGCGAAACAGCGAACCGGCCCAGCTCAGCGTGGCTTCGGTCGCCAACAGCGTCTCGGCCTGGGCGTCGGCGACGATCGACTGCAACCGCGGCAAGGTGCGGTCGATGCGAAACGGGTCGGGCGGATACACCGGTACGGCGACCACGCCCGCATACAAACAGCCGTAGAGCGCCGCGATATAGTCCAAACCCGAGTCGAAGACCAGCAACGCGCGCGATCCGCGCGCCGCCGTACGTTCCAGCGCAGCCGCGATGGAGCGGGCCTCTCGATCGAGTTCGGCGTAAGTCAGACTGAGCGTTTCGTCCTCGCCGTCCACGAGAAACGTGAACGCCAGCTCGCTCGGTTGGTTGGCGGCGCGCCACCGCAAGACCTGGGGCAGGGTCGAGAGCCCATGCGGTCGCGTCGCTATCTGGTCCCGAGACGAAACGTCAATGGCCATTAGGATTTATCCGCCAAGTTGGTGACTATTTTGGGGACTGCATTCGTTCCATCGTCGCGCGGCGGAAATCAACCTCCCGGCGGCCCCTAAACCACAGTAAGCAAAAGGCATTCCCTTGCGCGAAGGCCCTGGCAAAAGAATCATAAGGCCGGCATCTGTGACGGCCAGGGGGGCTAGGCGGTGTGGAATGATTATAGCGGGGAGCTAAGGAGGGATTTGGCCATTGAACTATAGCACAGTTTATGCAGTTTGCTGGGACGGGTACGATAGTCGCGGTTTGCCTTACTGGAATTTTCTACGAGCCAAGGAGCTACGATGTGCTCGCTGATGTTGTTTTTTTGTTGGGTCGGGGCGCCTGGGGCCGACCCGGCCGGCCACGCGAACGCCGTGCTGGAACAACTTGTCGAGACGGGAATCGCGCTGCCCGATGCCGGGGCGGTCAAATTGCCCCCGCCGAGCATGCCCGACGGGCTGGATGCCAAGCAGCAGCGAACGGCGATCGCCAAGCTGCCCGGCATTCGCCATTCCGTCGAGGATCTGTTGCGCAAAAGCGCAGTCGCGCCGTTCGAGTTACAGAAGACTCAAGCCGCCGCCAAGGACAAGGCCGAGACGTCGGCCTGGCGCGTCGACGCTTGGTTCGTCGCGTATGGCGAGTTGGACCAGGTGGCGAAGGAAGATTTTCTCAAACGCTGGTCGCAACTCGGCGGCGGCAAGGACGAGAACGGAGGGGTCTCGCGGGCCGGGAAGCTTTCGGACGAAGAAATCGCCGAGCGCAAGCTGTTCGACGTCGGCGGCGATCACAAAGACGAATACTTCTTATACAGCACGTTCGAACTGTTCGATAAGGTCCAGTTCGGCGCCACGCGCCATGCAATGATCTCGCGCAGCGACGAGTCGCTGCTGGTGGCGGCCAGGGTCGATTCGCGCTTTGCCGGCGACGCCAAATACCCCAACCAGTGGCGGCCGATGAAGCGCGACGAACTGGGCAAGATCACCGTCGGCCAGCCGCACCCCTACGAAGCCGCCGGCTTTTACGCCAAGGTCACCCGGCTCGAAGAACCGGCCGGCGCCTTGTTCGTCGAATACCATCAAGTGTTCAACGAACCGCAAGCCTGGTTCCACGGCGCGAGGTTGTTGAGTTCGAAGATTCCGCTCTTGGCGCAAGACGCCGTGCGCGATTTCCGCCGGAAGTTGATCAAGGAAAACCGCTAGCAAGCCGTAGGTCAGGCTTTCCTGCCTGACGGATTTCCGGCAGAGGTCGAGGTTTTGCGGGACGCACGTCAGACTGGAAAGCCTGACCTACGCGTGCGTTACCGCCCGCCTTGCTTCTCCAGCGTCGGGTCGGCCTGCCAGAGATAAAGGAACGTCGGCAGCCGGCTGCGGTCGAGACCGGGCATGCTGAGCGGAATCAGCGTCTGTTGCAGCGGCACGTTGGGCGTCACGGCGTAGGGCGTGCGGGCCGGATCGTTCGGGCGATGGTACAGCGTCACCTGCGCCTGCGGGCAGTTGCTCATTCGCCGGGCCAGTTCGATCGCATCGTCCAGGTAGCCGATCGCGTCGATCAACTTTCGCTCCTGAGCTTGCGACGCCGTGAAGATCCGTCCGTCGAAATCTTCGGCGCGATTCGGGTCGTGCGCCGGGCGGGCTTGCCCGACCACTTGCTTGAACCGCGCGTGAAACTGATCGCTGACCGCTTGCAGCAACTCCCGCTCTTCCGGCTCTTGGGCGCGAATCGCCGAGCCGAGATCGACGTTCTTGCCCGACTTGACCGGCGTGGCCGCGATGTTGAACTGAGCCATTGCGTCCTGCAAGTTATAAAGATTGATAATCACGCCGATGCCGCCGGTGACTGTCGTCGGATGGGCCACGATCTGGTCGGCGGCCGTCGCCAGGTAATAGCCGCCGCCGGTGGCCACGTCGAGCATACAGGCCACCACCGGCCTACCGCTGCGGGCTTTGAAAGCCTGCAGGTCGTGCCACATCATATCGGTCGCCGTCACGCCGCCGCCCGGGCTGTTGATTCGCACCACGACGGCTCGCACGCAAGGGTCGGCCGCCGCCGCGTCGAGCCGCTCGCGAAACAGCGAGACCGGGTTTTCGCCCGCCGAATACAAGCCGGTCATGTCCATGTTCAACAGCAGCCCGTCGACGTCGATCAGGGCGATTCGCGCCTCGCCCGCGTCGCCCGTGCCGCGCAGCGGCATGGCCACCAGCCGCCGGGCATTGCTGACCGGCGGCATGTCGCTGACGATCCGCGAAGTGGTCGATACTTGCACCGGCTGTTTACAGCCCAGGCAAGCCAACGCGAGAATACAGATAATCGCGAGGCGTCTGAGCATACGATGAACCATTGAGCGGTAGCGTGACGACTCAGCTCCAGCAGGATTCGCAGTTCCGCTAGCTAGCTCCTCCCTCTCCCTCTGGGAGAGGGCCGGGGTGAGGGCGGGTTCAACTCCAGCAGGATTCGCAGTTCCGCTAGATTCCGCATCTTCGTCTTAAGACGTATCGGCACTTCGACCGCTCGCAGGCCAGCGGCGACGCCGAACTCTGCGAGGCAGCCCTTGGCACGCCGCGCGGCGCGGCCGTAAGCTTTTGTCCGAGAAAAACTTAAACGATTCGTAGGTTCGCCCGTGCCCGAGCTACCGCTTGCCTGCGATGAAGTTCACGTCTGGCACGCGGCGCCTGAACAAATTACCCAGCCCGAACGACTGGCATGGTTCGAGAGCCTGCTTTCCGACGACGAACGGGCGCGTTGGCGCCGCTTCGTGCGGCCGACCGACGCCTTGCACTATCTCGTGGCCCATGCGCTGGTGCGCACCGTTCTCTCCCAATACGCGCAAGTGGCGCCCGAGGCATGGCGTTTCGAGGCGAACGAGTTCGGCCGGCCGCAAGTGGCCGAGCCTGCCAAAGCCAAGGAACTGCAATTCAATCTTTCCCATACGCCGGGCTTGGTGGTCTGCGGCGTTGCCTGGCGCCGCGAGATCGGCGTCGATATCGAAAACCTCGAGCGCCCTGGTCTCGAACTGCGGATTGCCGATCGGTATTTTTCGCCGCGAGAGGCGGCCGAGCTGAGATCGCTGCCCCTTGAGCGGCAGCGAGAACGCTTTTTCGAATACTGGACGCTGAAAGAGGCGTACATCAAGGCCCGCGGGGTCGGCATGTCGCTGCCGCTCGATCGTTTCACGATTCAATTGCGCCCCCAAGAACCGATCGCCATCTCCTTCGCACCGCCGTTGGCCGACGATTCAGCGAGTTGGCAATTCGCCCAATTCCGTCCGACGACGAAGCATGTGCTGGCCGTTGCCGTTCGCCGTTCGCGGGGGGAGGATTGCCGGATATTGCTGCAGGAATTCAAGCCCGAAGAGCTTCGCTCCGCCCGTTGACACCCCCCCTGGCTCCTTTACAATAAACCGTTTTCTCCCAGCCGGAAGTCGCTGGTCTCTTGGTACGCGAACAGGGGGTGAGCAGTGAACAGGGGGGAACCGTGAGCAGCCTTGCCGTCAGTTGGTCGCCCCCGGGCGCTGAAACCTGGAGCACGCCGTTGCAAACTGCCGTCGAAAAGGCCGACGTACTGATCGAGGCCCTGGAGTGGATTCGCCGCTTCCGCGACGAGACGACGGTCATCAAGATCGGCGGCAGCGTGATGGAAGACCCCCATGCGCTGCGGCACCTGCTGCTCGACATCATCTTCATGCGCACCGTCGGCATGCGGCCGGTGGTCGTCCATGGCGGCGGGGCCGCCATCAGCCGGGCCATGGCCGAGGCCGGCCTCAAGCCCCGCTTCATCCATGGCCGCCGCTACACCGACGATGCGGCCCGCGACATCGTCGAACGCGTGCTGGCCTACGAGACGAACGAGAATATCTTCCAACGCATCGAAGAACTCGGCGGCCGCGCCGCTCCCTTGAATTTCCGCACCACGAACGTGCTGTTTGGCGAGAAAATCCAGCTTCCCGGCGACGATGGCCAGCCGATCGACCTGGGACACGTCGGCCACGTGACGCGCGTCGACCGCACCACGATCGAGAACCTTTGCTACGCGGGCATCGTGCCGGTCATCCCCTCGATGTGTCTCGATGCCGACAAGCAGAAACTGAACGTGAACGCCGACACCGCGGCCACCGCCGTGGCCCAGGCGATGCGGGCCGAAAAGCTGGTTTTCCTGAGCGACGTCAACGGCGTGCGCCGCGACAAGAACGATCCCGATTCGTTGATCCACTCGCTGACCGCCGACGAAGCCCGCGAGTTGATCGCCTCGGGCGCCATCGAGAGCGGCATGATTCCGAAGGTCGAAGCCTGCCTCGACACGCTCGACCGCGGGGTCGGCAAGGTCCACGTCATCGACGGCCGTTTGCGGCATTCGTTGCTGTTGGAGATTTACACCAGCAAGGGCGTCGGCACCGAGATCTGCAAATCGCGATAGCACCGCTTCGCGCAAACCCTGCCCGCTTTTTTCAAGCCACGGATGAAACACGGATAAAACACCGATTTTTGGAGGACGCCGAGGAACAAGGAATTAATATCCGTGTTCGATCCGTGTTCCATCCGTGGCTAAATTTTCTGTTGACGAATCTTCTGACTTAAGAATTGGTCTTTCCGGTTCGCCTTGAACCAACAGAAGGAGCACGCCGTGGCGACCTCCGCAGCGCTAAGTTCCGCCGAAATCATCGAGCTGTTCAAGCGGTATGTCGTGCCGAACTACGGCCGCTATCCAATCTGCTTGACGCGCGGCGAAGGTTCCTACGTTTGGGACAGCGAGGGCAATCGCTATCTCGACCTGTTCCCCGGCTGGGGCTGCAATTTGCTCGGCCATTGCCCCGAGCCGGTCGTGCGGGCCGTGCAAGAGCAAGTGGCCACGCTGATCCACGTACCGAATACCTGGTACACCGAGGCCCAGGGCCTATGGGCCAAGGCGCTCGCGGATCGCAGCTTCGGCGGTCAGGCGTTTTTCTGCAACTCGGGCACCGAGGCCAACGAGGCGGCGATCAAGCTGGCCCGGCTGCACACGCCCAAAGAACGCTACAAGATCATCACCTTCACGGGCGGCTTCCACGGCCGCACGCTCGGCTCGACCGCAGCCACCGCTCAGCCCAAGTATCACGAAGGCCTCGGCCCCTTGATGGCTGGCTTCGTCTATGCTCCCTACGGCGACTTGGAGGCGGTCGAACAACTGGCCGACGAAGAAACCGCCGCCATCATGGTCGAGCCGGTGCAAGGCGAAGGGGGCGTCCAGATTCCGCCCGAGGGCTTTCTGGCCGGCTTGCGGCGAATCTGCGACGAACGCGGACTGCTGCTGATCTTCGACGAAGTGCAAACCGGCTGCGGCCGCACCGGGCATTGGTTCGCCTATCAGCATTTCGGCGTCACGCCCGACGTGATGACGTTGGCAAAGAGCATCTGCGGGGGCATCGCCGGCGGCGCCATGTTGACGCGGGCCGACATCGCCCCCAGCCTGCGGCCCGGCATGCACGCGGCCACCTTCGGCGGCAACCCGATCGCCGCTCGGGCCGGCATCGCGGCGCTGGAAATGATCGAGCAGGAGAACCTGCTGGAGAACGCCCGCAAGCTCGGCGAGATCTTCCGCACGCGGCTCGAAGCCCTGGCGAAAGAGTGCGAGCTGATCGAACAGGTCCGCGTGCTGGGCGTGATGATCGGCGTCGAGTTGGCGGCGGAGGGCACCCCGCTGGTCAAGGCTTGTCTGGAGCGCAAGCTGCTCATCAATTGCACGCAAGGCACGGTGCTACGGTTGCTGCCGGCCATGAACTTAAGCGAATCCCAAGCTCAGGAGGCTTGCGATCTCCTGTCCGAGGTGATTGAAGAACACGCGAAATAGGGTCACGATGCGCCATTTGATTACGCTGGGCGACGTGTCCAGCGCCGAGATCGAGCGGATTTTTGCGATCAGCGAAGACCTCAAGAGCAAGCACGCCCGCGGCATCCGCGAGGCGCTGCTGCCGGGCCGCGTGATGGCCCTGCTGTTCGAAAAGCCCTCGCTGCGGACGCGCGTCAGTTTCGAAGCCGGCATGACCCACCTGGGCGGCACGAGCCTGTTTCTGGGCGAAGACGTGGGCTGGGGCTCGCGCGAGTCGATCGCCGATTTCGCCCGCGTGCTCAGCGAATACGTCGACGTGATCGTGGTCCGCGCCAAGTCGCACCAGAAGGTGCTGGAACTGGCTCAGCACTCGAGCTGCTCGGTCATCAACGGCCTGACCGATTACATTCATCCCTGTCAGGCCCTGGCCGATCTGTACACGCTCCGCGAGTTGGCCGGGCCGCTCAAGGGCAAGACGCTGACCTTCGTCGGCGACGGCAACAACGTCTCGCGCTCGCTGGCCGAAGCTTGCGGCAAGCTGGGGATGAAGTTCGTGCTGGCCGCGCCCAAAGGCTACGAGTTCGACGCCGAATTCCTCAAGTTGCTCAAACACGACGTTCCCGACTTGAAGCTGACCGTGACGAACGATCCGCGGCAAGCCGTCAAGAATGCGTTGGCCGTCTACACAGACGTCTGGGCCAGCATGGGCCAGGAGGACGAAGCTCACGAGCGGCGGCTGGCCTTCGCCGATTACCAGGTGAACGCCGAGCTGATGTCGCACGCGCCCAAGTCGGCCTATTTCATGCACTGCCTGCCCGCCCGCCGCGGCGAGGAGGTGACCGACGAGGTGATCGACCACCCCAACAGCATCATCGTCGCCCAGGCCGCCAATCGGCTGCACGTGCAGAAAGGCATTCTGGCCTGGCTGCTCGGGACGCAAGTCTAACCGCGTCAGGCGAGCCGGAGGCGTGAGCCTCCGTTTCGAACCGGCGAGCGGCGCTCCACCATTTCCGCGATCACAGCGAAATCGCGCGCCAGGCGAGCCGGAGGCGTCAGCCTCCGTTTCGAATCGGCAAACCGCGCTCAACCGCCTCCATAATCACAGCGAACTCGCGGCGCAACGTCACCGGGGGGCTGACGCCCCCCGCTCGCCATGCCATTAGCGATCGGCCAAAAACCGTTTATTGACCCAAACGGCGAGCGGAAACTCCTGCGCTTGAACGTAACGCACCGCGGCAATCACTTCGGCCTCGCCGTTCAGTTTTCTTTTCGAACCTGACTCCGTCCACCACGTGTCGCTGGCAGGCCGAGGCCAGCGTCGATTGAGAGCGCGGCTGCCGTAGCTCTTGAAGTCGCGCAAGATGTCCGACGGTTCGGGATTGCCTTGCACGCCGACGACCAAATGCACATGGTTCGACATCACGGCGACCGCCAGCAGCAGCCACTGCCGATATCCGGCTGTTTCTTGAAACTGCGCAAGCAGCGCTTCTGCTTGCTCCAGGACAAGCCGAACTGGCGGACATTTCAGTCGCTCGACGGCGAACTGCGCCAGTCGCGGCAAGTCGGCGTCATAAGGCGTGCCGGGGATGTTGTGGATCGCGGATCCGCCGGCTTCGTCGCTCACCTTGCAGACGAACCCGCGTTCGTCGCCCGGCAGCCAATTGCCATAAAACGTGGACGTCAACAGCCAGTAGCGGTCCACGACGCCGACTCCTTGTTCTGCCGGGAGAAAGTCACGCCGCGCAGTATAAGACACTCGATGTTCGAAATCGCGACCGAACCGCAAAAAAAGTAGCAGGCGAGCCAGAGACGTGAGCCTCCGTTTCGAACCGGCCAAGCCGCGTTCCACCATCTCCGCGATGGGAGCAAACTTGCGGCGCAACGTCACCGGGGGGCTGACGCCCCCCGCTCGCCATTAGCGAGCCGGCATAGGCTCGTTTTCGGTACTGCGGCAGATCTCTGCGGGCAGCATCACGATCAGCAAAACAATTGCTGCCACCAGGAGAATGCATGCCGCGATGACCCGCGCTAATTTGTGCTCTCTTGCAATCCAGCGCTTGGCAACGCCAAGAATGCTGCGTTTCTTCTTGGCAGGCGTCACGCGCGCGATTCGGGCAGAGCTTCGTCTTTTCACAACGCGCTTCGGCGCCGGAGCGGCTTTCACCGGCGCCGACCGAGCGGCGGTTTTCTCGCTTCCAGGCGCCGCGGCCGGCTTATTGGCTGGTGCGATGGGCGGTTTGAAATTCGGAGGGGGTCGTTGTTTCAGCGAGTTCGAGCACTGACTCCGCCGCGCCGCCTCTCGGGCGGCCTGCACGGCAGGCAACAAAAGCGCGATCAAAACGCCTATGATTGCCGTCAGCACGAGCACGTCCGTCAGCGTGAGGGGCCGCGGCGGAACTCGCGGCGGCGGAACATAATCCGACGCCAGGGGCGCTCGAAAAGGATTCTCGTCCATGCCAGCATTCTACTCGACCGGGTTGTAAAAACGCATCTGGTCGGACTGCTGGGGACGCAAGGTCAATCCCGGCCGTTCGCTCACGTTGCCAGAGAACGGTTCCGCGACCCGAACGAATCAGATTCGATAGCCCATGGCGAAGCCTCATTGACCCACAAGTCTTTAGCATTACGACGCCGCTGCGCCCGCGCATTGCTTTCCCGCTGCGCGAGATTGACTTAGAATCATGTTCGTCGGCCGCGAGCTATCGCTGCCGCTGGATTCATTTCGATTCGTCGCCGTGAGGGCCCCGTCCATGTCGCCGGAATTGCTCGAGCACGTGCATCCCGACGTTCGGCTGCGCCGCGCGGCGCTCGCCGATCGGGAAAACGCCTATTCCCTGTGGGCGGAAGCGGCCGCGCACCTGGCGCCGTTTGAAATCGCCGAATACGACGAGTTCGAATCGCGTGCTTGCGAGTCGCAACAGGATCTCGGTTATTGGCTGCCTGAAGGCGCCGTCCGCGCAAAGCTTCGCGATCAGATCGAGCACAATCGCCGCGCGCTGGAAACTGCCAACCTGGGCCTCTCGCTGGGACGCTTTCAGTGGCCCGAGCCCCGCGGCATGGAGTATTTCGCCGAGGACACGGCGCTGGTCGACTTCTTCAGGCCTCTGGCGCGGATTCGCGATTTCAAAGCGCGGCTGCACGCTTCGTGCGGCGAGTTCGGCCAGGCGGCCCGCGAGCTGACAAACTCGCTCCGCACGGCCGAACTGGCGCTCGATGGCGACGGCATTATCGTGACCTACTTGGTAGGCATCGCTTGCCACGGCAGCGCCCTGGCGAGCATGCGAGGGCTGGCGCGATTGGCCGGCGCGCCGCCCGCCGCGATCGCTCAGATGCTGGTCACGGTCAACCGCGGTTGGCAAGGCGCCGAAGCGCTGGCGCAATCGATTCGGACCGATTTCCATTATTACTTCGTCAAGCGGCTGGAGTCTCTCTCCGCATGCGATCGTCTGGAGGCTCTGGTCGACGCATTGCTGAAGGGGTTCTATTCGGACGCGCCGATCTCCTGGGACGAGCAGCCGCCCGGTCCTCATCCCGATGGCCGCTCGGCGTGGCGCCGGCAGCGATTGTTGGAATTGCTCGCAGGGCATCCCGCACCGTTCGATGCAGGATCGACGATTTCCGCAAGTTCGCACGAATTGGCCGACCTCGTGCACCGCAGCGACGCGCCTTGGCGTGCGGGTCGCGAAAGATCTGCGGAGGAGCGGTTGCTTCCGGAAGAACATTGGCCGGCGCAACTGAGCCCCGACTTTCCTTACGAACTGCTCGGTCCTGGACCCGAGGCGCGAAAAGCCGTCGAAGAGCTTTTGGAACTGACGCAGGAAGACGACGGCTCATTGAGCAATCTGGCGGACCTGGCTCGCCACTGGCAGGCGCCGGACGGGGCAGCCCTCGCTACCGCGCGCGAAAACCTGCGGCGCCTCGACAACCCAGTCGGGCGGCTGCTCGCTCAGAGTGAGATCGGAGTCCTGCCAAATTGCGTCGACCTATTGTTTCGCACCCGAGCTCTGCGCGAAGCGACCAAGGCCGTGTTAGCCCTTCGCCTTTACCAAATTCAACGCGGACGATTGCCCGACGACTTGGAATCGCTCGTCGAAGTGGGCTTGCTTGCCGCGGTTCCAGCCGATCCGTTCGCCGACAGGCCGCTTGGCTACTCTCGCGAGCGAGCGGTCGTGTGGAGCGTCGGGCCAGACGGCGCCCTGGAGGGCGGAGAACCGCCTTCCAATCTGGTCTGGAGCGTATCGGGGGCCTAGGCCCCCGGCAACCATCGAACCAATAAAGCAACTGCGTGGCCTTGAACTGTCTCGTCACCGGCGCCGGGGGTTTCCTCGGCCTGTATCTCGTCGAACAACTTAAAAGCCGCGGCGATCGAGTGCGCGCGCTCTGTCGCCGCCAGGTCGCCGAGTTGGATGCCCTGGGCGTCGAGACCGTGCTGGCCGACTTGCGCGACGCCGAAGCCGTCGCCGCTGCGTGCGAAGGCATCGACGTTGTGTTTCACGTCGCCGGCGTGGCGGGCATTTGGGGGTCGTGGGAGCATTTCTACGGCATCAATACGCTCGGCACTCGGCACGTGCTGGAAGGTTGCCGGCGGCATGGGGTTGCCCGGCTGGCGTATACCAGCAGCCCGAGCGTCACGTTCGATGGCGGCGATCAGTGCGGCATCGACGAGTCGGCGCCGTACCCCAAGCGCTGGCTTTGCCATTACCCGCACACCAAGGCCCTGGCCGAACAGGAGGTGCTGGCCGCCAACGGCCGCAACGGCCTGCTGACTTGCTCGTTGCGGCCGCACCTGATCTGGGGGCCGCGCGACCGGCAACTCGTGCCGCGGCTGATCGAGCGGGCCAGGTCTGGCCGCTTGCGGCGGGTGGGCGACGGCACGAACCTGATCGACATGGTTTACGTCGAGAACGCCGCCGCGGCCCACTTGCAGGCCGCCGATCGCCTGACGGCCGGCTCGCCCGTCGCGGGCAGCGCCTATTTCATCACCCAGGGCGAACCGGTGAATTGCTGGCAGTGGATCGACGAGTTGCTGGCGCTCTATGGTCTGCCGCCCGTGCGAAAATCGATTTCGACCGGCGCCGCCGGGGCGCTCGGCGCCGCTTTGGAAGCGGCGTACTCGGTCCTCGGTCGCGAAAGCGAACCGCCGATGACCCGCTTTCTGGCTTCGCAATTGGGCAAGTCGCACTACTTCAACATCGATCGCGCCCGGCGCGACTTCGGTTATGAGCCGGCGATTTCGACGGCCGAAGGCATGCAGCGGCTGGCGGCGCCCGCGCGGCGATAGGGGTAGGGAGAGCCGATTGAGTTCGGCTCCCCCTCCCTCCGAACCGTACGGGCGGTTTTCCCGCATACGGCTCTCCGGTTAGGAGGTTCCTGTGGATTGGACGAAACGAACGTGGGTCGCACTCAGGTTGATGAAC
>DATKRK010000007.1:0-19651 GCA_035532215.1 Pirellulales bacterium | reverse complement strand
CTCCAGGAAATCGGGCGAGGGCGCCCGGGCCTCCAGGAAATCGGGCGAGGGCGCCCGGGCCTCCAGGAAATCGGGCGAGGGCGCCCGGGCCTCCGGGAAATCGGGCGAGGGCGCCCGGACCTCCAGCAGAGCGGGCGAGTGCGCCCGGGGCTCCAGTAAAGCGGGCGAGGGCGCCCGGGCCTCCAGCAGAGCGGGCGAGCGCGCCCGGACCTCCATGGCGCGCGAAGGTCCGTTATGCCCCGCCGCTGGCCGCCACGCTTTCGACCGGCAGCCCCAGGGCTTCGCGAACGCGAGGATGGACGACGTCGCCGTTGCGGGTGACGAGCGTGTCGCGGGTGATCTCGTCGGAGAGGTCGAATTCGAACTTGCCCCCCTTAGCCAGATGCCCGAGAAACGTGGTGATGTTGCGGGCGTACATCTGGCTGGCGTGCAGCGGCACGGTGGCGGGCAGGTTGGTCGGGCCGAGAATCGTTACGCCGCCCTCGACGACCGTTTCGCCCGGCTGCGTCAATTCGCAATTGCCGCCGCGCTCGGCCGCCAGATCGACGATCACCGAGCCGGGCGGCATGGCGCGGACCATCTCGGCCGTGACCAGCGTGGGGGCCTTTTTGCCGGGGATGGCGGCGGTGGTGATGACCACGTCGTTGCCGGCCATCGCCTTGAGCATCATTTCTCGCTGCCGGGCGTAGAAGCTTTCGTCCTGTTGTTTAGCGTAACCGCCCTGGTCCTGGGCCGCCGAGGTTTCCAGCGGCAGATCGAGGAACCGGGCTCCCAGGCTTTCGACCTGTTCCTTGACGACCGGCCGCACGTCGTAGGCCTCGACGACGGCGCCCATCCGCCGCGCGGTGGCGATGGCCTGCAAGCCCGCCACGCCGGCGCCGACCACGAACACCTTGGAGGGCGAGATCGTGCCGGCCGCGGTCATCATCATCGGAAAAATCTTGGGCAACGCTGCGGCCGCCAGCAGCACGGCCTTGTAGCCGGCGATCGAGGCCATCGACGACAGGGCGTCCATGCTCTGGGCCCGCGTGATCCGCGGGATCAGCTCCATGGCGAACAGCACGCCCCCGCGGGCGGCAATTTGCTGGGCGGCGGCCGGAGCGGCCAGCGGATCGCAAAAGCCGATCAGCACCTGGCCCGAGCGAATCAGCCCCAGGTCGGTCACGCCCTGTTCGAGATTCGCGCCCAGGCAGCGGACCTGCAGCAGGGCGTCGGCGGCGGCGAACACTTCGGCCCGGTCGGCGGCGATGCGGGCGCCTTTTTCCTGGTAGGCGGCGTCGGTAAAACCGGCCTCGGCACCCGCGCCCGGCTCGATCACAACCTCCCAGCCGTCCTTGACTAACGGCGAAACGGAGGCGGGAACCAGCGCCACGCGGCGCTCGCCCGGCATGCTCTCTTTGACGACTCCGGCAATCATGGCTCCCAAGTTACGGCGCACGCCTTGAACTGGCAAGCCGTAAGCGGTAAATTAGTCGTTTCTCGAAAACGAGCGAGCAAACATGAAGACTTACATGGCCAAGCCGGGCGAACTCGAAAAGAAATGGTGGGTCGTCGACGCGACCGACAAGGTGGTCGGCCGGCTGGCTTCCGACATCGCCATGATCCTGATGGGCAAGCACCGCCCGACCTACACTCCGCACGTCGACACGGGCGATTTCGTCGTGGTGGTCAACGCGGAAAAAGTCGCCTTCACCGGCAAGAAATGGGACCAGAAGAAATACACCTGGTACACCGGCTACACGGGGCTGCGCAGCGAGACGGCCGCCCAGCGCCGCGACAACAAGCCCGAGAAGATCATCGCCGAGGCCGTGCGGCGCATGCTGCCCAAGAACAAGCTGGCCGCCGCCATGCTCTCCAAACTGAAGGTCTACGCCGGCCCCGAACACCCGCACCAGGCGCAACTGCCTGAACCCAAGGAATTGGGCGTTAAGTAGGGCGGGCGCGTTCGAAAAAGGCCGGATTCCAAGCCACCGAAATCAGAAATCCAAAATCGCCGCTCCAAAACGATTTTGGACCGACCACGAGAAAGCTTAACCCATGTCGACCGTCGAAATTCCCGCCGTCCGAAGCACCGGCGACGCCCTGGGCACGGGCCGCCGCAAAACCTCCGTGGCCCGCGTTCGCGTTCGGCCGGGCAATGGCAAGGTCACGATCAACGGCCGCGCTGCGGACCACTATTTCGTGAACGAGCAAGACCTCAATAACGCTTTGGCCCCGCTGGTCGAGACCGAGCGGATGAACAGCGTTGACGTGATCGTCACCGTTCACGGCGGCGGCAACACGGGACAAGCCGGCGCTTGCAAGCTCGGCATCGCCCGGGCGCTGAAGGCTTACGACTCCGGCCTGGAGCCTGCTCTGCGCGGCGCCAACCTTCTGACCCGCGACAGCCGCATGAAAGAACGCAAGCACTACGGTCTCCGCGGCGCCCGTCGCGGCACGCAATTCTCCAAGCGTTAAACGCCCGTTTCCAATCGAACTCAATTTCGCTTGCGGACTTTGTTCCTGCTCACGGCGGCGTGCGCGATCGTGTTTGCCGCCTTTCGCTGGCTGGGGTTTTCGCCGCGAACGAGCCTGTTCGTCAGCGCGATCGCCGCGGCCTGTTTGGTTGCGGCGCTGGTGCTGGTTGCGACGATCACGAAAAGCCTGCGCGACGACGATCGGCAAGACTTCTGAAGCGCTACGAATTGCGATAGCTCGCTGTGCTTGCGGCCGCATCGAATTACGGGTTCCTCTTCTCTGTTCCAGATGGTTCCGAGGTTGTGGCCTTCGTTTGCATGCCATCCGTCTCGATGCAGCTTTACTTGCCCCCTTGCAACGCCTGCCGCAGCCGGAACAGAGAAGAGGAACCCGTAATTGCCCCGCTTGGCGAATTGCCTCATGTATAAACATTAGGGCACACGGTATCGCCATCCGATAGGACTGCGAGTTGGCCCATGCGATTTCAGCCGCTATAATGACGCCCGCAAGCCCGTCGACGACCGCGCCGAGATCGGCGTCCGACGTCTCGCGAACCCTTTCTCGGCTAAGGCCGCCCTGGGCTTTTCTCGCTTTCCAGGGCCTTCTGGTCGGGCGTTTCGATCCGTCGCAACGGAGAAGATCGATCCCATGCCGTCCTGCCGCGTTCCCTTGGCGACCTACCGCTTGCAGTTCAACCCGCAATTCGGCTTTCGCGACGCCAAAGAACTCGTGGATTATCTCGCCCGACTGGGCATCAGCGACGCCTACGCTTCGCCGCTGTTCCGGGCTGGCGAATTCAGTTTGCACGGCTACGACGTCGTCGACCATACCTGCGTCAGCCCCGATTTCGGCACGGAAGACGATTTTCGCGATTTCGCGGCGGAATTAGCCGCGCACGAGATGGGCTTGCTGATGGACGTGGTGCCCAATCACATGGGCATCAACGATCCGGCCAATCGCCTTTGGCAAGACGTGCTGGAAAACGGCGAGTCGTCGCCCTACGCCAAGTTCTTCGACGTCGACTGGAACCCGCCCAAGGAAGAGCTCAAGCATCGCGTGCTGCTGCCGTTTTTGGGCGATCAGTACGGCAAGGTGCTGGAAAGCCAGGAACTCAAGGTCGCCTTTGCCGACGGGATCTTTTTGCTGACTTACTACGATCGGCGGTTTCCGCTGAATCCGCGAAGTTGGGCGAGAATCCTGGAATTGGTTCAACATAATCTGGTCGGCCGGCTGGAAACGACCGATCCGCAATGGACCGATCTGGAGAGCATTACGCTCTCGCTGCGCAACCTGCCCGATCTGACCGATCAGGATCCGGAAAAGGTCCACCAGCGGCAGCTCGAACGCGAGGTCGCGCCGCGCCGCTTGTCGCAACTGTTGGAATCGAGCCCCGTCATCCGCGAGGCGCTCGATGCGGCGATCGACGAGTTCAACGGCGCCCCGGGCGATCCGCGCAGCTTCGACCGGCTCGAAGCGCTGCTGGCCGAGCAAGCCTATCGCCTGAGCTTCTGGCGCGTGGCTTCCGACGAGATCAACTACCGCCGCTTTTTCGACATCAACGAGCTGGCGGCGATCCGCGTCGAAGACCCGGCCGTCTTTCGCACCACGCACGAACTGGTGTTTCGCTTCGCCGCCGAAGGCTGGGTCACCGGCTTGCGAATCGATCATCCCGACGGCCTGCAAGATCCCGAGCGCTATTTCGCCGATCTGCAGGACGAATACTTGCGCGCCATCGGGCGCGAGGACCTGGCGGCGCTGCCGCCGGCAGAGCGTCCCGAGCCGCTGGCGATCTACGTCGTGGCGGAAAAAATCCTGGCGTCCGACGAAGCGCTGCCCGAGTCGTGGGCCGTGTCGGGCACGACCGGCTACGACTACTTGAATCTGGCGAACGGGGTGTTCGTCGAGCGCTCGGCCGCTGCGGCGATGAGATCGGCGTATGCGCGCTTCACGGGCGTCTTCGATCGTTTTCGCGACGTGGCCTACGAGAGCAAGAAGACGATTCTCGAAGTCTCGATGTCGAGCGAGCTGCACGTGCTGGCTCGCCGGTTGGATCGCATTTCGGAGGCGCATCGCTGGTCGCGAGATTTCACGCATTCGTCGTTGCGGCGGGCGTTGCGCGAGGTGATCGCCTGCTTTCCGGTCTATCGCTCCTATATTCGTCCCGGCGCCGAAAAGGTCGAGGGGGACGACCGCCGCCGCATCACGGCCGCGCTGCGGCTGGCCAAGCGGCGCAACCCGGAATTGAACGCTTCGATCTTCGATTTCATCGGTTCGGTGCTGTTGCTCGAGCACCCGCCGCATCTCGACGAAACGCAGCGCGACGAGCGGTTGGAGTTCGTGCTGCGGTTCCAGCAATTGACCGGACCGGTGATCGCCAAGGGGCTGGAGGACACGGCCTTTTACCGCGATTTCCCGCTGTTGTCGTTGACCGAGGTCGGCGGCGATCCGGAAGCCTTCGGCGCGTCGCTCGAACAGTTCCATCGCAAGAACGCCGAGCGGCTGGCGCGTTGGCCGCATACCATGCTGGCCTCTTCCACGCACGACACCAAGCGCAGCGAGGACATGCGGGCCCGGCTCAACGTGCTCTCCGAGTGCTCGGAAGAATGGGAGGCGGCGATCTTGCGGTGGCGGAGCATGAACGCGCCCCACAAGACCGAACTGGACGGCAACGAGACGCCCAGCGGCAACGAAGAATATCTGTTGTACCAGACGCTCGTCGGGGCCTGGCCCTTGGAACCGATGGATGACCGGCGCCACGAGGCCTTTACGGCCAGAATCCAGCAATTCATGCTCAAGGCGCTGCGCGAGGCCAAGCTCAACACCAGTTGGACCAGCCCCAACGAAGAGTACGAAGCGGCCGTGCGCGCCTTCGTCGACGCGGCCTTGTCTCCCGAAGAGCAGAACGAATTCCTCCGAGATTTGGCCGCGTTTCAAGCGCCCCTGGCCGTACACGGCGCCCACAACGGGCTCTCGCAGACCTTGCTGAAGATGTGCGTACCGGGCATGCCCGACTTCTATCAAGGCATGGAACTGTGGGATTTCAGCCTGGTCGACCCCGACAACCGGCGCCCCGTCGATTTTCGTTTGCGGCGGGCGTACTTGGAGGAACTCGAGGCCCGGGCCGGCGGCGACTTGAGAACGCTAACCGCCGATCTGCAAGAACACTGGCGCGACGGCCGCATCAAGCTGTACGTCACGTTTCAGACCTTGAACTTCCGCCGCCAGCACGCCGCGTTGTTTCAACAGGGCGACTACGTTCCGCTGGAGGCCGAGGGGCCGCTGGCCGATCGCCTTTGCGCCTTCGCGCGGGTCCAGGGCGACGACATGGCGCTGGTCGTCGTGCCGCGCTGCACGCTGCACGTGCAGCAGCTCGATCGCCCGGCCTGGAAAGAGGGCGTCTGGGCGGAGACCTCGCTGCGGTTGCCCTGGCCGGCCAGGCGTTGGCGAAACTTGTTCACCGGCGCCATCCACGAGGCGGAGGACGCCGGCGCCGACGTTTCGCGACTGAGCGTCGAGCAAGCGTTCGGCTTGTTTCCGGCGGCCTTGCTCTGCCGCAGTTAGGATCGAGGGTTGAATTACTTCCCTGACCGGTCGTCGTGCGACTCGGTAATTAACTTAAGGCGACCACGGATTACACGGATGGCACGGATATGGGAATTCAAAATCCGTGCCATCCGTGCGATCCGTGGTTCCAAAGTAAAGACCGAGCATTCAATAACCAGTAGGCAATGCCCCTCCGGTGGCGTTCCGAGAAGCGTGAAGCGACGCGATTTCGCACGGCGCCCCAGAGGGCGTGCCCGACAGGCTTTGCGCCGCACGTCTGCTTACGCCCGCGCGTCTACATATTTATAAAATATGGTTGACCATATAGACCATTTAATGTACACTGCCCGTCGGTCCCGCACGCTCTCCCAAGTCAACGGGAGCGCGGGGCCGATGAACAACGTAGCTTAGGCGCCGAGATGACCGCCGCAGGCCCGTGCCGCCCCAAGCAAGCCTGCTGTGCAAATTTGCACGGCAGCAGCTTGGCTCCGCAAAAGGTGCAAATTTGCACCTCTGCAGCTTGGCTCCGCAAAAGTCGCAAATTTGCGACTTTAGCAGCTTCACTCCGGCGGAGTGGCAACTTTGCCGCTCCTCCGCAGAGGCGCAAATTTGCGACTCCGGCAGCTTCACTCCGCCACCTAGGCAACTTTGCCTACCTGGCGTTTCGCGCGTTTCACCGCCGGTCCGTAGGGTGCGAAACGCCCGCGAGCCTGCGGCGGTCATCTCGGCCGGGTTAAGGATCAGCCACCCACCCCCGACCCAAAAGGAAATCGTGGCTGTAAAAGATGGTGCTCGGGTTCGAAGTTCCCCGAGCGACCGGTGTGAGGCGGGCGGCCAGCCCGCCGGCCTGGCTCACGGCCTGGCTGCGAGGCACTTTGTCGAGAGCGCGAAAGAGGCGGTTCCAACGCAAGTTGGTTTTTCCTGGCTCCGCGCCGGTAGTCGATCCGGCATGCCCCCTGCGTCCAGGTCCACGGCAATCGCTTGAAAAAAACCGCTCGTCAGTAAACGCTCTCGGACGGTCCGCATAGACCTTCCGCCTAAGCCTACACTCGAAGCCCCCCGGCCCCGCAACGCTTGATTGCGAGGGAAGGGGGCGCGTTTGCGTGAAAAAGGGGACATTCTACTTTTCGCGAGGCGCGGAAAGGCAAGTCGCGCTGGCGGAAAAGCAGAATGTCCCCTTTTTCTGGCCCAACCGTAGCGCTGTTTACGGCACATGGAATGTGCCTGCTACTTAGTGCGAAGCGGCGGGTTTCCAGATCAACATCGCCAGCGGCGGCAGCGTGATGTTGAGCGACCAGGGGCGGCCGTGCTGCGGCAAAGGCGCGGCCTCGACGCCGCCGGCGTTGCCCTGTCCGCTGCCGCCGTAATCGTGAGCGTCGCCGTTGAGCACTTCGCGCCAGTAGCCGCCGCTGGGCACGCCCAGGCGATAATTGTGCCGCGGAATCGGCGTAAAGTTGCAGACGATCGCCAGCGGCGCCGGATCGGACCGTCACCGAGCGGGCGTTGGGCGCCCAGACGGCGAACTGCACGCCCGGCGCCCCGTCGAGCGTGCGCAGGTGCGCTCCCAGCTTGTCGTAAAGTTGAACGTGCGTCCCCTGGTTGAACAGGTACAAATCGTCCGCCGTCAGCAGGCTTTCGCGCGAACTGCGGGGCGGCTCGGCCGCGGCGACATTGCCCTGGCTGCGGAAATTTCGCTCGTGGTTCATGAGATTCCTACCGTTTCGCCGGTTGCAGGCAGTTGCAGGGCGTTGAGCAGGTCGAGGATTCCCAGCAAGGGCGCCTCGACCCAGTTGGGGCGATTGTTCAATTCGTAGTTCAATTCGTAGATGGCTTTATCGAGCAGATACGCGTTCAGCATCAGTTCCGTTTCTGCTTCCGACGGCGGAATGAACGGCGCATGGGCGGCCGTCGCCAGGTACTCTTTCAGGAAGCAAACCCCGGACCACTGATACCAAAAGTCGGCCGCGTCGAGAAACGCCGGCCGACGTTCGAGGGGCACGGCCAGCGAATCGAGATGCTGGTAACAGGCGGTGTAGGCCACGTAGTGGAACGAGCGCAGCATGCTGGCGACGTCGCGCAGCGGCGAGCGCTTCATCCGCCGTTCGCTGAGCGAACGCCCCGGCTCGCCCTCGAAGTCGATGATCGTAAAGTCGTTGCCCGTATAGAGCACTTGGCCCAAGTGATAGTCGCCGTGCGTGCGGATCCTCGTCGCGTGCACCCGGCGCTGCATGATGGAGCGCAAGCCGCGAGCGATTTCCGTTTCGCGATCCAAAACGCTCTTGGCCAGCGCCTGAACGGCGTCGGGCAGCTTGGACAAACGCTTGCGGAGCAACTGCAGCGTCTGGCTGCCCAGCTTGCGCATGCTTTGATACAGGGCTCGCTGGTAAAGCTGCGTGAACGGTTCCGGGGCGAAATCGGCTTGATCGCCGGTCGCCAAAGCCAGGTGCAGTTCGGCCGTGCGCTTGCCCAGCAGTTCGACCGATTGCCGGTAGGCGCCCAGGCGTTCCGCCGCTTCGTGGGGAAACTCTGCGGCCATCAGTTTGAACAGCGACTGGCCTCGGGGCGGCGGCTTCGTCACGCCGCCCGGCGACATCTCGACGGCAACGTGCTCGAAATAGCGAGTCAGCGTCTCCAGCGTGTACTGCCAGGCGGTCCCCTGGTTGGCGACAAAGCCGCCCGCGATGCCCAGCGTAAAGCGGCCGTCGCCGTCGGCCGCATAGTCCAGCCAGCCGGCGACGGGCGGACTGTGCGTGAACGACGTCTCCTCCGCGAGGAAGCGGCCCAGATCGAGTTCCGGATTGACGCCGGGCTCGACGTGACGAATGAGCTTCAAAATCAGGCGATCGCCGTAGACCAGCGAGTTGTTGCTCTGTTCGCCCTTGAGCGCGGCGCCCGAGGGCCGCTCGAGCGCAGGGCCGAGGATCTGACGCATCGCGCGGGTCGAGTGGGCCGACAGTTCGCCGGCCTGGCCTTTAATGCGCCGCCGGCGCAAAATGGCGTCGAGCACCGCGTCGGCGAATTCGCTGCGCCAGACGGCGTCGACCAACACGCCGGGCTGCTCTTGTCCCGAACATTGCAAGCGGCAGATCGCCGCCTGCGGCGCACGTTGCTGAAATTCGTCGGCCTCGGGCCCCGACATCCAGCTCAACGGCAAACTGTAAGTTTCTCCTTCGCCGGTCGTGTAGTCGACCCGCAGCACCGTCAAAGCGATCTCCTGCGGTCCGGCGGCCGACTCGAACGGCAACCGCAACACGTCGGCGACGCGCACGGCCTGGATTTCGCGGGCTTTGCCGCCAAACCAGCGGCGGCCGCGCAAGGCATCGCGGAGCACGGCCTCCAAGCGGATTTTGGCGCGGCCCTCGAACGCGTCGGTCCATGCGTCTGGCGCCTTAATCAACGGCAGTTCGGCGACCGGCTGGCCGGCGACTGTCTGGGGCTCGACCCGCGCCGGCTCGAGCAGGAACCAATAAAACGAATGCGCGTTGAGCGTGAGAAAATAAGGCAGTTCGCCGATCGCCGGAAACGAGGTGCGGCCGAACAGTTCCAAGGGAACCATGCCCTGAAAACGAGACATGTCGAGTTCGACGCACTGCGCGAATCGCGACAGGTTCGCCACCACCAGCACTTGCTCTTGCCCGTCGCTGCGCAAATAGGCCAGCACCTTGGGATTGTCGGGCAGCAGGAATTCCAAGCCGCCCCGGCCGAACACGGGATGTCGCTGGCGCAAGGCGATCAGCCGCTTCATCCACCACCAGAACGACTCGGGATTCATCCGCTGCGTTTCGACGTTCAGGCTTTGATAGTGATACTCGGAGTCGATGATCGGCGGCAGATACAGCCGCTGGGGGTTGGCGCGGGAGAAGCCGGCGTTGCGGTCGGCGCTCCATTGCATGGGCGTGCGAACGCCGTCGCGATCGCCGAGATAGATGTTGTCGCCCATGCCGATCTCGTCGCCGTAGTAGATCACGGGCGTGCCGGGCAGCGAAAACAGCAGCCCGTTCATCAACTCCATTTTGCGGCGATTGTTGCCCAACAGCGGCGCCAGCCGCCGGCGAATGCCCAGGTTGATGCGCGCTTCCTGATCGTGCGCGTACATGCGATACATGTAGTCGCGTTCCTCGTCGGTCACCATTTCGAGCGTCAGCTCGTCGTGGTTCCGCAGGAACAGCGCCCACTGGCAACTGGGGTGGATCGGCGGCGTCTGCTGCAAGATGTCGATGACCGGAAAGCGGTCCTCCATTTGCGTCGCCATGAACAACCGCGGCATAAGCGGAAAGTGAAAGGCCGCCTGGCACTCGTCGCCTTGGCCGAAATAGGCGATCGCGTCTTCCGGCCATTGGTTGGCCTCGGCCAGCAGCATGCGGTCGCCGAAACGTTCGTCCAGGTGCTTGCGCAGCTCGCGCAAAAACGCGTGGGTCTCGGGCAGGTTCTCGCAGTTGGTGCCTTCGCGCTCGAACAGGTAAGGCACGGCGTCCAGCCGCATGCCGTCGACGCCCATCTCCAGCCAGCGGTCGATCACCTGGAACAAGGCTCGCTTCACTCGCGGGCTGTCGTAATTCAAATCGGGTTGATGCTTGTAGAAGCGATGCCAGTAGTAGGCGTTGGCCTCGGAATCCCATGTCCAGTTCGAGGGCTCGAAATCCTTGAAGATGATCCGCGCGTCCTTGTATTTCGCCGGCGTGTCGCTCCAGACGTAGAAATCTCGCCAAGAGCTGCCGGGCCGGGCGCGGCGCGAGCGCTGGAACCAATAATGCTGATCCGAAGTATGGTTCAGCACCATCTCGGTGATCACGCGCAGACCGCGATCGTGCGCCTCGCGCAGAAAGATGCGAAAATCTCGCAGCGTGCCGTACTTGGGATTGATGTCCGTATAGTCGGCGATGTCGTAGCCGTCGTCCTTCAAGGGAGAGGGATAGAACGGCAGCAGCCACAGCGCCGTAACGCCCAGGTCCTGGAGATAATCGAGTTTCTGCGTCATCCCGGCGAAATCGCCGATGCCGTCGCCGCTATGGTCGCTGAACGCGCGCACGTGCAACTCGTAGATGATCGCATCCTTGTACCACTGCGGGTCGTAGATCATGCCCGCCGGGCGTCCGCTATTGCTCACTGCCTGGATTCTCCTTGCGTGCGGCGTCAGAGGTAATATTCGAAATCGTGCTCCGAACGAATCCATTGACGCACGCGAAATACGTGCGCCGGCGCGAACTTCGGGTTCAACTCCACGTAGTTGCGCCCGGGGCGCCACAGGAACCGCGCGTCGCTGAGCAGTTCGTGGACCTGGCAAGGCCGTCCCGAAGGATCGCCCAGCCGCTCGGCCGGGATGTCGACCCAGCCGGAGTGAACGTGATCCGGATCGAGGTTGACCACGACCACCACCGTGTTGCCGCCGGCCTGCTTGCTGTAGCACAGGAGCTGGTCGTTCGTGGTCTCGTGAAACTGCAGGCTGGCGTCGCTGTGCAGAGCCGGATTCTCGCGGCGGATGCGATTCACGCGCGCGATCAGATCGGCCAGGCTGTCGCTCTGCGCCAGGTTCCAATGCCGGATTTCATATTTTTCCGAATCGAGGTACTCTTCGCTGCCCGGCTCGCGGGGGCGGCTCTCGCACAATTCGAACGCCGGCCCGTAAATGCCGTAATTGGCGCACAAGGTCGCCGCCAGCAGCAAGCGCGTCACGAACGCCGGCCGGCCGCCCGTCTGCAAGTTCTCGGGCAGAATGTCGGGAGTGTTGGGCCAGGCGTTGGCCCGGAAGAACTCGCGAATTTCGCTCTGCGTGAGTTCGGAAAAATAATTCGTCAGCTCCCACTTCGTGTTCCGCCAGGTGAAGTACGTGTACGACTGCGTGAAGCCGCGCTTGGCCAACTCGTACATCACGTGCGGCCGCGTGAAGGCTTCCGATAGGAACAGCGTCTCGGGATGCTCGCGCTTGATTTCGTCGATCAGCCATTCCCAGAACGCGAACGGCTTGGTGTGCGGGTTGTCGACGCGAAAAATGCGCACGCCCTGCTCGCTCCAGAACTGCACGACGCTCTTCAGCTCTTGCCACAACTCGCGCCAATTCTCCGTTTCGAAATCGAGCGGATAAATATCCTGGTACTTTTTGGGCGGGTTCTCCGCGTATTGAATCGAGCCGTCCGGACGGCGGCGGAACCACTGCGGATGCTGTTGCACGTAAGGGTGGTCCGGCGAGCACTGAAACGCCACGTCGAGGGCCAATTCCAGGCCGTGGTTTCGCGTCGCCTCGACCAATTGATGCAAGTCGTCGAGCGTGCCGAGCTGCGGATGGATCGCCTTGTGCCCGCCGCTGGCGGCGCCGATGGCCCAGGGGCTGCCGGGATCGCCGGGCGCGGCCTCGACGTGATTATTGCCGCCCTTGCGATACGATTCGCCGATCGGATGGATTGGCGAAAGGTACAGCACGTCGAAGCCCATCCGGGCGATTTCGGGAACGCGCCTGAGGCAATCGGCCAGCGTCCCGTGGCGTCCCGGCTCTGCCGCGCAGGAACGAGGAAACAATTCGTACCAGGCACTGAAGCGGGCCTTGAGCCGGTCGACCGTGAGCGGCAGTTCGCGCTCGTAGTCGCTCTGCAGGGAACGATCGGGATAGCGATCCATCAGCGCCAACAGCGCCGGACCGAGCGCGGTTTCGACGCGCTCGGCCGGGGGCCGTGCGCCGGCAAGCAAATCGGCGATCGATTGCAGTTGATCGGCGTCGACGCCGCTGGCCCGGCGGCCGGCTTCGCGCACGAGTTCGGCGCCGATCGACAGATCGACCGTCAGATCTTGTCCCGCCTGGGCGCGGGCTCTCAAATCGCGGCGCCAGGAGTGAAAGCGGTCGACCCAGGCTTGCAGGCGATACACGTAGCGGCCGATCGTCTCGGGGACGAACTCCCCTCGCCAGCGATCCTGCGCCAAAGGCGACATGGGCGCTTCGTTCCATTCGGCTACGTCTGCGCGACGCCAGCTCACGGCCGCGCGCACGAGATCGTGGCCGTCGGCGAACGCCGTGGCCTCGACGACCACGCTTTCGCCGACCACGCGCTTGATGGCGTATCGCCCGCCATTGATTTCCGGCGATACTTCACTGATCACCACGCGGCGGCGGCCGTCTTCAAGCTTCACGGTCTAGAACCTCCGTCGCCTTAGCGGCTGGCTATTCTCCGCCCGCGTGTGAGTGAGATACTTGTGGCTCGTGGGGCGGCCTTCCAGGTCGTCAATCGCCGACGGGTGAGGAAGGCCGCCCCACAAGTCGCCCAAGGTCTCGCGGGCCCCCGCGGGAAGTCCATGCTGTCCAAGTCGAGCAAGTTCTGCGCCCGGCGCTGGCGTTCGCGGCGGAGCGTCAGTTGCGAGGAAAGTTATCCTCCTGTTTTGATTGATTTTAAAACCAGCGCCGCGTGCGCCGGCGCGATCCACGTTTTGGCATCGAAGGGCAGCATGCCTGGCCCGCCGTAGCGCGGGTCGTCGCTCGACCAGATCGGTTTCCAATCGCAGCCTTCGGGCGGCGCCAGCAGCGGTTCGGCGCAGTGCTGGCTCGTCACATCGCCGCCGAAATTAACGAGGACCAATCGATCGTCCCCCGGCTGTTCCCCGAAGTAACGCAACGCCAACGCCTCCGCGGCCAATACGGCGCCCTCGATCGACTCGGCGCGCTGTGCGGCGAACAGCGGGTCTTCGCGGCGCAATCGCAGCAAGTCGCGGTGCAGGCGATAGATATCGCCGTGCCGGCTGCGCTCGGAAAAGTCTAGCTTACAGCGGTGGAAGGTTTCGACGCTGGCAGGGTCGAGCAGGTCCAGTTCGCCGTCGCGATTGCGCAGACAGCGAAAGTTTCGCATGAACTCGGCGCGGCCTTTGCGCACCAATTCCGCCAATTCGGCGTGGTGGTCGGCGAAAAACACGAACGGCGCCGAGGCCCAAAACTCCTGGCCCTGAAAGAACATCGGCGTGCCGGGCGCCAACAGCCACAATGCCGTCGCCGCGCGGCAGCGCCCCGGCGAGGTCAATTGCCAAGGTCGCTGTCCCCGGCCGGAGTGCGAAATCTGGTCGTGGTTTTCCAAAAACGTGACGAACCGGCAGCCCGGCAAGCCGCGAGTCGGCGAGCCGCGGCGCTTGGCCTGCCGCGGATTCCATTGCCCCTGAAACAGGAAGCCGCGTTTGACGGCCGAAATCAGTTCTTGCGGCGCGCCGCGATAGTCGCCGAAGAAATAGTCGCTCTGGCCGGTCATGGCCGCACGGGCCGCATGATGGAAGTCGTCGTTCCAGGTTCCGTCGAGACCGTAACCGCCTTGCTCGACGTCGCGCACCACGATGGCGTCTTGATGTTCGTTCTCGGCCACCACGATCGTCTGCCGTCCGGCCGCTTTCTCGCGGACGCGGCGAGTCACGGCCGCCAGAATGTGGTCTTCCGAGTCGTCGACGATGGCGTGTACGGCGTCGAGCCGCAAGCCGTCGAGATGGAATTCATCGATCCAGTAGCCGGCGTTCGAAATGAAGAATTCGCGCACCGGGCTCGAATTCTCGCCGTCGAAATTCACGGCGCCGCCCCATTCCGTGTGATGCCGCCGCGAGATGAAGTCGTCGCTGAACTGGCCCAGATAGTTGTCGCAAGGACCGAAGTGGTTGTAGACCACGTCCAGTATCGCCGCCAAACCCAGCGCGTGCGCTTGATCGACGAACGAGCGGAAGTCGTCGGGAGTGCCGTACAGGCGCGTCGGCGAAAAGAAATCGACGCCGTCGTATCCCCAGCCGAAACGACCGGGGAACTCCGCGACGGGCAGGACTTCTATGACGGTGATCCCTAAGTCGGCGAGTTCCTTCAGTTCGCGCGACGCTGCCGCCCACGTGCCTGCTTGCGTAAACGTGCCGACGTGCAGTTCATAGATCACCTGCCCCTTGATGGAAACGCCGCGCCAGGCGGAATCGCCCCAGCGGTATGCCGCCGGATCGACGATTTGCGAAGGCCCGCTGCTGCCCTCGGGTTGAAACCGCGAAGCGGGATCTGGATAAAGCGGCGCCTCGCCATCGAGCCGGAAGCGGTACCAATCGCCCGCCGCCGCTTGCTCGACATAACCCGAAAAAAAGCCGTCCGGCTCGGGCGCCAGGTTGAAAGCGATTTCGCTTCGTTCGCCGCGGCCTGGCGTCCGCGATTCGAGCACCGCCTCGACTCGCTTCCGCCGCGGCGCCCAGACGCGGAAATGAACGCCGCCGCCGGGCTGCAACTCGGCGCCAATGAATAACCGCCGTCGGACTTGACCGGCGTGCATGCGTCGACTCCTTTCCTCTAGGTCCGGAAGCGACCGCCGCCAGGCGACCGCGGTTCATGATAGCCCAATTCGCGCCGCGCGTCAGGACTTTCCGAACCAAGATCCGAACAGGCCGCGGGCTCGCCGCAGCACGCCCGAATCGGCGGGCGATTCGCACTCGCTGGCCATCAGATAGGCGCGGAAGCTAATCAGCAATTGGCGAGCCCGTTCGGCCAATTGATCTTTGCGGCGATCTCGCTTGCGTTGCGACGTGATCGTGAGGCGAATTCTCGTCCGGGCGGCCCCCAGCTTCAAGGCGCCCGCGGACAACTCGCTGCGATCGAGCTGCTCGCGGCGAATCTCCTCGAATTTCAAATCCATCAGCAGCCGCACGGGCCGGTCGGCGACGCGGCGCAACAGAGAGTAGCCGGCGTCGCAAACCAGGATTCGAATCTGGTCCTCTTCCGCCGAGAGCACTTCGGCATGGTGATCGGCGACGAAGCCTCGCAGCTTCTCCGCGCAGACTGCCAAGGGCGCCTCGCTCACCAGCACGCGCTCGATGAGCACGCCGGCCGGCCGCGAACGGGGGAGTCGTTGGTCCTCTCCCGGCGAATCGTGAGGTTCGCTGCCCATTCCCAATTGCACGACGCGATTGCGGCCGTTTTGCTTCGCCAGCAGCAGCGCCCGATCGGCTCGCCGCAACATGGTTTCCGGCGTATCGCCGGGCTGGATTTCGGTGACGCCGAAGCTCGCGGTCACCGGTTTGCCGTCGACCATGGCGTGCGAAAGCTGGGCGAACACGCTGCGTAATTCTTCGGCCCGGCGCACGGCTTTGCTGTTATCGCAATCGGTGTACAACAGTACGAACTCTTCGCCGCCATAGCGCGCCGCCAGATCGCCCGGACCGCAGGCGTCTTTCAGCAGGCGAGCCAGGGCTTGAATGACTTCGTCGCCGGCCTGATGCCCGTAGGTATCGTTGATGAACTTGAAGCGGTCGATGTCGGCGATGACCAGGCTGTAAGGCAAGCTGCGTTCGAGATGCGAGCGGACGAACTTGGCGTGCGTACGATCGAACTCGGCGCGGTTCGCCAACTGCGTGAACGGATCGCGCGCGGCCTTCTCCTTCAGGTTCTCGCAGCGCGCTTCCAGCGAGGTCTCGGGCGAAGCGTCGTGCAAGACCAACGCCAGTCCGCGAGCGATGCCGTCGGCGCCGCTGACGGGGATGGCGTGTGCATCGACGGCCGTCGGACGCCCGTTGCGGCCTCGAATCGTCAACCGCCTGAGCCATTGCACGCCGGTGCGAATGGCGTACGTCACCGGGCAGTCTTCGTCGCGAATCGGCTCGCCGTGCTCGTCGGACAACTGAATCAGGCTTGGCAGCCAGCGGCGCTGATAGACGCTCGACTCGGAGATTCCCGTCAGGCGTTCGGCTCCCCGGTTCCACTGGACCACGCGCAGCTTGCTGTCGACGAACACGACGGCGTCGAACATGTTGGCCAGCAGCTTCTGCTGAAACAGGTTTTCGAGCGACTGCGGCGCGGGCGCCGCGGAATCGTTGAGCCGCCACATGGCCGACGGCGCTTCGGACTCCAGCGAGCGCAACCAGCCCTGGGCCGCGGTTTCGCGCAGCTTCGACTGGTCGCATTCGTGCAGTTCGGTGAACAGTTGCACCAGTCGCGGATCGAACTGAGCGCCGGCGCAGCGATAGAGCTCGTTGAAAGCTCGCTCTTGCGTAAAGGCGCGGCGGTAGACGTGGTCGGACATCATCGCGTCGAAGGCATCGACGATGGCCAGCATCCGCGCTCCCAACGGCAGCTTGTCTCCAGTCAGTTCGTTGCGCGAACGCGACCCGTCGTACCAGGCCGAACCCGACACGACGATCGCCAGCATGCCCGGCGAGCTCGTCGTCGAACGCAAGATTTCTTCGCCCATCAGCCAGTGAGCGTCCATCACCGCCGCTTCCGGGGGCGTCAACGGGTCGGGCTTGGTGATGATCGTGTCGGGCACGCCGATCTTGCCGATGTCGTGCAGCAGCGCCGCCACTTCGAGTTCGTCGCGCTGCCGATCGGAAAGCCCCAGACGACTGGCCCACGAGGCGCACGCCAGCGTCACCCGCAAACAATGTTTTGCCGTTGGCTCGTGTTTGCAGCGCAGAGCGCGATATAGGCTGCTGGCCACGCCCAGCCGCACCTCGGCCAGTTGGTTGCCGACGGCCGGATCGAAATCGACGGCCGGTCGCGGAGAACCGCCGGCGTCGCGGTCGAGTTGGTCGATCAAACCGCCCAGTCGATTCAATCCCGCCTCGGCGTCCGCAGACTGCTCGTGAGATGGGGCCAGAGCGGCCAGCGGCGGCTCGGGACTTAGATCGTTTGACATAGGCGCTTGCGCGATGTGATTGCACTCCGGCTGCGAAGACAGCAGTCGAAAACGGCCCAGAACGTCGCGGAGTGCGTCGAAAAGTGCTACCAAAACTTAGGTTATGTCTATCGGGGGGGCAAATAAAACCCGTGCAGAATTCGGCGGCCTTGCAGAAACGACAAACTCCCTAAAATAAGGACTTTTGTTTTTGAGCTGATAAATCCGGGCGAGCGGCTGGCGTTCGGCGGGAATTATCTGACGAACTTTTAGCCGCCGGCACGGCCGGCAGGAGCGACGCGATGCGTCTTGTGACCTATCAAAGCCCGGCGGGACCGCGCGTCGCCGCGATGCGCGAGGGCGGTTTCGTCGACCTGCACGCGGCCGAGCCCCGGCTGCCCGCTTCGATGAAGGAACTGCTGGCTCTCGGGGCCGCCGGGCTGGAACTGGCCGCCGCAGCCGCGCAGCGAGGCCCGCTCGTCGATCCCGCGACGGTCAAGTTGCTGCCGCCGGTTCCTGACCCGGAGAAGGTGATTTGCGTCGGCTTGAACTACGCCGACCACGCCCGGGAAAGCGGCGTGGCGCCGCCCGAAGAGCCGGTCTTGTTCAACAAGTTTCCCTCGGCCATCGCCGCGCATGGCGACGCGATTGTCTTGCCCCGCGAAAGCAGCGAGGTGGACTACGAAGCCGAACTGGTCGTGGTCATCGGCCAGGGCGGCCGTCACATCGCCCAGCAAGACGCCTACCGGCACGTGGCCGGCTATTGTCCGGGCCATGATGTTTCGGCCCGCGATTGGCAACTGCACAAGCCGGGCAAGCAATGGCTGCTCGGCAAAACGTTCGACACGTTCGCGCCATACGGCCCGGCGCTGGTCACGCGCGACGAGGCGCCCGACCCAGGCCATTTGCGGATTCAGCTCCGCCTCAACGGCCGCACGCTGCAAGACTCGAACACCAAGGAGCTGATTTTTCCGATCGACGCGCTGGTCGCCTACATCTCGCAGGTATGCACGCTCAAGCCCGGCGACTTGATCTTCACCGGCACTCCGCCCGGCGTCGGTTTCGCCCGCAAGCCGCCGATTTTCCTCAAGCCCGGCGACGTCGCCGAGGTCGAAATCGAAGGGCTCGGCGTGCTCGGCAATCCGGTGGTCGCGGCACCCGACGCGACATCCGCCTCGCTGTAGCGCCAGCGAAAACGGCGGCGGCGCCGTCCGAGTTAGCAATGAGGATTAAATAACTTCCCTATTCTCAGCCCAGCGGAGATTCAGTAGCTAGGCTTCTTTGCCGTCTGCCGCCAGCTTTAGCTGGTGGTATTCGAGCAACAACACTTGTTGTCTTTTAGCCGGCTCGAGCCGGCTTGTGCAAGCGTTGATCGATGTGGAGATAGCCCTCATGGAAGACGTGATTCGACATCGATTCCGTCCTCTTCAACAAGGGCTCCTCGGCGGAATCCGTGGGTAGGTTTTCGTCGCTGAGCATCATCACGGTGCGTTTTTTTAGGCATGGCCGGGCAATGAATGTTCGTTTTCGCTTGACGCCAAAACCGTTGGCGCGAACCGGAGCCTCATTCATTGCCCGGAAATGCCTCGAAAAACGCACGCCTCCAACTCCTCGGCGGTCGGAACCACCCACGGATTCTCCGGAAGAGCCTCAAGAAGAAGCCGGCTAAAGCCGGCGCGACGACGTTTCATGGTTGGCTTTGCTACCACCAGCTTTAGAGATCGTCCTGCTTTCTGGAAAGATGGATAAGGCCGAAGGCCGCCGTAGCACCGAAGGTGCGTCATTCGATAGCCCAGGGCGCAGCCCTCGTTGTTCTACACAACTTTTCCGGTGGGTTTCCCGGATCGCCTTCGGCCACGACTTTTGCGTAGCCCAGGCATTTATGCCTGGGAATTCGTTCAACGTGCGCCCGTTTTTCCCGATTGGCGCCTCGCGGGCGCCGTCGGCGGCCGCGAGGCGCCAATCAGGGGCGGGGGGTAAACGGCTCGCGGATCCCAGGCATAAATGCCTGGGCTATGTAAAAAGCACAGCATTCACGCCCTCTCACAACGTCCGAACTG
>DATKRK010000006.1:0-9195 GCA_035532215.1 Pirellulales bacterium | reverse complement strand
TAAGGGGCGATAAAACCACTCATAGATTCTGCGGAAGAGCCTCATTCTGCATTTCATCCGTGTTTTATCCGTGTTTCATCCGTGGCTCAATTGGTTGCGGCCGAAGGCCGCGCTGGGAAATCCGCGGTCCCGAGATTGCTCGATAAGCCACCGATCCAAGGTTTCGTTCCAAGGTGGCAAAACCCGCCAGCCGTCTTGGGCCAAGTTGGCCAGATTCGGACGGCGGCCTCAATGCCGCAGGCGCCCGCCTCGAGGCGACTTAGGACGCACCCGTCACAAACTTCCTTCCCGGCCTTGACTTAGGCGCCATATGACGGCTAGAGTTTTGATGGATCAAAAAAACTTTCCATCGAGCGAAAGCTGCTCTGGGGCCGCGGCTAGCCCGCTTTTACCTCCCGCCAGATAGCGCCAATGTTCGCGAAATTCGCCCGCCGCGGCTGGATTGCCTTTTTGTTCGTGATCGCGGGTTGCGACCAACGGCAAGCGGACTTGTCGCACGGTCCGGCCGATCCAGCGGCCCAATCACACCGATTTTCTGGCGATTACCCGATCCAGGCGGTCGCCACGACCGGCATGGTCGCCGATCTGGTCGAACGCGTCGGCGGCGAGCACGTCTCGGTGACTCAACTGATGGGCGAAGGCATCGACCCGCACCTCTATAAAGCCTCGCCGGGCGACGTGGCGCAGTTGAACCGGGCCGATATGGTGTTCTACTCCGGGCTGCACCTGGAAGGAAAAATGGGCGACGTGCTGGCCCGCATGGGCCGTAAAAAACCAGCGGTGGCCGTGGCCGAAGGGATCGACAAGGGCCGCTTGCTGGAAGTCGCCGAAGATCTTTACGACCCGCACGTTTGGTTCGACGTCGCGCTGTGGAGCGAAACGCTCGCTGCCGTAGAAACTGCGCTGGCCGGCTTCGATCCTGCCCACGCCGCCGATTACCGCCGGCAAGCCGAAGCCTACCGCGCGGAGTTGGCCGAACTCGATGAAGAGTGCAAGCGCCGCATCGCCGAAATCCCCGCCGATCACCGCGTGTTGGTCACCGCGCACGACGCGTTTCACTATTTCGGCCGGGCCTACGGCGTCGAGGTCAAGGCGATCCAAGGCATCAGCACGCAGGCCGAGGCGGGCATCAAAAAGATCAACGAACTGGTCGATTTTATCGCCGCTCGCGGCATCAAGGCCGTGTTCGTCGAGACTTCAGTCAACGAGCGCAACATCGAGGCCCTGGTCGAAGGCTGCCGGGCGCAAGGCCACGCCGTGAAGGTTGGCGGGCAGCTCTTTTCCGATGCCATGGGAAAGCCCGGCACGCCCGAAGGGACGTACGTCGGCATGGTGCGGCACAACGTCGAGGCGATCGTAAAGGCTCTCGAATGACAACATTTCCGAAAACGCAGATCCCGCAATCGCAACCGACGGCGCAGCCCGCCAACGCCGCGGACGAAGCGGCGGTGCTCGACGTTCACGACGTCACCGTGGCGTATCATCGCCGGCCGGTGCTGTGGGATGTCGATTTGACGATCGCCGAGCCCGGTTTGATCGGCATTGTCGGCCCCAACGGCGCCGGCAAGAGTACGCTGATCAAAGCTATTTTGGGCCTCGTTCCGCTGGCCAGCGGGCGGGTTCGCGTGTTCGGCCAGCCGGTCGACAGCCAGCGGCGGCGGATCGGCTACGTGCCGCAGCGCGAAAGCGTCGATTGGGACTTTCCGGTCAGCGTGCTCGACGTGGTGTTGATGGGCACGTACGGCCGGCTGGGTTGGTTTCGCCGCCCTGGGCGACGTGAGCGCGACTGGGCGCTGGAATGTCTGCGGCAAGTCGGCTTGGCCGACTTGGCGCGCCAACAGATCGGGCAGCTTTCCGGCGGGCAGCAGCAGCGCACCTTCCTGGCCCGCGCGCTGGCGCAGCAGGCCGATTTGTATTTCATGGACGAACCAATGGCCGGCGTCGACGCGGCCACCGAGCACGTCATCTTTGCGCTGCTCGGCGAGCTGCGCCGCCAGGGCAAGACCGTGATGGTCGTCCACCACGATTTGCGAACCGTGCCCGAGTATTTCGAACAAGTCGTGCTGTTGAACATGCGGCTGGTGGCCAGCGGCCCAACCGAGCAGGTCTTCACGCGGGAAAACCTGCAAAAGGCCTACGGCGGACGGCTGGACATCCTCGACGCCGCCGCCGACGCCGTGGCCGCACGCGAGCGCAGCCGATGATCGCCTACAACACTGCCGTCGTGCTGGCCGGCGCCAGTCTGTTGGGCGCCAGCACGGGCCTGGTGGGCGGCTTCGCCGTACTGCGACGCCGGGCGCTCTTGGGCGACGCCTTGGCCCACGCGGCTCTGCCGGGCGTGTGCCTGGCGTTTCTTGTGCTCGATCGCCGCAACCTGCCTGCGATGCTCTTGGGCGCCTTGGTCACCGGCATCCTTGGCGTGAGCCTGCTCGTCGGCATGCGCCGCGCCACGCGCGTCAAGGAAGATGCTGCGATTGGCATCGTGCTCAGCGTGTTCTTCGGCGCCGGGCTGGCACTCAGTCGCATCATCCAGAACCGCGCCAGCGGCGGCAGCCGGGCGGGGCTCGATTCGTACATTTTCGGCAGCGCGGCGACGATGCGACTGGCCGAGCTGGGGTTGATTGCCGCCGTGGCCGCGGTTTGCCTGGCGATCGTGTTCGTGCTCTACAAAGAGTTCAAGCTGGTGGCCTTTGATATGGGCTTCGCTCGCGTGCAAGGCTGGCCGGCCGGCCGGCTCGATCTGCTGCTGATGGGATTGATCGCCGTGACCGTCGTCATCGGTTTGCCGGCGGTCGGGGCCGTGCTGGTCGCCGCGATGTTGATCCTGCCGGCGACCGCCGCCCGCTTTTGGACCGAACGGCTCGGCAAGTTGCTCGTGATTTCTGCCGTGTTGGGCGCCGCAACCGCGGCGGCCGGCACGCTGATCAGCGCCCAATTCGACGGCCTGCCGACCGGACCGACGATTGTGCTCGTCGGCGCCGCGGCCTTTTTGTTCTCCGCGCTGTTCGCCTTGCGCCGCGGCGCCGTCGCGCGCGTGCTGGCGCATCTGCGATTCAAACGTCGCTTGCAAGATCAACGCCTGCTGCGAGCCATCTTCGAAGCCGTCGAAGCGGACTTGCCCGAGCGGCCCGTCGTGACCGCCGCCGAGCTTGCCGCGCGTGCTGAACTGAGCCCGGCGGCTCTGCACCGGGCTGCCGCGGCGGGCTGGCTCTCGGCCGAACGCGGCGGCTATCGTTTGAGCGAAGCGGGCCTGGCCCGTGCGGCGAGCGTGATGCGCGGGTATCGCCTCTGGCGGCTGTTTCTCCACGAATACGCCGATCAGCACGGCGCCTTCGGCGAACTCGACGTCGAAGCGGTCGACGAGCGTTTGCCGGCGGACTTGGTTGCGACCTTGGAAGAGCGGCTGGCGGCCGAGGGAACATTGCCTCATGCGGCAGGCCCCTTCGCGAGGACCTCGCGATGACGAGCGAATTCTCCTTCGCCGACATCGATTGGAACCAGGCCGTATGGACGATCGCCGCGGCGGCCCTGTCGGGCTCGGCCTGTGCGCTCTTGGGTTGCTACCTGGTGCTCAGACGAATGAGCCTGTTGGGCGACGCCATCAGCCACGCCATTTTGCCGGGTATTGCCGTGGCATTCTGGTACGGCGGCACGACGGCTGCGCTGCCGATGTTCTTGGGCGCCGTGGCCGTCGGTTTGTTGACCGCCGTACTCACCGAGACGTTGCGCAGCGCCGCGGGCGTGGCGGAAGATGCGGCGATGGGCGTCGTTTTCACGTCGCTGTTTGCGCTGGGCGTGGTGATGATCGCCAGGCTTTCGGCCGGGCAGGTCGATCTCGATCCCGACTGCGTGCTCTACGGCCGGATCGAATTCGTGCTCAATAACTCGATGATCTGGCGCGGCTACGAAATCCCCGTCGCCATGCTGCCGCTGTCGGCGACGTTGGCCGCCACGGCGTTGTTCGTCGCGCTGTGCTGGAAAGAACTGAAGATCGCTTCATTCGATCCGGCCCTGGCCACTGCGATGGGGCTCAGCGCCGGCGTCGTCCATTATCTGTTGATGGGCATGGTCGCCGTGGCCAGCGTCGCGGCCTTCGACTCCATCGGCTCGGTGATCGTGGTCGCCATGCTGATCGTACCGGGGGCCGCCGCGCATCTGCTTACCGATCGGTTAGGGCCGATGCTGGCTTGGGCCGCGGCGATCGCCTGCGTTTCCGCGGTGCTGGGCTACTTCGCCGCCCTGTACTACAACACGGTCGTGGCCGGCATGATGGCGGTCGTGCTGGGCGCGGAATTCGCTTTGGCGGCCCTGCTCGCGCCGCGGCACGGGCTCATCAGCCGCGCCTGGCATCAGTTGAACCTGACCTTGCGGATCGTTTCCGAAGATGTGATCGCCGCGCTCTATCGAGCCGAAGAAACCAGCGCCGCCCTCGCGCCGGGGGCGCCGCAGCGCGACGCTGGAATTGCTTGGGCGGCGTGTTCCCGGCTTGCAGGCGGAGGTCTGACGGGTTGGCTGGCGCTGCGCCGGCTGCTGGCGTGCGGCGACGTCGAGGCGGAGAATCGCTCGTTGCGGCTCACCGAGCAAGGCCGGCACGCGGCCCAATCGCTCGTGCGCTCGCACCGTCTCTGGGAGGCTTATTTGGGCGAGCACTTCAACTTGCCGCTCGACCACCTCCACGAGCCGGCCGAGCGCGTCGAGCACTATATCGGCCCCAAGCTACAAGAGCGCTTGGCCAGCGAACTCGCCCGGCCCGGCGTCGATCCGCACGGCAAAGAGATCCCGCCGAGTTGATGGGTTTTTGAAAAGGGGATTGGAGTTCACCACGGAGGCACGGAGAGGAGAGATTTCTTATCGGCATTGGAATGCAAAAGTCGGCCGCAATGTGCAATTAAACTTTTTGAAAGGGGATGTGGGGATACGGAGGAGATGCGTAGATGAATTTTTTCAGGCAATCAAGTAATCTCTTCTTCATCCCCTGATCTCCTCCGCATCCCCCTATCCCCCTTCTAAAAATGCCAGCAGCGCACCAAATCTCGACTTCCATCATTCGTCCGCCGCAAAGGCAATCCAACGCCGTCCATTGCGGTCACGCTATTTTCTGAATTGCTTCTCTTCTACTCCGTGCTCTCCGTGTCTCCGTGGTGAATTCAGTAGTACACTTGCCGTTTTCCGTGACGCCTTCACCGTCCTCGGCGCCAGCTCATAGATTCTGAAATCGCGCCCTTCGCGCACCAGACGCAACGGCGCCAGGGCCTCGCGGGCGACGGGCGACGCGTTGGCGCTGGGAAGATCGGCCACGGCCAGCCAGCGGGCGCCTTGCCGCCGAACGGCTTGCAGTTTTTCGGTCAGGCGCCGGTCGTTGATGGAAAAGGCCCAACCCGGATGACCCGAATAGTACAACACGTCGGTCGACGCGCCGTGCAGCGTGGCCACTGGTTCGCCTGCGGCGGCGAACGCTCGCAACGCCGCGGCGGCGGTCAACACCTCGCGATCTTCGGCCGGCGTCGTAAAGGCCGGCTTTGCCGCATGCCGCAGCGAAAACGCGATAACGACGCCGAGCAGCGCCGCCATGCCGAGCCGGCTCGGTTGCATCCGCTCGTAGACCGCTTTCCATCCTAGCCCGGCCATCACGCAGCCGGCTGGCAGCAGAGCCAATTCGTAGTAAGGCAAATCGTAGAACTTCGCCGGCAGTGCGGCGACCAACAGCGCCGACGCGGCAAGCCAGCCCGCGTGCCGGCGCCATGCTTTCCCCCACATGCCGATCAAAGCCAGCGCGAAGCCGATCGGCGTGAACATCGAGCCGCTCAAGTCGTCGAGCATTCGCTTGTAAAAGTCGGGCGAGACGAGCAGCGGATGCGGCCAATGGTGTACGGTCGCGCTGCGTCGGATCGAATAGAACACCCGTGCCGAGGTCGCCGCCTCGGGCGCGGCAACGTGCCAGGCGTCGAGATACCAGGCGAAGGCAGGCAAAACCGCCGCGGTTCCGGCCAGTGCGAATTCAAGCCAGACTCGGCGAGCGCCAAGCCCGCCTTGGACTCGAAGTGCGTGCCAAACGAAGGCCGCCAGCGGCAAGGCCAGCACCAGCATGTAGATCTTCGTCAGCAGCAGCAGGCTGAAACTCGCGGCGGCCGTTAGCAGCCAACCCTTGCGGCCGGAAGTCAACCAACGATCGAGAGCCCACAAGCTGGCCACCGTAAAAAACACGAGCGAGGCTTCGAGCATGAAGCTCTGCCCGAAGATGATCGCCGCCGGTGATAGCGTCAACGTCAGGCTGGCGCCATAGGCCGCCGCCTGGCCATGCCAGCGCCGCACGAGCGAAAACATCAAGGCGACCGCGCCCGCGCTGAACGCCGCCGATGTAAAGCGGCCCCAGGCATCGAGCGAACCGCCGCAAACGCGCCAGGCGGCGCCGCTCAGGTAGGCGCTGACGGGAAACTCCAACAGGTGCAAACCGCGCTCGCCGCCCACCAGGCAATCCATTGCCGGGCGCCAAAGGCTCGTGCGGCCTTCGACCCAGTTGCGCGCGATCATCGCATAGGTCACGTTTTTGGTGCTGAAATACCCCAGCAGCGGCCGATCGAGCCCCGGCAACCGCACCGCCAACGCCAGCAACACCACCGCCCACACGCCCCACCGCGTTTTTGCACCGCACGTAGGGTGGGGCGCAGCCCCACTCGCAATTTCGCTGGCAACAACTTCGCCTTCCAGCCGCCCGGGACTAGCGCCCCGCCCTACGGAAGACGAGCTAGTCGATGTTTGGCGAAGCTGGGAAGGCTGCGAAGTCCGCGTTTCTCGATCGGTCGAAGACATGCCACAGCCGAGGCGAGGATTCATGGAAAAAGATGCGGGTTGTGCAACTTATTCGGACGAATATATCGCTACTGCTCGTTCCGACCCATACGGATTTGGGTGTTTAGGCGAACGTCGGAAAAAGGGAAGTTGCATGATGCGTTCGATTCTGCTGTTGGCCGCAGTCTTGCCAATCTGCTGGGGCGTGGTCGGCTGCCACGCCTGCCAAGGCACGTACGATTATTGCGGCCCCCTGCCCGACGAACCGTGTGATTTTTTCTACCGTCGCAATTCGATCCTGGGAGGCGACTCGAACGTGAGCAGCGCCGAGACCGAGGAGGCGCCGGCGGCGAAGGAAGAAGAAAACGTGCCGACTCCCGCTCCCGAACAACCAGACGGCGGCTTGCAGTACATGCCCTCGCCAACCCCCATGCCCCCCGAGGCGGACATGCCGTCCGAATCCGAGCCGCCGCCCGACTCCGATTCGGCCCCCGAAACGGCTCCGCGGCCGGGCGCCAAGTTGCGGCCTCAGGCCGATCCGTACGCTTTCCGGCCGCAACGCTCGCGCGGCCTGCTCGGCTCACTCTTCCATTTGCGCTAGTGCTCTGTCAGCCGAGCGTTGAGGCATGTCTCTTTCTCAATCGGACACAGGAATAACCTTCGCCAAAAAACGTTCGCCAAAAGCTTTACACGACGCTTGCTGGCCGTTGTAATCGAGCCATGAGCGAAGCGAGCGAATTCGATCCCTATGCGATGCCCCCCGACGCCCTGCGCGAGCCGCCCCCCACGTTGTGGAAGGCGCTGCGGCAGATCGGGCCGGGCATTATTTTGGCGGGTAGCATCATTGGCACCGGCGAACTGCTGGTCACGACCGGCCTGGGCGCCGAGCACGGTTTCGTGTTTCTGTGGCTGATTCTGCTCAGTTGCGTGGTAAAGGTCTTCGTGCAGGTCGAATTGGGCCGCTATACGATTTCCTCGGGCAAGCCCACGCTCGCCGCCCTCGACGACATGCCCGGACCGCGATGGGGCGCCAACTGGCAAGTCTGGTGGTGGCTAGGCATGCTGCTGCTGACCGTGACGCAACTTGGCGCCATGGAAGGGGGCGTGGGCCAGGCGCTGCACCTGCTTTGGCCTCAAGGGACCGACGCGATGGCGGCCAGCCTCGAAGCCGTTTCGCCCAGCCTGGCGCAATCGGTTCAAGAGCATCCCGACCGGCCTTGGGCCTTGCTGACCGCGATCGCGGCGACGCTGTTGCTGTTAAGCGGCGGATATCATCGCATCGAGTTCGTGACCACGCTGCTGGTGGCCGCCGTCACGCTGGTCACGGTCGGTTGCGTGCTGGCGTTGCCGTTTGCCGGCTATCCGGTCACGCTCGCCGACTGGAAAGAAGGCTTCTCGTTCGATATTCCACTGACGGGCATCGCCGCCGCGTTTAGCGCCTTCGGCATCACGGGCGTCGGGGCTTCGGAACTCTATGCCTATCCTTATTGGTGTTTGGAAAAGGGCTACGCCCGCTACGCTGGGCCTCGATCGAGCGACTCGGAATGGGCGCGACGCGCTCATGGTTGGATGCGCGTGCTGTATCTCGACGCCTGGGTGAGCATGCTGGTGTTCACTGTCGCGACCGTCTCGTTCTACGTGATGGGCGCCACCGTGCTGCACCGCTTGCAGCTCCACCCGGAAGGCGACCACATGATGGAGCAGCTTGCCCAGATGTACGTCGAGGCCTTCAAGCACCCCTGGACCAAGTCGCTGTTTCTCGTCGGCGCCTGCGTCGTGTTGTTCAAGACGCTCTACGTGGCCTCGGCCGGGCACAGCCGGCTGTCGGCCGATTTTCTCAGCCTCGCCAAACTGGTGCGCTATCAAGACCCGGGCAAGCGCGCGCACTGGATGCGGTTCTTTTGCGTGTTCTATCCTGCGTTGGGCCTGGTGTTGTATCTGATTTTCGGCGATCCGCACGTGATGGTCGTGTTCGGCGGTTTCGCCCAGGCGGCCACGCTGCCGGTGATCGGCGCCGCGACGATCTACTTGCGCTATCGCCGCGTCGATCCGCGGCTGGCGCCCTCGAAGTTCGTCGACCTGTTTTTGTGGATCGCCGTCGCTGCCGTCACCGTGGTGGCCATTTACGCCATCTATCAGAAAATGGTCGAGGATGTTTGGCCTTGGCTCTCGTCGCTGTTTTCCGGAGGTGCGGCGTCTTAAAATTGGAACCACGGATGGCACGGATTTTCGAATCCAATATCCGTGCCATCCGTACTACAAACGTTCTATTTCTTTGTGGGCCGCGAAGATTTCGCCCTGAGGGTCAAGCCGGGTTTCGCGGCAGGAAATTCAAACTCAGGCTCCAGAAAGTCGCTTTTCGCTCCGCGAAAAAGGCGCCTTTTTCGCGGAGCGAAAAGCGACTTT
>DATKRK010000005.1:0-3214 GCA_035532215.1 Pirellulales bacterium | reverse complement strand
GTTCGGCGCCATGGTCGAGCGCGCGCTGAAAGTCGGCCGCGGCTTGCTCGAAGTGATGAGCGTCGCCGTGCAGCATGCCGCGATGCAGGGCCGCCGTCGCCAGATGGGGATCGAGCCGCAGCGCCTCGGAGAAATCCTCCTGCGCCTCAGCGGATTGTCCTAAGGCTGCTTGCGCCAGGCCGCGATTGTCTAGACAGTCGGCCTGCGCGGTTGCGCAGAACCTCTCGGCGCTCATCGGGGCCAAGGCCACGCAGATGGAAAACGAGGTCAGCGCCTGTTGGAACTTGCCCCGGCGAAAGGCGCAAAGGCCCGAATAATAATTGGGCCAGAAATCCTCGGGCGCTTTCTGCAAGGCTTGCCGGAACTCGCCTTCAGCCGCTTCCAGCCGCCCGTTACGGAGCAGGAATCGACCGAGCGCATAATGCTCCCAGACCGATGGCGGCGCCGACTTGTCGCCGATTTGCGCCGGGGGTGATTCGCCCAAGTAGGCCGACCGTTCGGCGGCCAGGATCGGACTAGCGCCGAACGTCGCTTCGGCTTCGTCGAGCACGGCAAGCGCGTGGGCTCGCGATTGCTGTTCATTGGCGCCTTGCTCTGCGCGAAATCGAAAGCTCGCCCACAAAATGCCCAGGTCGAGCAAGTCGGTGCGCAGCTCGCTTCTCTCAGCGTCGGGCTCGTCGCCGTCGGCCTCAGCGAGAATTTGGTCGCGCGCTTGCCAGATCTTCGGGCAGCCCTGTTCGATCTCACGCAGTTCGGCGGGCGACAGGGCGACTCTGCCATCGAGGAATCGCAATCTGTCGACTAACTGGTGCAAGTCCTCGGCCCGGCGGCGCCGCTGGGCCACGACAAGGAGACTGTGGAAAGTCGACTTCAAATCGGCATGACCGGGCACGAGCGACAATCGCGCCGCGCCGGCGCGCAACCGCTCGATCGCCGCCGGAAACTGGCGGCGATCGAGCAATTGGTCGGCTTCGCGCAAATCGGCTTGCGCATTGCGAACTTGCCGGCCCAGGTAGGCGGTCGCGCCGCCGACGCAGGCCGCGATCAAAATCACGCTGCTCGCCAGGCGCCGCAAGGAGTGCGGTTTACGCCGGCGCCATTTTTGCCAGCGCTCGCTCAGGCTGCGATTCGGCAGGCCGCGCAGCGGCAGATCGGCCAGGTGCCGGCGCAGATCGTCTGCCAGCGACGCAGCGTCGCCGTAGCGCGCGGCCGGATCAGAAGCCAGGCACTTGTCGATGAGATCGGCCAGCCCGCGCGAGACCGCGGGGTTCAGGCTGCGGATCGCCGGGCGAACTTGGATGGCGCCGGAACTAGCCGGGGGGCCGCCCAGCATCTCATAGAGCACGACGCCGAGCGAGTAGATGTCGGAACGCACGTCCACGGCCGCCAGGACCGCTTTGCCCGAGCGGATCGCCGCCACCGCCGCGGCTTGCTCGGGCGACATATAGCCTTGCGTTCCGCCCAGCCACTCGTCCGCAGATGCCTGCGCCGCCAAGGGGCCGCGCGCCAAATGGAAATCGAGCAGCATGGGCTGGCCATCGCCCGCCAGCAGCACGTTGGAGGGTTTGAGATCGAGGTGCAGCAGGCCGCGTTGATGCGCATAGTGCAGCGCGTCGGCCAGATCGGCGCCGATCCAGCAGACGGTCTGCACGTAAGTCAGGCTTTCCAGCCAGTCGAGCGCCGGCCCCTCCAGCGGCAGCGATACCGGCAATGGGGCGCGCAGCCGGGCCAGGGCCTCGACGAAACTCCGGCCGCTGCGCTCGTGCTGCGGACAGTTCTCGATCTCCGACAGCAGCGCGTCGAGGCTGGCGCCGCCTAGGTACGGCATACATAGCGCTCGCAAGCCGCGTTCGGGAAAATCCTGCACTAAATAGAGCGGCACGATGCCCGTGTGTTGCAGCCGCGAGAGCGAAAGATGTTCGGCCGCTTCGAACGAGGTGAATTTGATCGCCACGGGCCGGTCGGAAAGCGAAGGCTGCGTGGCCAAAAACACGCGGCCCGTCGCCCCTCGCCCGAGTTCGGCCAGCAAGCGAAACTCGCCCAGTTCCTCCCCCGCGGTCGGAAATTCCGCCTGCGGTTCGTCCTGGAACAGCCCGTAGCAAGCCAACAGCAATTCCAGCTCGGCTCGCCATTGCGGGAAGCGTCTGAGAATCTCGGCCGAATCGATCGATTCGCCTGCTTCCTGGCGCAAGCAGATCTCTTCGCAAACCAACTGCACCGCTACGGCCGGAGCTAACTCGCACCCGGCGCGTCGAGCGAGAAACTCTTCCAACGCAGCACATTCGCCGCGCCGCCAAGCGTCGCTGAATTCGCGAGCCAATAGCGAACCGGGCTCGTCGTCGCGATCGGAAATCAGGCTCTCGGGGGCCGCGGCGGCGTCGGACGAGTCCCGAGACGCTTGGGCCGCGCCGCTCACATCTCGCCTCGATCGGGCGGCGGTTCGCTGCCGGCGCCGTCGGGCGCCAGGCCCTGCTGCTGATGGGAAACCGGCGCCTGGGCCGCCGCCAGACGTTTTGCCAGGTCATACAGAATTCGCCGCACGCTACTGGCGTGCAGCCCGGTGCGAGCGGCGATCTCGGCCAAGGGCAGCCCTTGACGCTTCAAGCTGAGCAACTCGCGGTGCGCAGGCGGGCAGAGCGCTTGCAATTGGCGCCAAAGCTCGTTGCCCCGCGCCACGGCGCTGGGGCCTGCGGAGCCGCTGGCAACTTGCAAGGCATCCTCTTCGCCGCCCAACGTTCGCTCGCGTTCGATCGCCCGGCGATGCTGCCGCACGCGGTCGATCAAACGCCGGCGCGTCGCGGTGATCAGAAACGCTCGCAGTTCGGCGGCCGTCTGGAAATTCCAGCGCCCAGTGCGAAAACCATCGAGCAAATCGGTCCAGACCGACAGCACGACGTCTTCCGAATCGAACTTGCTGCGCAGGGCCTTCGACATTCGGCGTCGCACCAGGCTGCGCAAGCCAGGCGCTACATTGAGAAATACCTGTTCGATGGCCGCAGGATCGCCGTTGCTGAGCAATTGCAGCAGGTTCTCCAGCGGCGGCGCATCCATCAGCTTACCCGTACTACAAACATTCTATTTCTTTGTGGGCCGCGAAGATTTCGCCCTGAGGGTCAAGCCGGGTTTCGCGGCAGGAAATTCAAACTCAGGCTCCAGAAAGTCGCTTTTCGCTCCGCGAAAAAGGCGCCTTTTTCGCGGAGCGAAAAGCGACTTT
>DATKRK010000004.1:0-2441 GCA_035532215.1 Pirellulales bacterium | reverse complement strand
CGCAACGGTAAATCTGGGGGGTGCGGCTGATTTTGGATTTTCGATTTCGGGATTTTGGATTGGCGGTCGCCATCGCTCATTTTTCTGTCTGGTAATCTTTCTGTCGTTCCTTTCGTTCTACCGCGCCGCTGGCTTGGCATGGATCCGCGGCGGGCGCTGGCCCGCATCGTTTCCGTTGTTCTACCGCGCCGTTGGCTTGGGACCGGATCTTTTCGACTTCTCACCGCGGCTCGACGAACGCCGGCGGCCGCTCCGCCGCACGAACAATAGAATTGCTCAAAGAACAGGCAGCCAGATGGCCACTATGCACATCCTTTGAGCAGCCGCCCAAAAAACCCCGCTGTCAGGTTAGTCGACAGACAAAAACCTCGTATTTCGGCGGTCGGTGTAAATTTGCACCGACCGTGCGCGGCCGAGCGGGTCGCGGCGGCCGCCCCGACGCCGCTGCTCAATTCTTAGGCACGGCTGACACTCTGCCAACCAGCACCGTTCGCCTCCCGATCGCCGATCCGCTCGCGGAGCGGGCGGGCTACGTAGCCCGCTTGCTCCGCAAGCGGGAGGGTGACCGGGAAGCGGCGGCCCGCTACCGCAAGCGGCTCTCGGGCGCGTCGTCCTGTAGACGGCCAACGCGAACCCCTGCCGGGCAAGCCGGCGGCATCCGCTCGGAACCAAGACATTCTTGTGTTCTATCTCCCGACTGGCTTGGGTTGGATCGGTTGCAGGCGCCGTGGGTGGCTCCCTGTGTTCTACCGTACCGTTGGCTTGGACGACCGTCGGCCCGCTCTTTTTCCCGTCTGCGGGTAATACGCCGGGTCGCCGGTCACAATTCCATCGCGCCGGGCAAAAACTTCAGGTGGCTGGCGTTATCGCCGCATACCTTTGGACGCCGGTCGTGGCGGAAAAGTTTTCCGAGAGGGCCGCGGCGCGCGGGGGGTTGATTGCGTCCGCGCGGACCTCGGCTATGATTAGGAACATCTTGGCTGAGGTCTTGGCGATGGCTTCCCTGACTGGAGGGCGATGGAATGGCACTGTCCTGTTCGCGTGACGGCCCGGCCGCCGAGTTGGGGACGCTCCGCACCGGTTCCAGCGTGGCACTTGTGTGCAAAGGGGCCTCATAATGCCGCGATCCTGGTCCGACGCGCTGCTGGCCTGGCTGCACGATCCGCCCGACAAGGCGCCGGAATGCCACATGGCCGGGACGTGGCCCAATGGTACTTGGCCATGGCCGAGATGAACCGCCGTCGCGTGGGTCGGCACGCAGGCCGAATCTAGTAGCAGCGGGCACAATTGCAACTGCCGCAAGCCGCCCACGTGAACTTCGCCCGCCGCTTTGCTAGGCTAATGCCTGTTCGGATTTGACCTTAAGGACCTGGGGAGCGCCTGGTGCCGCACGCCACCGATTTGGATCTGACGCCTCGCGATGTCGCCGAGCTGGCGTCGCCGGATCGCGTAGCCGCCTTTTTCGCCAAGCTCGGCTACGATACCGCCGGCCGCGCGACGCTTTCGCCGGAAGCCATCGGCCTGTCGGGCGAAACGGCGGGCGCCATCAAGCGGATCGAAACGCTGTCGGAAGACCCCGAACAGTTCCTGCGCGTCGTTTTCGCCCAGCCCAAGTCGCTCACGGCCAAGGTCCGCAACGATCTTGTGCGGGTTCTGGGCCGCGGCACGCTCGACCACTTGCTCGTGCTCGCCTCAGACTTCGACACGCTGGAGTTCGTGTTTCTCGACAAGCGAAAGCGAGAGCAGAAGGGGCCTGCCGGATCAGCCGGTCGGCTGACCAGCGGAGCTGCCGAACGCATCCAGGTCGTTCCCAAGACGATCAGCGTCAACCGCCGCAATCCCACTCGGCTCGACTTGCGGACGCTACGCCGCTTCACCTGGACTTGCCACGATGCGCTGGAGCAGTTCGACAAGCTGCGAAGCGTCTTCGACGCCGCGGCCTACACCGGCGAATACTTTCAAAATCGCGGCCTGTTTTCCGATCACTTCCTGCGCGAGCGGCTGCGTGAGGATCCGGTCTGGCGTGAGAATCCGTCGGAGCTGTTCGCCTTCGTCCGCGACCTGCTTCGCGACGCACAAGGACGCTGGGGGCGAAAGGATAAGGAGACGCTCCGCAACGATTTGCTCCAGCCGCTCTTCAAGAGGCTGGGCTTCAACGCGGCCGTGAACCGCCCCAGCAAGAGCGATCAAACTCAGCCCGATTATCTGCTTAAGGGCAGCGACGGCAAAACGCTGACGGCCGCCTTCGTCTATGCCTGGGACCGTTGGCTGGACGGCCCAGACCTGAACGATGCCGACACGCCCGAAGAAAACCCCGGCGCCTGCGTCGTAACGGCGCTCGACGCCGGCACGGCGGACTGGATTATGGTAACGAACGGCCGGCTGTGGCGGCTCTACAGCCGGCAAGCCCACGCACGCGCGACCAACTTCTATGAAGTCGA
>DATKRK010000003.1:0-14841 GCA_035532215.1 Pirellulales bacterium | reverse complement strand
ATTGTCGAAACCGGCACTGTCGAAACCGGCACTGTCGAAACCGGCACTGTCGAAACCGGCACTGTCGAAACCGGCACTGTCGAAACCGGCACTGTCGAAACCGGCACTGTCGAAACCGGCACTGTCGAAACCGGCGCGGCTCGCGGCGGCGCCTTCGTCGGCGGCGGGCGTTGAATCTCCTGCCGCTGCGGCGACCGCCAGCCAACGCTCGCTCAGGACGGGTTCGAAACGCGGTTCGCCGAGCGGACGGCCCAGAATGCCGAACAAACGCTGCGACCAGCTCAACGGGGCTTGCCGCCCGTCGCGAAGATCCGCGCCGAGCAAATCGTAGTCCGGCGGCGTCCAGACTGACCAGTGCCTGGCCAGCACGGGAACATCCATTTCAGGCCAAGGCGGCTCACAGGCGTTCCAAACGCTCAGCGAAGGGCTCTGCGTCGTAAATTGAACGTCCAGCTTGGGGAACCGCTCGCCGGGCGGAAGCGGCGCGGTGACACGACCCTGCGACGCGGTCCAGGCGACCGGCGCGTCGTCGAGGCGAACCTCCAGCACGTCAACTCCCGCGGGAAACGAAAGCGTGCAACTCGGGCGACCGGAGCTTTCGATCAGGCAGCTTGCCAGGTGCAAGGCCTGGCCCGTGGTTTCATAGCGCGAATCGAGCCGCAGATCCCAGACGAGCGCGCCGCGCAATTCGCCGATCGGGCCTGGTCGCTCTACGACGATGGCCGGCTCGGACGACGTTCCGAGTTCGGCCGCCGGATCATAGGAGAAGGCGCCGCGCTCGGTCGAATATCGCGTTTCGGGCGACGATTCGAAGGGCGCCGGCTTGAGCCGCAGATTCCGCACGATCGCCGGCACGGCATCGGTCGCGCGAATTTCCAACAGCCCCTTCTGGCTGCTCGCCTGGGGCGCCACGACCAGGCTCAAGGCCAGCGGACCCTCCAGTTTCGACGGTCGCGTCGCCTGCAGCTCGAACGGGTCGCTTTGCGGGCTGGCCAGCGCGATCTCCCAAGTCTCGCCCGATTCCAGGCCCAGCCTGGCTTGTTGTTCTTTCGTCCAGCGACTGGCGGTGAACGGTTTTTTCCCGGACGCCTCGCGCCAGCGCGGCGGTTCGTCGCGCGGCTGCGTAAAGTGAATCAGGCAATGATCGATCGGCGCCGATTCCGGCACGATGCGAATCTCGTACGATTCGACGAGCGGACCGGGAGTGAGAGTCGCTTCGACCTTCAGCGAGTCGGCGCGGTAGCGCCGCGGCTGCTGTTCCAGGCTGACCGACCAGCCGCCCTCGCTGCGCGCCAGATCGAAGACGGCGCTGGGCGGCGGCTCGGCGAACAATTGCCGTTCGGCGGGCGTCAGAGTCTCGGCCTCGCGGCGAGGTTGATCTTCGGCGCCCTCGACGCGAAGCAGGTAGGGCGGCTGCGCCGAAAGCGATAGCAGCCGCTGGGCGGTCGAGACGCCGCGAAATTTCAAAATCTCGAAGTCGCCGGCGCGCAACGGCTTTTCTCGGGGCGACGCCGAGCGATGCGCGACGATGTGCAACGCGACCGGACGCTCTCGCGAGAGGGGCGCGGTCAGGCGAACGTGCAGATTTCGCCCGTCGATTTCCAGCGGGGCGAATTCATCGAGCGCGTCCTCGGGCCGCGCCTTGACGGAATCGATCGTCCAGCCGGGCCTGATCTCGGCGTTCAAAGCCAACCGCTCGCCCTCGTCGACCGTGAATTCGCCCCGCCAATCGGCTTCGATGCGGTCGGCCTTGAGATTGATTTGCGTTCCGCTGCCGAGCTGCAAGGGCTGCCGGCGCCGTGAGAGGAGCACTTTTACGCTGGCGCTGGGGGCAAAGGCTTGCAGTTCGATCGATTCCCCCGTCAATGGCGCCGGCAGAGTGCCGCTGCGCGATTCTCGGCAGCCGACGAGCGACAGCCGATCGAGCGTCAACGGAGCGGGAGTCGACAGCTCGATGTCGCCCTCTTGCCAGAATACGCCGTGAGGCCGGATCGCGGGCAACGTCCAAAGCTGGTTTTCGACGAGAGGCGCCAAGGCCTTCAATTGCAGTTGCTGCCGGGCGCCCAAGAGCGGCTCCGGGAGATCGATCACGATGCGGCGTTTGCCCTGCGGAAAAGAACTGGCCGCGACGGTCCAGTCCACGTCCAAATCGCCGTATCGCACCGACATCAATCGCAGCTCGGGATCGACCTCCAGTTCAAGCTGGTGGAGGGGCTCCGTATGGACGTCCAGCGTCAACTTTTCAGTAACGTCTAGTCCGCCCGGCGAAAAATCGTAACGAGTCGTCTGTTGCAAAAGCGCCAGCCGCCGTTGTTGCTGGTCGACGGCGCCCGCCGGCGACAGCTTCAGCGAGCAGCGGTGCTGGCTGCCCAATTCGACTCGCCAGCGCTCGAGAGCGTCGGCGGTCGGCACATGCTCGGCCACGACGCCCGGAGCAGCCGTCAGGGTCAATTCCGGCGGCAAATCGACGACGAGCGAGGAGAACGGCGAACGCGGCAGGTCCAAGGCGAAGATCGCCGCGCCGGTCGCATCGCGGCGGCCGCGTAACGACCAATCGAACAGCAGCGTTCCCGAGCGGTCAACATACACGGCCGCACGGCCGTCGGAAGCCAGGCCGAAGATCGCCTCGGGATTTTCGGCGTCGTCCCACTGGACGAACTCGATGGCCACGCCGCAAGGATCGAGCGGCAACAGCACCGGCGTCGGCGCGGCGTGGTTGATTTCCAATCTCGCTTGCCCGGAAAGCGATTCCCGATCGCCGAGTTTCGCCTCGTACTTCGCCCGCGAGACTCGGGCGGAAGCCGCCAAGGCGAATTGCGGCGCCGACTGTACCGTGGCGATCAGCCGGTCGAATTCTTCTTTCTCGATCGGGACGTAAGGGATGTCGCCGTAGGGCCAATCCTTCGGCCGGTCGTCGGGCACGAAGTAGCGACGGTACTTGAGCGTCTCGACCGAGTCCGGCGCGGCGCCGCCGGCGGGCAATGCCCACGCCAGGCAACAGGATGCCGCCAGCGTTGCGAAGGCGAACGGGCGAGCGAGCCGGGACGAACTCATGGCCTTGATTCCGGCGCCGACAGCTCTAGGGCGACGGCGGCGGTTTCCGTCGAAACCGGCGCCGACGCCGCGGAATGCCGGGGATGCGTGCGAGTCGAGTTGCGGCTGACGATCGAACTCGAGCCGCCGCGAACAAAGGCCTCGCGGCGCCGGCGGCGAGCAACTCTGCGCTCCAAGACGCCCGCCACCGCCGTCAGCAAGGCGCCCGCCGCCGCGGCTTGCAACCACAGTAGCGTGACCTCGGGATAAATCATGGCGCCGGTCAACACCGCCAACGCGGCCGCGAACAACAAGGCCGGATGCCGCAACGCGGGCGCGTAGATCAGCGCCAAGCCGGCCAACAGCACCAGGCCCGAGCCGATCAAGACCAGCGACGAGCGGCTGGCGGTCCGCACCTGTTGCGCTCCGCTAATCTCGATGGAACTAAACAGGTACTCGTTCGCCGAGGGAAACGGCGCCGCTTGCGAAGCCGGCGCTCCGGCCCGTTGGTCCGCCTGCGGGTCGTCATGCGCCCAGGCATCGAGATAGTTTTGATCGAACGGCGGGCGCCGCGACCAACAATAGCGGTCCCAGCTCCAGACCGCCTCTGAAGTCAACTCGCCCGGTCCCGTCACCAGATACTCGTCTCGCGGCAGGATCAACTGCCAATAGGCGCGTCGCGAGCCGACGCCGGAGGCGAGTTTCGGCAGTTCGAGCGAGAGTAGGCCGCGACCCTTCGGGCGGTCGGGAAAACTATATTTCGCCTCCAGCACGTGAGTCTGGATCTCGGTCCCCCCGTCGCGCCAAACAATCACTTGTTCGTTCGGCGCTTCCCCGTGCTGCGCTTCGACTAAGGCGCCGTCAAGCCAGAACGAAGCTTCCATCCAGCCCTGCGGCAAAATCAAGCTGAAGCGATGGTCACGGCTCTCGAAGCGATAGACCGCCCGGTCGGTCCGCTCGGATTTCGAGAGCTGCGTTTGGAGCCAGACTCGTTCGACAACCATCGTTTCGTCGTCGGATAATTCCGCCAGACTGGCGTTCAAAGTGAGTGCGGGCCAGGTCTGCGCTGCCTGAAGCTGCAAGCTCGGACCTGGAGGGGCGGGCGCCCCCGCCCGTCCGCTCGCCAGTTCGCGGCTCGTTTGCCGGGCGAGGGCGCCCGGCCCTCCCTCGGACCCGCCTGGCGAAGTCGAGACGAGCACCGGGCGAGGCGACCACTCGGCGCCCAGCGGCTCGGCTTTGACGCCTGGATCGACCGACAAATCGAGGCGATTCTCGCGGCACTCGACTTCCGCCGGCATGACCAGCGGCAACTTCAGCGGCACGCTGGTCTCGCGCATCAAAGGCTCGCCGCTCCACGAGTATTCGATCTTCAGGCGGCAGGCGCCTAGCGCCGGTTTGCGAAGCTTGACGCGCACGCGGCGCACCGTAAGGGCCTCGGGCGCCTCATCTGGCGCAGCGTTTTCCTCAGCGATCGGTTCCCACGACAATTCTCCGTCGAGGACCTGTTCTTTTTCGTACTGAAACGCCTTGAACTTGCGTTCGTCGACCAGGACTTGCGGAACCTCGAACGTCAGCGTTTCCGCCGGCTCGTATTGGATGCGGTAGGTAAACGTCTGCTCTGCGCGAACGGCGCCCGTTTCGCTCAGGCTCGCGTCCGTGAAAACTTCGACGGAAACCTGCCGCGGCCGGATGCGAAAATCGGCGGCGAACTTGGCGCCCTCGGCTTCGCCGCGGTAGTACAACGGCTCGGTCTCGCCCGGAGCTATCGCCAGTTCCGGCCCGCTCGGCTGGCGCCGCAGCCCGGCTAGGTCCGTTTCTCGCGGCGTCAATTCGATGTTCTGGTCGGCCAGCACGGCAAGTTCGGCCGCATCCTGCGTGGTTGCCTCGGGCCGGGGGAGTTGAAAATCGACGGTCTCGGCGCCTTCGGCGATTTTGCGCTGCGCCGTCAGCGTCACTTCGACGCGGCCCAAGGCGGCCTGCTTGAGAGGAATCGTCAGCGGTTCGCCGGGCTTCGCCGCGATGCGCGACACATCGGCCAACTCGGGGCGCGGCGCATCGGCCGCGGCGGCGGGCCCTGGGCCGCCGATCCGCGCCGTGATGCTCGTCGCGTCGACGGCCCAACCCGGCAAATCGATCTCCAAACCAAACGCTTTGGCGCCGCTGACCTTGTAGGCCAGCTTGGCGTCGAGGTGCATTTGGTCCGCCGACACGCGCACCAGGTAGTAAGGGGCGACGCTGATCACGGTCTCTTGCGGGCTGATGAGGACCGGCAAGGAGCAGGGCTGCCGTAGATATTCGAAGTAATACTCGAAGCCCGCGAGCAGTTCGTCGTCTTCCGCGCCTTTCAACAAGTTCAAGAAAGCCTCGTTCGCCAGGTCCTCGACCTGGCGGACGCCGAGCCGTTTGCCAAAGGAGATTTGCCAGTCGTTGGCGACGAAGACCGCCAGATCGCCCCACTGCCGCGCCGCTCCTTGGACTTCGAAGCCGGCCAATTCGAACGGCTTGTCGGGCGCGGTTTCCGCCAGCGCTCGCTGAGTCTTGAGCCGGATTTTAAGCGGTTCCGCGCTTTTCATCGTGCGCTTGACTTCAACCCAAGAACCCGCGGGCGTTGGCGCGGCCGGATCGTTCGCCGCGTCGAGCGGCGCGACGCTATAGTCGGGGCGCTCGGCCGGAATCTCGGCGGTAATCAACTCGGCGCCGGGGGGCAATCGCACGCGAAAGCTGTCGAATTCCCGGCCAAAGGCGCCCACCGTGAGGTCGGCGGTGGAGATCACATTTTGATGATCGATGCGGACCAGGATTTCTCCCTGGGCGTCCAGTTCGACCCGACTTTCCTGGGCGCGCCGCGAGGGCTCGCGCCAGGCGAGCGTGAAATCGCTCGTCAGTCCGATCGCCTTGAACTCGGCGCCGCCTTCCAGCCGGCGAGTTTCGGCGAGCACCGCCCCCGACACTTCGCCGACCGCCTGCTTCGAAGCCGTCTTCAGCGTCAGCTCCGAGTGTACCGCTCGCGGAGCGTTCAGCTTCAATCGCGTCTGCCCGGCCGATTGGTCCAAGGCGACCAGGCCGTGCAGCGTCAGTACGTGGGGCGTCTCCGTCTCGCAGCGGAACCAACTGACGTATTCTCCGTCCGCCTCGTCGAAGACCAGGAACCGCTCTCCTTCGCCCTGATATTCGGCCTTTTCCAATGCTACGCCGGCCAGCCGCAAGGGCACGCGAACCCACTTGTTGTGGTTGGCGAAGACGGTGATCTGGAACTGAAAGGTCAGCGCGGCATGCTTGCCCGTGACCTCGCCGTTGACGATCATCCGATCCAGGCGAAACGCCGGCCGGACGGCGCCGACCGCTCCGCGCGTTTTGTCGAGCGCCGCATCCAACTCTTTCAGCGGGACGTTCAACAGCGGAAGCAGATTGCCCTTGGGATCTTTGGGATCTTTGACGTAGAAGATCTCGGGCTCGACCCGCTTGACCCCCTGCGACGAGTCGCTGCGGGACCGATCCGGAGCCTTTTCCGCAGGAGCGGTTTCCGACGATTGCGCGCGCAGCGGCTCCGTCCAGATCCAACTCTGGCCGATCGCCAAGAGCGTCAATCCCAGCCAAATCGCTCGCAAGACTTCTTGTTCCTCTCCGGCCTCGCCGCTTGAAGGGCGATGACGCCCGCTCACCGCCGACTTAATGAAGGGGAGACGCTGCGGCCGCCCAGTACCAGTTTACTCAGTTGCGGAAGTCGCTCAAAGCAGGAAATTACCCCTAGTCTACCGCGATAAGGTCAACTAGGGCAAAGCATTTGGGATAGTTGAGCGTGCAACGGCGCCGTCCCGGCTGCGATGAATCGCGGATCGGCCAAATCGAGCTCGCGGCCGTCGAAGCCGCTGACCACGCCGCCGGCTTCGCGCACGATCAGCACGCCCGCCGCAATATCCCAAGCTTTGGTGCTGCGAGACCAGTAAGCGTCGAAGCGGCCGGCCGCCAAATAGCAAAGGTTCAAAGCCGACGAGCCCATCCGACGCAAAGCCTGGCATTCGAGCATCACGGCCAGAAAATCTTCGATTTCGGGATCTCCGCGACGCACTTTTGCGGGGAAGCTCGCAGCCACCAGGGCCTGCGAGAGTTCGGCCACCTGGCTCACGCGCAAGGCTTGCCCGTTCAGATGCGCGCCTCGGCCTTCGGCCGCCGAAAAACACTCGTCAGTCACCGGGTTGTAGACCACGCCCGTCTTGAGCCAGCCGTTTTGTTCCAGCGCGATGGAAACGGCAAACTGCGGCAAGCCGTGGACGTAGTTGGTCGTGCCGTCCAAAGGATCGACGATCCAGCGATAGCCGTCTTCCTGGCTGGGCAGCGAGAGATTTTCTTCGGCCAGGAATCCGTGCTTGGGAAAAGCGCCCAACAGGACGTCGCGAATCGCATCCTGGGCGGCGACGTCGGCCTCGGTAACCAGATCGGCCGGTCCCTTTTCGCGAACGGCGAACCGCCCGGCCCAATCGAGCAGCACTTCGCCGCCGGCTCGCGCCGCCTGTTCGCAAATTCTTTGATAATCGTCGATTGTGGGCATAGTGCCGATGCCTTGAAGCGCGAGATCTCGTGCGTGGACCGGGGCGCCGATGTTGATTGAGTCGCCCGGCCCAGGCTTCAATATCGCCGCCGAAACAATTGTCAGCGGCTATATGCATTATGAATACGCCGAGCAGATTGGCGACCCCTGGCGGATTGGCAAAAAAACTTTCGACAAAAAGCTGGACATGCCTTTTTAAGCTGGTATGATCGAACTCAGTTTCGAGAGGCAGGCGATTGTGAGTGGTTCGTTGTCTTATCAATAATTTTTTCCTAGGAACGCGTTTCTTACACAATCGGCCTCTTCTCTGTTCCGGCCCCGCCGTCTCGCCTTGCGTGAGCGGCGGGGTTTTTTTATTGGCTTTCGTTTCTTGTTGGCTTTCGCAGTGTTGCTCTCGATGAAGGAACATCCGACCTGGCGGCTGAGTGAGGCGTCGGCAAGTTTGCAGTCGCCGCTCGTTTGCGGCGAAGTCGATCTGAAACAGCCCGAACGAGGGTTGTTCAACCTTCGCTGGCGCGCGCAGGCGCTGGCCGATCATGAAATCCTGGGCGTCGCTCTCGACGCAAACGAGGCGGCCGCCGAGAGTCTGGCCGACGGATATCAGCGCGGCGCCGATCTGATCGCCACTTATGCACAAACCGCGCATCGCCCGATGCGCGTGCAAGTTTATTGGCGAGCCGCAGAGGCAGGCGCTCTCGGAGTCTCCATCGATCTGCAACTTTCCGTGCAGACAAACCTGCTCGACAGTCGCCCCTCGCTTTCGACCGTCACTCGGCTGCCCGCGGGCGAGGCGCGACGCCTCGTCGACGCCAAGTCGGGCGAGTTCGAGACGCTGGAGCCGACTGTCGCCGAGCCGTGGGCTCTCGATTCGCCAGCGGGCCCGCTTTGCTGGCTGTTTCGCTGGCCGCAAACCGGCTTGAGCTATGTGGAACTGGCATTTCCGGGCGATTCGCACGGCGATCGGTTGGCCATTTCCGAGGCGGGCCGGCTGGAATTGACGCACCGGGTGCTCGTCGAATCGTTGGAAAAAGGGGTGATTCTCCGCACTCGCGTTCGCGGCCGATACTTGCCCAGCGAGCGCGACGAGGAACTCGCGGCAGAAGCTTATCGCGAGTTCGTCCATTCGCCGCCGCCGCTGGCCACGTGAGCGAACTCGGAGGCTATCGCCGGCGGCGTAGCCGGCGATAGGCGCGAGAGGCCGAAAGCGCCAGGCTGATCAAGATCATCACGCCCATTGGCGCCGCCACGCTCAGCAGCACGAAAACGTACATCCGAGCGTTGCCCTGAGCCGGCTTGCCCGCTCTCAACAACCCGCCCCAAATGGCGAATGGCACGCAGAGCAAGAGCATCGTGGCCATCAGGCCGCGCATGCCGAACTGAAAGCGTCCGCTCGGCGGCTCGGCGCGGCCCCGTCCGCTGGCGTCAGGCTCGTTCATGGCAGGGGTCGGGAAAAAGGGGACATTCTGCTTTTTCAAGAGAGGCCGAAAAGGGAGATGTCTGCATTCCGGAAAAAGCAGAATGTCCCCTTTTTCGTTCGCTGGTTTCGAAGTCGTTCATGGCAGGCGCTGAATGCGCCCGACCAAATCGGCGTGGCTGTACTCGCGGTCCGTCGGCACGATCAAGTAGCAGGCGGGCTGCCCGCAACAATCGAGAATGATCTGCACGTCGTTCGGCACGTTGAAGCCCTCGGGACACGGCTCGTGGCCGTGAATCAAGACGCTGGCCCCCGCCTGCTTGGCGAAAGCTTTGGCGTTTTCGGCCCGATAGTCGCGGCCCCAAAGCAGGTTGAACACGTCGCCATGTTCGAGCAACTCCGGGGCTTCCAGCGGGCGCTCGAAAATGTCGCGATCGAAGCCGCGGCTGTCGCAACGTTCGGGCAAGGTATGGCAGACGAGCACTCCGCCGGGCAGGCGGACGGCCAGCGGGCAACTGCGAATGAACGCCGTGTACGCCTCGCGCACTTTTTCCGTCGCCGGACCGTACATCTCCTGCAGGCCGAGGCGGAACATCAGGTTCAGCATCTTCTTGGCCTTGAGGATCGGATAGTCGGTCAACTCGGCCAGTTCATGGTTGCTCAACAAGAAGTGGACGCGGTCGGGAAACGCGGCCTTCAAGCGGGCCACGTCCTCCAGCATGCCGTGCGACATGCAACCGCCGTTCGACGAATAGGTGGGGCCGCCGTGGCAAACCTCTTGCAAGATCAAGTGCCGGCGCGGATGACGCGCGAGATCGGCGATTTTCTTGATCGAATTGAAGTTCTTGCGGTGGCCGTGCAAGTCGGCGGTAATCATCACGTCGTCGGCGACTTCTGCAGAAAGAACGACGACGTTGCCTTCGCGCGTCGGCGTGTCTTCGTTCGCCTCCGCCGCTTTCTGGAACGTCGAAATCACCCCTTCGATGTAGTCAAACGTGGCGACCATGTGCACCTGCAACCATTGCGCTGACGAAAAACGGCTCGGCCGGGCGGCTCACAGCAAGTGCCTGGCCTTGATTTCCAAGTAACTATTGATGAGCGGGGCGGTCAGGCCCTCGGGGAACACGTCGAGCGACAACACGCCTTTGGCCTCCAAGTCGGCCAGCACCTGCTGCCTCCAAGTTAAGATATCGGCCGCCGCGGCCGCTCGATACAAGGCTTCCTCGTCGGGGTTGGCGACGTCGGCCGCCTCGAACAACCGCCGGTCTCGCAGCAAAACGCCCAGCGGCAAGTGTTTGCCGACGAACGACTGCAAATACTGCCCGACCTGGTTGGCGTTGACCTCGTCGATCAGGTTGCTAATCAAAATCACCAGCGACCGCTTGCGGCAGTGCGACGCCAGATACAAAAACGCCTGGTCGTAGCGCGATTCGACCAACCGCGGAAAACGGTCGAACGAAGCGTGCAACAGCCGATTCATCTGGCGCAGCCCGCTCGCCGGCGGCACGAAGCCGTGGACCTCGTCGGAAAAGCACAACAGCCCGACCGAATCGCCGTGCGACAAAGCCACGTAGCTGAGCATCAGCATGGCATTGAGCGAATGATCGAGCAGGCTCAGTTCGCCCGCCAGGTTGGTCATCATGCGGCCGCAATCCAAGAGAAAGATCAGCCGTTGACTCTGATTCGTCTGGAAATCCTTGACCGTCAGCTTGCGGCGCCGCGCGGTGCTGCGCCAGTCGATGTGCTTGTAGTTGTCGTCGGGCGTGTAGTCGCGCAATCGCTCGAATTCGTTGTTCTGACCGATCCGCCGCGTGCGCCGCACGCCCAGCAGGTTGAGCCGGTTGGTGCGGGCCAGCAGGGCGTATTCCGAAAGTTGCTTCATGTCCGGATAAACGTGGATCAGCGACGACACGTCGTAGTCCAACAACCGCTGCCAAAATCCCAGGCGGCTGCGAGCCCGCAAGTGGATTTTCGAAAGTTGAAAGGCGCCGCGGCGAGCGCTGCGGACCTGGTACGTGAAGGTCGCGCGGCTGCGGCCGGCCAGCCGGAAGCGAAACTCCGCCGGCTGCGGATGGAGTTCCTCGGGCGCGCCGTCGCGAGCCCAGACGAAAAACGCGCGAGACGACTGGTTGGCGACGATCAGGTTCACCGAGTGCGGCTGTCGCAACGACGCCACGCGGCCCGCCTCGCGGTCGACGATGAAGGCCGCCCGCCGCGGCAAAGTCAGCAGATCGGCGACCGCAATCAAGACCGCCGCGCCGTCGAGCACGAATAGAGAGGTCGTCATCGCGGGCGAACTCGCCAGTTTCGGCGCCAGCAAGCCCAGCGAGAACAAGGCCGGTCCCGCCGCCAGAAAAACGAGCGGGCGATGAGGATAGATGCGCCAGAATCGCCCGACGATCGCCAACACGGCAAGAAACAGCGCCGCGTGGAGCAGGAACGCCGAGATGCCTTCGGCCGCGGCCAGCAACTCGATCAACAATCGCGACAAAACGCCGGCCGCCAAAATCAACAGCAACGGGCCGGCGAGCCAGAAGAAAGCGCGCTGCTGGGCTCGCCGCTGGTACAAGGAGCGAACCCCCAGGAGCATCAGCGCGGCGACGGCCGCTTGCAGCATGAACGCGAGGGGACTCACAGCCGCGGCACCTCGACCGAGCGGATCAATTCTTCCAGCAATTCGTCGACGCGCCGCCCTTCGACCTCGGCTTCGGCCGTCAGGATCACGCGGTGGCGCAAGGCGGGCAGGGCGATTTGCACGACGTCGTCGGGCACGGCGTAGTCGCGTCCCAGGAAGGCCGCCAAGACGCGCGCGCCGTGGACCAGCGCGATGCCGGCTCGCGGCGAGGCGCCCAAGTGAAACTGCGGCCACTGCCGCGTCAGCCGGACGATCATGTTGATGTAGTCGATCAGCTTGTCGTCGACGTAGACCTTGCGGCAGTCGTCGGTGACGGCCAGTATTTCTTCGGGGCTGGTCACGGTTTGCAGGGCGAGCAGCCGCTCTTCGAAGTCGATCGCCTCGCGGTGCATGCGCAGCACGTCGGCCTCTTCTTCGGCCGAAGGATAATCGGCCAGGATCTTGAACATGAAGCGGTCGAGCTGCGCCTCGGGCAGGTTGTAGGTGCCCTCCGACTCGATCGGGTTTTGCGTCGCCAGCACCAAAAAGGGCCGCTCGAGCTTGTGGCTGATGCGCTCGACGGTGACGTGGTACTCCTGCATGATTTCCAACAGCGCGGCGTGCGTCTTGGCCGGCGAGCGGTTGATCTCGTCGGCCAGCAGCAACTGCGTGAACACCGGCCCGGGGCGAAAGCGGAAATCCTGCGTCTTCATGTCGAAGAACGGCGAGCCGGTGATGTCGGAGGGCATCAGGTCGGCCGTGAACTGGATGCGGCCGAACTTGCAGCCCAGCACGCGGCCCAGCGCCCGCACGAGCAGCGTTTTGCCCAGCCCCGGCACGCTTTCGATCAGCACATGGCCGCTGGAGAAGAGCGCCACCAGCGTGCCCAGCACCAATTCGTCCTGGCCGACGTAAATCTTGCGCAGCTCGGCGGTGATCCGGCCGAACAGCCGCTGCGTCGCCGTTTCGGGCGAAATTTGGCCGTCGGTCGGCGCCGGCGCAGCGGACTCGCCCGCCGGCGCAGGCGCAGAGATCGGCTCCAGCCAATCGGGCGCTGCGTGCGTCGCGTCTTGGGGTTCGGCGGAAGAACTCGGTTCCGGTTCGTTCTCGTATGGCATGACGTCTTTGCAAAAGTTGGAAGAACGGACCGAAAGGCTACGACGGTTCGGGCGGCGCCGGCGGCCCAGGTGAGTTCGTACTGGCCCGCGGCGGCGTTTCCGGCGGCGGGGCGGCCGGACGCTGGCGCTCCGGCTCGCGGCGAACGTGTTGTTGGTAATAGAGCAAACGGCCCAGGGCGTAGGCGCGGTCTTGCGTCCGTTGAAGCAGTTGCCCCAGCGCCCAGACGTGCCTGCCGAAATCCGAGAGCGGCGGCGGCGCCAGTTCGCGCGGTCGCCCGAAGATCGGAAACCGGGCCGCACAGAAAATCATCCCCAAGAACGCCAGGTGCAGCAAGATCACGCTGAACGGCTTGACGCCGAAAATCTCCATGCCGTTGCGCGGCACGTCGGGCGGATCTTCGTCGAGCACGGACGGTCCGCCCGCGCCGCTCTCCAGAAACAACACCCGCCGGTCGGCGCCCGCCTCGGCGATCAGCTTACTAGCCAACTTGCGATGTTCGTGGTTCACCAGCGGCAAATTGAGCAGGAACGAACCGTTGACGACCAGGATCAACTCGCCCGCGTGTTTCCGCTGGCGCGTCACGATCGAGTCTCCGCTCGAGGCCAGCACCACCTGGGCGTCGGCGGCCGGCGTACACTTGCCGCGCAGCTCGATGTCGAGCTGTTTGGCGTTGATGCCAGCCAGCCATTTCGGATCGCCCGTCAAACTGGCGACCTTGCGGCGTTTGCCGCGCCGCTTGATCGAGAACCATTCGCAATCGGCGCTGCCCGCGCCGGCGCCGCGTTCGGCCAGATAGTCGCTTTGGTCTTTGGCCAGGCGACGTTTGATCTCGGGCAACTGCTCGGCCGGAGCGCCGACTTGCACCCTGCGCCAGTATTTCGGCGCGGCGTCGTAGTCGCGGCCGATGTAGATCAACAGCCGGTCGGGCGAGTCGAGCCACCACTCGTCGAACCATTGGATCACGGCGGGCTTGGGCGGCGAGAAGTCGTCGGGCGCCCAGACGATCACCTCGGCCCGCTCCTTCAGCCGCGGCGTCAAGCGGGAGGTTGTCGAAACGCGATGGCCGGCTTGCTGAAACATATTCGCCAGCACCGCCGTGCCATTGACGCTATCCGCCCCCAACCCGCCCCGCTGCCCGTAGATTTTGTTGATGCCGTCCTCGCAACCGGTGAGCGCCAGCGCGAGCGAAATGGCGACCGCCGTGTAGCACCAAGTCGGAAGTCGGAGGTCGGAAGTCGGAAATTCCGACTCCCGACTTCCGAGTTCCAACCTTGCTTCGCCGAAGCTGCTTCCCATCGTCATACGGCTCCCGGCTGCGCAACGAGCGTGTCGAACTCGCCGAGCCGCAGCCAGCACGACTCGAAGCGGGTGCGGTCGAGCGGGTGGTCGCCGAAGAACACGTCTTCGAAGGCCACCATCGTTTGCGCGACGAGCGATTCGAGCGAGGGCCGGCGCCGCGTCTCGCGCAAATACTGGCGATTCGTCTTTCCCTTCGCCAGGCGAATGATTTGCTGCTTGTCCATTTCGACCAGTTGGTAGCTGAACAAGTAGACGATCGCCTGGCGAAAGTCGCCCTGTTCGTAGTGCCGGCGGGCCTCGTCCAACAAGCCGAGCGGCCCGCTGCGGACGCGAAACGGCAAGGCCTCGATGCGCATCGCGTCGTCGAGCGCCGCGCGGGCCGTCGCGGCGGCGGGCATGCTCGTCGCGTGGTCTTCGCGATCGAGGTAAGCCCTGATAAGCAAGTAGGCCAGCCCCGCGAACAACGCCAGCACGACGGTCCAAGCGGCGAGTTCGAGCCAGGAAAAGTTCCAAGCGCCGCCGCCGGCGGGCTTCCGCTTGCCTTGGGGCGACTTCAACGGCACGCTCACCCGCACCCGGCGCACGCCGTCGTTGCTCCCGTCGTACCAGGGAAAGCGGCGCTGACTGCCGAGGGCTTCGCGGCCTTGTTCCACGGCCGCGTCATCGCTTTCGGCGGCGGCGACCGAAGCACCGGCGCCGCCGCCGAACAGCAGCGCGGCACACGCAAGCAACCCGAGCCGTAAACCGCAAGCGCGGCAGACGGGCGAGGGCGCCCGTCCCTCCAGTTTGCTCGGAACATGGAGGGACGGGCGC
>DATKRK010000002.1:0-12937 GCA_035532215.1 Pirellulales bacterium | reverse complement strand
TGCTCCGGCGGCATGGCATCCACCGGGCATTGATCGACGCCAGCGGCGACATTCTGGCGGCCGGTCCTCCGCCCGGCCAAGAGGGCTGGAAGATCGGCATCGCTCCTCTCGACGCCGCCGGGCCGCCCAGCCGGTATCTGGAATGCTGCAAGTCAAACAAGCCCCCTCGAAAGCCTTCGAGCTGCCTGATCCGCCAGCCAATTTCATCCGCTCCGACCAGATGGATGAAGATGTTCGGCTGCAGTGCGTGACACTTGTGTTCGATCTTCGCGTTCAGAGCCCGCGGCGGCCGCTGCCGTCGCGTGCCCTGACGACAGTGAGGATATCTTTGCCGAGATGCGTTCGTTCATGGTTGATGTCCCGGAGGTGGACGACTCGCGCGAGGCGATTTATTCGCGAATGGAAAGCGAATGATCCTGCAGAGCTATGGTGTTACGCGCATACTGACGTTCAACGGCGGCCACTTCCGCGGCCTGCCGGTCACGGTTCTTGACCCCGCTCTGGTGTGACGTGGGCGCTCTTGTCCATCGTAGTCGCGCCGAGAAAGGCGGCCCCTTAGGCCGCCACTAACACCCGCCCCGCGTTTTCATCGGGCACCGGGCTGAGCCGGCCTGTCAAGCGTCGTCGCGCGGGCAAGGCGGCCGCCGGCGGCACGGCCCGGATTGTCGCCATTCCTTCAATTCAGGCATTGGCAACGACCTTCGTCAGCAGCGTCTTGATGTAGGTGTCCGTGTCATCCTTTTGGAAGAGCACGTGGCAGCTTTGGAGCTCGGCTTTGGACATGCCGTCACCCCACATCGGGATGTTCTGGTACGGTGTCGGCGATACGATGAACGAGTTGAGGATCACGGCAGGTTCCGCAAGACGGGCCTCGATATCCTTGATCGTCCGGTAGAACTGCGCCTTCGGGTTGGAGGAGCCCTCATCAAGCTGCCGCAGGCCCTTGGGATCCACGAAGGTGACGTACTGCTTCTTGCCCACCAGCAGCCAGAGGATGAAGTCCGGGTAGAAGTTGCCGGCCTCGAAGAAGCCGATGCCCCGCTTGCTCACATTGCGAAGCAAAAAAAGCTCCCGCTCCTTGAAGAATTCGTTTTTCTGCTGGTCGTGGAACTTCTTCAGGTCCAGCACGAAGTCGCGCTCGCCGTCGTTCAGCGATACGGGGCTGACCTCGATCAGTTGGCTCTTGCTCAAGTGCAAAAGCGGCTGGTAGAGGTGGTTGCCAAACCAGTACGCCGTGAGGTTGCCGACCTCCAGCTTGTCGCGGACCGTCTTTTTGTTGATTTCTTCTTTGAGGTCCAGCAAGCCTTGTTTGATGCTGTCGGCCGATTCCTCGATCAGCAGCCGGTACTCTTGCACGAAGTTCGGATCGTCCTCACGAAGCTCGTGGTATTCCAGGTGGTCCGCCTCCCACTCCTGCTTCTTGTGCTTGTAAAAGCGGTCGATGTACTTCTTCAATAGCGCCACGGCGATCTCTTCCCACCGCCGCACGCGGTCGAATCGCGTGAACTCCATTTCCGACAGAGGAATGTAAAGCCGATACCAGTTGTGGTTGCGGAGCAGCTTCATGACGCTCTCGCGCGGCAGGTTCAGGTTGTACCACGCCCGCTCGTTTTTGAAATGCTGCAACTCGAAATACATGGCGTCCACGTCCATGAAGGCGAGATGCTTTTCCTCGAAGCGGCCTTCTTCCGCGCACGAGAGTTCCGTCGTTCCGACGACGCCCTTGCTTTGTTGGGCCTGAATCTTGGGATACCAGTTCAGCGTGACCGGGTGTTTGAGCATGAACTGCGTCGGCTCATCCAGCGTTGGCTTCGTTCCCTGTCGCTTGAAGTCGACGCCTTCCTTCAACCGGATGCCGGTCAGCTTCTTGCCGCCCAGGTTTTTGACGACCGGCAGGATGAACTCGATTCGCTCCTCGTTCGGCGGCAGGCCCTCGTCTTCCAGGTACTCTTTGAACTGCTGCATGTACGGCGCGCGGATGCCAAAAATATTCAGCGTTTCGAGCAGGTTGATGTGCGGCGGTTTCGGGATGCCGTCGGTCCGGCTGCTGCGCTTCAGGCACATGCCAAAGCCCTTCAGTCGCACGCCGCGCCCGAATAACTGAATGACTTCCGATCCTTCCGACTTGCCGACGTTCATCAGGCCCATCGTGCTGACGCGCCAACTGTTCCACCCCTCCGTGAATTTCTTTGAGCCGATCAGGATGTGTACGGTCGAAGCGGCGGCACTCAAGCTGGCGAACAGCGAGCCGGAAAATTCCTTCTCGTCCACGGCCAGGAAGTCGGGATGCTCGTCGCACAGCTTGCAGAGCGCCGATGCGTCACCGACGTTGATGAGTCCGAAGGCGTCGTTCTCACCCAGCCTCAGCGCGATCTCGCCATCGGTGCCCTTGAGGTTCAAGACGTGCAGCTTGGCCTGGTTGGACGAGTTGAACAGCAGTTTCAGGATGTCCGCATACAAGGCCTCGCCGTCTTGCCTGGCGAGGCTCAGATAACCGAAGGCCGTGGCAAAGATTTCGTTGCCCCGCTGATCGAGCAAGCCCGGTTTCCCGCTCAACAGCCGATCGAGCAAGTCGATGGTGTGGCGTTTTTCCGTCACGAACTCGGCCAGGAACAGCAGAATGTCCACCACGTCGGACACCTTCTTCTTGTTCTCCGACCGCACGGCATTCACGCTGCCGCCGACGAACACCCAGAGCGGATCCTCCAGTAGGAACGGGCGGAACTCGGCGGGCTTGTCGCGGTAAAGCCGTTGCTGCTGGTAAAAGGCCAGCAGGCAGGCCGTCAGGTAGAGCCGGCGCTTGTCCTCGTCCGAATCGTCGGCCAGGTTCAGGATGCGATAGTCCTTACCGAAGCCGTCGCGATAAAAATACTTGTACGAATAATCGAACAGGATGCACTTGGCGTACTCCTGCTCCAGCGCCTTGTTGCCGCTGGCCTTCATCGCCTGCCCGAACGTGGCCGAATACTCGAATGAAAAACCCTGCTCGCACAGGCGGCGGCGGGCGTCCATCCAGCGGCCCGCCTCTTTGCCGCTCGAGCCACGATGGCCTTCGTCGACCAGCACCAGATTGTTCCCCTCGAAGGCGTCGATGGCCACGGTCTTGTCGCCCATGTCCTCGCGCAGCTTGTGGATGTCGATGATCTCGATGGTTTTGCCGGCGAACAGCGATTTGCCGTCTTTCGAGAACACCTCGGCATCGAGGCCCGCCGCGTGAAACTCCGCCAGGTGCTGCCGCGAGAGCCCTTCGTTCGGCGTCAGCAGGATGATCCGGTTCAGCTCCCGGCCCTTGCCGTGCAGGTCGAGATAGTGCCGGTATTGCAGGATGTTGGCGTGCATGAGCAGCGTCTTGCCGCTGCCGGTGGCGTTCCAGAAGGCGACCTTTCGCAGATCGGCGAGCTCGTAGGGCGGAATCTTGTCCTTGTCGAGCTTGTCTGCGTTGAACCTGGCGACGAAATCGTTGAGGTCGGCCAGCAGCTTGTTCGGATCGCGGAAAAAGCGGCCCAGGTAAACCTCGGCGAACAAGAGCGACAGCCACTGAAAATACTTCCAGCGAATCGGCTCGCTCCGCCGCTCGTTGAGCTTAAGCGTGTGCTTGACGATGTTCTGATCGTAGCCCAGCAGCACGTCTCCGGGAAATTCTTCCAGCTCCCACAGTGCCCTGAACACGGCCAGAAACTTGTGGTTGTTGTCTTCGTTCAGCCCTTCCAGCTCCGCCGATTTGAACGGTTCTGCGAGCTGCTCGAAGCTCTTCTTGTCGAACAACCCGAGCATCCATTGCAGAAGGACGAGCTTCTGGTCGAACTTGAGCGGCTTGGTTTCCGGGAACAGAGCCGCACCGGAGGATGACCGCTTACGCGCCATCGTTGTGCCCTCCCAGTTGCTCCAACGCGGTCAGCCACTCGTTGAAATGAGGACATTTCGATCGAATCACCGACAGGTCGATGATCGATGCGATTTCGAACGGAGCGATGGGCTTGAGACGAGGATAGTCGGGAAATTGCCGCGCGATCCGCTTCGACGGCGCTGATTGCTGGCTGTCGTTGACGCGCTCGGGCGTGGCAAGGAGTTCGCCCGCCTCCCGGCGCAATGCGTCAAGCTCGCGGCTGCAATCGTTGAAGTAGTAGGCGAAAGCCTCCGGGTCGCAGAACAGAATGGTCTCGAACTCGTGCAGTTGAATGTGGGGTAGTAACCGAGCGTCGCCAATGTCGCGACCGAAAGCGTTTTCCAGCGCCTTCACGCGCTGTTGCGGAACATGCTTGAGCTTGTCCGCCTCGTCGGTGCCTGGGAAATCCCTGCAGAGACCATAGAGATCGAACATGGTCGTCACGCGCACCTCCGGCCCGCGTTGCTGCCGGAGCAATCGCAATAAATCGTTCTTCAGGGGCGCGTAGTGGCGACCGCCGCCGCGGTAGACAACGCCGTGCCGCTTGCTCGTTGCGGCGAGCACCGCTCCTTCGACCATGACGTCAAACGCGGCCAGATGGCTGCGCAGCGTGCTTTCCGCGTAACGTTGCTCGGTTTCTCCTTCCACGTAGAAGTAGAGGCGGATCATCCAAACGGTCCCCCCCCGATCACATTTTTTTCCCAAAGCTCGCCCAGAGTATACGCTTCCAGCCACTCCTTTAGTTCCACGGAGTCAGGCCGCCGCAAAGTCGAGGCTGCGTCGCGACGGTCGACCACGACGACGTCTTCCGGTTCGAAGGCGTCCACCAGCACGCTCGATTGCGTAGCCACAAATAGCTGGGCCCGCTGAGAGGCCAATTTCAGAAAATTCGCCATGATCTGAAGGGCGGCGGGGTGCAGACCCAACTCAGGCTCATCGATGGCCAAAAGCGGCGGAAGCAACTCGCCCGGCTGCTGCAAGAGCGTCGCCAACAGCATAAAACGGAGCGTGCCGTCGGAAAGTTGATGCATGCCCACATCGCCTTCCACCCCGCGCCGTCGCCAGCGCATCCGGATGCGCGACGGATTCATAGGTGAGCGTTGCAATGAGAATCCCTGGAACTCGCCGAACACGTGGCGCACGCTGGCGACGATCCGCCGAAAGACGCTTGGATGCCGCTGTTCTAATAAGTGCAATACAGCGGCCAGGTTGCCGCCGTCTTCGCGCAGCTCGTTATTGTCGTCGGCGTCACATTCGTGCAGACCCGCCAGCGTGGTCGGTGTTTGCGCGAAGTGAAATTTGCGGAACTGGGCGAACAGCTTATGCTCGCCGGCCCAACGCGTGGGATCGCCCAGCGCCGACTCCGTTCGCGGCTCGGCGTGGATTTCGCTGCCGCGCGGGGCGCCGTCCGGCTCGAACCGCTCGATCCTCTCCCCGGCGACGAGCAGGGTGTTCGTTTGCGTCCGTTCCGCGTTCAAGGCGTAGTAGCTCCTTCCGGTGACCGTCAGCAGGTCACACTCCACTTGCATGCCTGTTGTCGGAGGCGTCGCGCGCCGCAGGACATCGTCGGCCCCACCCGCCTTGCCCACGAACAATCCAAGCTCCCCCAGGCTTAGCGACCGCAACATCCGCAGCAGCGACAGCAAGGCCGATTTGCCCGCGCCGTTGGGACCGATGAGCACGTTCAACGGCCGCAATTCGACCTCCGCGTCGGCAAACGCTTTGAACTCCCGCACACGCAGTTTTTCGATTCGTTGCTGCCACATCACACATCCTCCACGTCGAACATGAGCCGCTGGAATTCTTCTTCGATCAGCCGCACTTTCCAGGTCTGGTCGGGGCGGCGGAGGTTTTCGAGGTTGTTGTCGCCGTTGACGTAGAACACGTCGTAGACCATTTCGCGCGTGTTGTAGTCCTGCTTCTGGAACCATTTGTCGAGCGCGTCGTTGTCGAGTTGGTCGATGTTCCGCCATAGCACGAGCACGCGGTCGCCGTTGGGGGCCGTGCCTTCGACCACCCGCACGCCGCGGATCACGTCGATGTGCTTGACGGTCAGGCCCAACAGCCAGTTGAAGGTTTCCACCAGATCGACGTTCACCAGCCGCGTCTCGCCGTCGCGCTCGACCCGCAGCTTGTATTCGTCGGGATTGCGAAACGCCTCCACGTTCAGCAGCGACTGGCTTCCCCGGCTCTCCACATCAAGCATGTAGCAGAGGACGTACTGCTCTCGCATCTCGGCGAAGGCGTCGAGAAGCGTGCCTTGTTGGCTGGTGCCTTTCAGTTCAAGGTTGTTGAGGGCGTCCTCGTAGGATTCGAGACGGATGTACTTGATGATGCCGCTTCCATGCTTGTCCTCGTCAGGCACGTGAAGCGCACGACAGATTCGCTCGATGAGAATCTGATCGAAATAGCTTCCCATCTCGACGAGTATGAAGCGACGGTTGCCGCCATCGACGCAGTTTTGCTTCAGCACGGCATGTCCTGTCGTTCCACTTCCAGCAAAATAGTCAAGAACAACCGACGAGTTGTCACTTTCCGTGCCGATCTGAACTATCCGGCGTAACAAGCCGGTTGGCTTCGGCGTGATGAAAAGCTCCTCGCCGGCTTGAGCGTTCATCAACTTGCTCAATTCCTGTTTGGCGTTCCTAGTGCTTCCGACGTCTCGCCAATTCCAGTAAGTCTGTGGAACAACTCCTTCGCGCACCTCGGAAAGAAAGCGCTTGATTCCAGGACGGTTATTTCCGCTTTGGCCCCACCAGATACGATTGTCCGCAACAAGCTCGTCAAATTTATTCTTGCTCACACGCCAATAGCTACCAGCAGGAGGCCCTGGAACAATATTTCCCCCCGGCGTGGTGATCGCGTATTGCCCCTCGCTATAATAGTTGCGAGCGGCAAGATCGCTTAACAGCCACGGCCCTCTTGGGTCCGAGTCAGGGTTCTTGTAGCGTTCAAGCATCGCCTCCGTCCGCGGCAGTGCATTTGGGCGCCAAAAAGTGGCGTCCAACGCGTATACAATGACGTAATCATGGTCAACGCTGAAATGAATAGCCGAGTTTTTAGGGCTATCAACTTTGTGCCAAATTACCGTAGCGATGAAATTGCGTGCGCCGAAGTAAACGTCCAACAGATGACGCAGGTTTGCGCTCTCATTGTCGTCAATACTGAACCAATGGCTTCCGGCTGAATCCAGCAAGTATGTCGCGGCTTCTAAGCGGCAGCCCATCATTGCCAGCCAGCTTGCGTGTTGGTAGGCGTCTCGATAAATAAAGCCGTCATTCCCAGTGTTGTATGGGGGATCAACATACATACACGTGATTCCACGACTGTATCGGCCGCGAAGTAGGCTCAACGCGTGGTACGAATCGCTGTGCATTAATAGCCCGTCGATGGCCGTGTCAATATTGTCGAGCGTACATAGCAAGGAGTCTTTAAAATCGGCAGAGAAAAAACGCGTATTGAGCACCAAATGGGGATTCGCCTTTAGAAACTCGACCTTTAACGGCTTCGAGTATCCCGGCCCGTTCAAGTCCTTTTTGATCTCGTCGATGGCGAACAGTCGGACCCACTCCTCGCGCTGAGCGTCGTTGGCGGCGATCTCCGGGTAAAGCTCCTCGGGCACGCGGTCGAGCGTGATGCAATAGTTTGTCTCGATCACGAACTTCTTCTTGAGCCAGAGCTTCTTCTGAAAATTCTCCAGTTGCGCCAGGAACTGGATGATCTTGTGGGCGATGCCGCGGACCACCTTGATCTGGCTGAGGTACTGCTCCACCTTCGGGGCCGACTCGTGCTCGATGTCGTCCAGGTGCATGACCTCGTTCTTGATGTAGAAGTCCAGCTCCCGCCGCAAAAAACCGCCCAGGTCTTTGTGGATGAAGTAGTCGAACGTGTTGCGCGCCGTGTACTGCGTCAGGTGCTTTTCCAGGAGCGTGCGCTCCGGGTTCTTCTCGGTCGGGGCGAACTGCGCCAGCTCGAACGTCCAGGGCTCGAATCCCGGCGTCTTCAGCACGGCGCCGACGGCCCGCTTGTTCAGCTCGTCTTGCTTTTCTTTGCCCTCGCAAGGGCGGTACTCGAAGCGAATGAGAAGCTCACCGTTCTCTTCCGAGAGCGGATTCTCGGCCAGCACGAAGCGGCGCTCCTTGCCCGCCGCGGGCTTGTTGTTGTCTTGCTCCGTCGAGGCGGCGACAAGCTGCAGCCGCACGCGTTTGCCTGCGGCGATCTTAAAGGCGTAGTCTCGAAACGTCTCACTGCTCTTGACGTAATACTGGTCGGCGTTGGCCCAGTGCAGCTTGACCTCTTCGCCCTCGTAGGGGATGGCGTAGACGCCTTCCTTGTAGCGCCTGAGCGAGATGAAGTCGCCCTCGCTGTAATAGCGGCGGAAGAAGTTGAACAGGTGCGAAAAGACCTCGTTCTCCAGTGCCGCTACATCGACGGCCGATTCGGCGATCTTTTGGCGCAGCTCGTGGGCTTTCGGTGAGTCGTCCGGGTTCATCCCGGCGGCTTGCACGGTCGCTGCGAGCTTATCGAGCTCGCCCTCAAGCACCGACTTGTCGGCCGACTTGTATTCGAGGAATGCCCGCTGGACCTGCGGCAGTAGGTCCTGTTCGAGGAAGCGGGTCACCTCCTCCCGCTTCTGGTTCATGATGCGATAGATGCCGAAATCGAGGTCGGCACGGTCGAACTGGAACAGTTCCGCTAGCAGGCCGCGGAGTTTGTCAAGGTTGGTCATAGGGGGGTAGTTTTCAGTTTTCAGTTTTCAGTTTTCAGTTTACTGAACACTGAAAACTGAACACTTCACACTTTCCGGATCGCTCTTGCGAGCCCCGTCAGCATCTTCGATATTTCCTTGAGCTCGGCGACCAGTGGCGTCATCTGCTCTGCTGTCAGCATACCAACCTTGCAGGCGATGTAGCACTGGGTCCGCAGTTCGGCGGCAGACCCTCTGGCAATCGCCAAGAATCGAACGAAGTCCTTTCCGCCACGTTCGGACCCCTCGGCAATGTTCGAGGCAATCGAAACTGCCGCGCGTTGCATTTGGTCTCGCAGCCCGAAGTCGCGGCTTTCACGCGTCAATTCGTAGATGCGGACGGCGAGCTGGCTCGCCCGTTTCCAGACCTCCAGCTCTTCGAAGGATTGGTACATGGTTTCAGTTTTCAGTTTTCAGGGTTCAGTTTTCAGTTTTCAGTTTTCAGTTTTCAGTTTTCAGTGTTCAGTGTTCAGTTTTCAGTGCGGTGTTCGATGTGGGGGCTCTGACTGAACACTGAACACTGAACACTGAACACTGAACACTGAAAACTGAAAACTTCAAACTATTTCCCAACGGATCGTGAAGAGCGGCACGACCGTCGTCTTCTGGCTCATCCGTCGCTGGAGCGCATCGATCAGCTTGTCCCGCTTGTCGGCGATCTGGTCCTCAATCTCGAATATCTGCTGACGTTGCTTGCGTTGCTTGCGTTCGAGGTCTCGAAGTTTATGCTGCAGGTCGTTCTGCTCGTCAAGGGTTGTCGCGAGGCGAGACTGCCGGCGCACCGCTTTGATCTGCTCTTTGGTGTCGCGCAGCTCTTTCTCGGCGGCGACCACCATGTCGTCCGCCCATTTTTCCAGTCGCTCTCGCTCCTCGACAAAGAGGCGGTTGTTCGCTTCCAGCGAGCTACCGAGCGTCGCCTGAGCGTGCCGCTGGGTTTCTTGATCGAGCCGCTCCTTGACCGCCTGCGCCGGCCCGTCTGCCGGAGCAACGACGCCGTTGCAGTGAAAAAGCCTCTCGCACGTCTCCTGATCGACTGACTTTCCCGCGTCCGTGATCGCCGAGAACAGCAGGTGATCTTCGCGCTCAAAGGAGTCGATCGCCAGGTGCTCGAGCGCGAGCCAGCCGGATTGGCCCTTGAGGGCTTCCACGATCGACAGCTTCGCCGGGTAATGGCTCACGTCAAACTTGACGCCGGCCACCGGCGAGGGCAGCGTCCGGCCGGTGTCGATGACCCACGCGCCGAGCGGATGGGAGAGCCGATACAGAAACTCGCCGGGCAGATTCATCTGCTTTTTGTCAATCAAGTGGTATCGTCCCGAGCGGGCCGTGGCGATCGGCGGCTTGTGAAGCTCAAACGCCAAAGCATCCTCGTTGAAGCGAGCATGCTTCGCCAAGACAAACTTCGTGAGCGTCCAGAAAAGTCGGCTGATGCGGTCAAGTTGGGTTTTAACATCACTGAGACGCATTTTGAGGCGTGCATGCACGTCCTCATCAAAGCGCTCAAGCAGCACCTGCCTCGTGTCATCCATTCGGGCCTGGATGGACTCCTCCATTTCCTGTTGCAGCAGGCGAAAGGCGGCGTCGATCTCGTCGGTGGTCCGGCATTGCTGATAGATGGCCAGAATCCGAGTCTCGAAATCCACGCCCGATTCGATACTGCCCAGAACTTCGTCGGAAGCCCCGAAGACGCCGTTGAAGAGGTTGAACTTCTCGGCGAGCAACTCGTGGACGCGCCGGTCGGCCTCGTTCCGCTCATTCAGGAAATTGATGACGACGACATCGTGCTTTTGCCCGTAGCGATGGCAGCGGCCGATGCGCTGTTCAATCCGCTGCGGATTCCAGGGCAGGTCATAGTTCACGACCATCGAGCAGAATTGAAGGTTGACGCCTTCCGCCGCTGCTTCGGTGGCGATCATGACCGTCGCGCCGTCTCTGAAATGTTCGATCAGGGCTGTGCGGCTGTCGATGGGCCGGGAGCCCGTAACGCGGCCCGTGGCCGAGTTCTTCTCGATCCAGCGCTCGACGATTTGCCGCGACTGGGGGTCGGCATTGGTTCCGTTGAAGAGCACCGTTTGCCCGGTGTAGCCATTGGCCTCCAAGAAGTTTTTCAGATATTCCTGAGTGCGCCGCGACTCGGTGAAGATCAGGGCCTTGCGATTGGCCCCCATCTTGGCCATTTCCGCCAGGCCGACTTCGAGGGCCTTGAGGAGCGAGCGGCTTTTTGTGTCGATACCGATGCTTCGCGCCCACCGAGAAAAGAGGGTCAGCTCGGCGACTTCGTTTTCAAGAGCCTCACGGCCCGGTTGTTTATCAGCGATCGGGGCCGGCCCGTCATCGTGGTCGAGCATTTCGTCGAGCAGGTCGCCTTCGATCTCTTCGCCTTCAATCAACTCCTCGGCAATCGCGTCCGATACGGGCTGGCCCTGCTGAAGCTTGGCGATGCGGCCCTTCATCGTTTCGAGCGTGGCGGCCACGGCGTTTGACGAGGAGGCGAGCAACTTACGGAGGATCAACGTCGTCAAATGCCGTTGTCGCTTGGGCAAGGCGAACGTGTTCTCTCGCATGAGGTAGTTGGACACTGATTCGTAGAGCTTCTGCTCGTCGTCGGTGGGCCGGAATTGGAACGTGAGGGGCCTGCGCTCGGTGTACTGGATGTACTCGACGACCTGCCGCCGCAAAGTGCGCTGACAGAAGTGCCGAAGCCTCTCCCGCAAGGATTTCGTGTCGCCGGCATTCGTCGTGTATTGCGCCCGGAACGACGCGAGGTCGCCGAAGATCATGTCGTCCAAGACCGTCGCCAGCCCGTAAAGTTCGAGCAGTGAGTTTTGCAGCGGCGTGGCGGTGAGGAGCAGCTTCCGCCGGTCCTCAGTCGCCCATCGGATGTTCTGGCCCATCTTGTTGCTCGGCCGGTAAGCGTTGCGAAGCTTGTGTGCCTCGTCGACGACCACGAGGTCGAACGGCACGGCGCGGATGTCAGCCCGCATTTTGCTGGCGAAGTTCAGCGAAGTAATGACCACACCGTCACCGTCAAACGGGTTCGGTTTGCCGTTGGCCTGGGCCTGGCGGTAGGTCTTTGCATCGAGGATGACGTTCGGCAGGTTGAACTTTTCCTCGAGCTCCAGCCCCCACTGCTTGCGCAGGCTCGCCGGGCAAATGACCAGCAACCGCCGCTTACGTTCCGCCCAATGCTGGCAAAGGACGAGGCCGGCCTCGATGGTCTTGCCCAAGCCGACTTCATCGGCCAGCACCACGCCTTTTGAGAGTGGGTTCCTGAGGGCAAAGGCGGCGGCGTCAATCTGGTGCGGGTTTAGATCCACGCAGGCATCGAACAGCGCCATGGAGAGGCGGTCGCCTTCGCCACAACGATGCCGTCTCGTCAGCTCGTAGGCGAAGTATCGCGCATGATAAGGGGTCGTCATCCGCGGTCGGTCATTGGCGTAACGGCACAAAAACTCGTCCATCTTGGGAACCGGTGCTTGCCGGTGCAACTGAGAATAGCGTGCGCGAACGTCGGTCGCAACGATTGCGGTGCATTCGTCAGCCGCAGGCGAGTTCGCTTTAGCGAAGGCCCTGAAAGCGAAAACGGACGCGAACAACTCGGCGGCGGCCGGTGGTCGCGTGCTGCTATCATGGCGTTGCGTCGGACCGCGGGCAGGATCAATCCCGATTCGGCAGGAATGTGGCGGCGCGAGGCGATTAGCGAAGATTAGTGCCGATCAGCGTTCTAGAAGCACGCCGGACGACCGGAAAATCGGAACACTAATCAACGCTGATCCACGCTAATCGGAGCACTGGTTTCCCTCCCTCTTTCTTGCCCGGCGCGATTGTGCCCGCGGCGATCTACTTGGGCCGCACGTTGCGGTCGAACTCTTGGAGGCAGGTTTGCATGGCGCGCCGGGCGGCGGCCAGGCATTTACGCGCGCGACGGGTGTGGTCGTTCGGCCCACCGCAGGCCTGCGCCGCGCTGTCGATGTCGCGGCAGAGCTTTTCCTGCCCGGCCGTAAACCGCTGACAGGCGCGGCGCAACTGCCGAACAGACACCGTCGGCGTCGAATCGTCGCCGGAAGGTTCCGGCGCGGCCGCCCCGCCGGCCGCGGGCGGATCATCCGCGAACCAGGTCTCGACCACCTGCCGCAAAGTACGGGCCTTGCCCGAACGGACCTCGGCCACGGCCTCGCGCTGGGCGTTCTTGGGCAGGTCGAGAATGGCCGCCGCGTCGGAGACGGAAACCAGCCCCGACTCCACCGCGGCAATCAATTGCTCGTCGCCCGCGGCCACCACGCGCGAGGCCGTGGTCACCGAGC
>DATKRK010000001.1:0-3879 GCA_035532215.1 Pirellulales bacterium | reverse complement strand
CAGCCGGCCTCATGACAAAAAGGCAGTGGACCGAGCGAGGCCGGAAGTTGCTCAAAGGGCAGACGCCCACGGCGATCATCGAATGGCAGAACGGTTACGAAACCTGCCAGGCGAAGCTGTACGCTGAGGACCAGACCAGGGAAGTTCGCCTCCGACCCAGCAGCGAGGCGGCCTTGGTCTATTTCCGGCTCTTCACGGCGGCCACCTCGAAGTCGAAATACCTGTGGTGGAACGACGACGGCTGGCAGACCTGCGCGGAACGGCTCACGCCCGACCAAATCAAGGCCCACATCGCCGGCAGCCAGATCTACGGCGTCTTTGGCGGCTACGAGACGACCTTCGCTGCGATCGACCTCGACCTCCATAACGGCGACCCCGACGTTTTCCTGGCCCAATTCAAGGTGTTGCTCAACGAGTTCCACGGCCACGACGGCTGGCATTACCAGGTCAGCCAAAGTCATGCTCGTGGCGTCCACCTCATCCAGGCATTCTACGAGCGGCGCAACCTGGCCGACTACCGAGCCCGGCTCCGAGCCCGGCTGAAACGCCTGGATGCCGAAAATCCCAAGCTGGCCGCACGAGCCAGGGCGGCCGGCATGAAGACGATCGGCGAGCTGGAAATCTACCCCGACAAAAACCAAGGATTCCGCCTTCCCCTCTCGGCCGACAGAACGGTCTTGATCGACAAACCGCTGCGGATGACCTACGAGCCCTACCGACAGGACTTCATCCCCGACGCTGCCTACTACATCGCCTGGGTGACCGTACGCCGGGGCCATGTAACGCCGGCGGCTAAGGGCCTGAGGTCTGGCGGGCCAGGCGACGTCCCGCCCGTCGGAAGCGTTGCCGATCGGCGGCGTCTCGCCGCTCGTCGGCGCGATAGTTGCGGATGTGCTCGGGGTGCGATTCCTTCCAAACATCGGCGCGCAGTGAGTGGTAGTCGGCCGAGCCGGCTAACAACTGATCGAGTACGTCCTTCACGTAGGCCCACACGTCGAGGTCGTTTCGCAGGGCCGTGCTGACGATCGTCTGCAGGATGGCGGCTCGGTTGCCCGCTTCCACGCTGCCAACGAACAGCCAGTTTTTCCGGCCGACCGCGATTTGCTTCATCAACTGTTCCAGGTCGTTGTTGTCGATCGGCATGCGCCCGTCCGTCACGTAAACATTCAGCGCCTGCCAGTGATTCCGCAGGTAGTTCACTGCTTCGGCGAATACGCTCTTTGGCAGCACCCGCGTGAGTGCGTCACTGTCGAGATATTCACGGATGCGGCCCAACACGGGATCCGACTCCCGTTCCCTCAGGGCACGGCGGTCGTCATACGAAAACGTCTTCGCGCGCTCTTCGATGTCGTACAACTGCTGGATCAGTGCCAGCAAGACGGTCGCCTGCTGCGGATGGCTCGAGCAGCCTTCCAAAACCTTTCGGCGTCCATGAGTCCAGCATGCCGCTCGTTCGATCCGCGCGTCGCTACGCAGTTCGATCTTCTGGAATCCCGACCAACAGTCGGCCATCAACTTGCCAGCGAAGGATTTCAGAACTTCATCCGGCCCGTCGCGATGTCGACTCACCGTGAAGTCGAACACGTTGATGGGCAACACGAACGGGCGGTAGGCCCACATTCGCGCCGAGATGCTCTTGCGCCCTTCCTTGTGGGCCTGGCTGATGACGTCGTGGATCCGTCGCGAACGGGGATCATCCGGATCGATCGCGGGTATCGTCGCCGGCAGCAGGAGCGTGACCCGCGTTTCGTCGCAACCGACCCCGTCGCTTTCCACGACCAACTGACGAAGGTACGCCGCGAACGGCCGCAACACCTCACCAGCGGACGCCAGGATGTTCAAGAGCGTCGAACGCCATGGTGTCCATCCGCAACCGGCGAAGCAGTCCTGCTGCCGGTACAAGGGCAAGTGGAGGGCTTGCTTCCCGGTGATGATTTCGGCTGCAATGCTCGTGTCGTAGCGGTTCCCTTCCACGAGGCCGGTGGGACGCTTGGCCTGGGCCACGCCACACGGAGCGGCCTGCGGACAAGCATATTTCGGGTACTTGGTGACGAGCACTTTAAGCTTCGGGCGCTCGAGCACGAGCGTTTCCGTCGTATCATAGCCGATCAGTTCTTTCGGGCCGTGCTCGGGGCACTGCTTCTCGCTCTCGGGCGCGTCGGTCACCTTCTCCTCGCGCGGGAGATGCTCGGGAAATCGCTCGTCGCGGGGCTTCGACTTCTTCTTGAGCTCGCGCCGCACCGTGTATTCAATGATGATCTTCTGGGCTTCCGCCGCCGCGTCGGCCAGGGCGTCGCCCGTGGCCGGATCGTCGCCGAAGTTCAGCGGCAGTTGATTCGGGTCCACGACCATTCGCTCACGGCGATGCCCCTGCAGTTGCAAAATCAGCTTCGTGATCGTCAGCTTCAGTTCTTCGTTCTCTTGCGAAAGGTTGGTGCGCACCTCTTGCAGTTCCACCAAGGTGAGCGCCTGCTCCACGAGAAGAGCATGGCAGGTGGGCAAGTCGCTGGGCAGCGGCGGCGCATCCGGCGAAGCGTTGAGCGTGGATTCATCCATGATATCTATTTATGTCGAAAGTCGGCAAAAGGTTTCGCGCTTCGCGAAAAAAAACCAGAAGACGGGCTTCGTCTTCTGGTTCATCGGCAGCGACCGGCGTCGGCGGGCTTCGCGCGCCGGCGGATTCAATTCAACTGGCGAGTGAAAACCGTTTACGTCGCTTGGCGCTCGCCAACGAAACGCCACCGAGTAACATCGCCAATTCGGTCTCGTCGAGCGTTACGTAGGTCTGGCCGGAGGCGGGCTGCGGGGTCTCGAACGTGCCGTGCTCAAGAAGTTTGTACCAGAGCACTCGCCCGTCACGGTCCCACCACAGCGCCTTGATACGGTCGCGCCGCTTGTTGACGAACAAGAACAGGTGCCCGTCAAGGACGTTCCGCTGAAACACCGACTCGACCAGGCCGCTCAGTCCGTCGAAACTCTTCCGGAGATCGACGACCTGGGCGCAGAGATAGATGCTTGCGTTGTTCGGAAAGTTCAGCATTCCGATTCCTCCTGCTGCTCGTCCACGCTCCGTGCCTGCCCAGCCGCCACGATCGCCGCCGCCATCGATTGGGTATCGATCATCGTCACGATCACCCGAGCGCCGTTGGGCAGGCGAATTTCGACGGCCGCGGCAGGCGGTTTCGGTGCGAGAACGCGAACCGGCAAGAAAGCCGGCTTCTGAACCGGCGCCGATTCACACTTCCTTAAGGGACGCAACTTCCTGCGCCATTGATAATACGAGGGCGTCGAAACGCCCTCAGCCAGACAAAACTCGCCGACGGTCAAGTCGCAAACATCAAATCGTCGAAACCGATCGCCCCAAAGCTTGCGCTTGCTGGCGTTCATCATCCGGGCCATAGCTCGCCTCCATTGCAAAAAGGATGTGCCCCGCAATCCTCGCAACGTAGCACGCCCGTCAAGAATGGCCCGGAAGTACGGTCACTCGCCTGGATACATCACGGCCGAAAGTACATGGCCAAGAAACAGGTTTTTAATTATATCGAGGAACGGCTGGCGATCCCCGAACGACGACCGGTTCAGCTCAAAACGACGGCCACGACCATCATCAAAACAACCGGCAGCTCAACCAAGACAGGGTCGCTTGGGCCGATGAAGGGCCGCTATCGGCAGGCGATGGTCGATTTTTGGACCGGGACCCACAACCCTCCCGACACGCTCAATTCGGCGATCCGCCTGTTCGCCTTGACTCTGCCCTTTTACAAAAAGGACGAGGACAAAGCCGTCCAACTCATCGAACAATATATTGACCAACTCCCCGACCACTCGTTCAGCGACCGGCTCTCCGCCGGCAATCGAAAAAAGGTCAGCCGGGTCGTG